>CAJLIR010000009.1 GCA_905206805.1 uncultured Caryophanales bacterium | reverse complement strand
TAGTACATCTATTAGATAATTCTATATTTATTTTTATTCCATTTAAAGATAATAACAAATCGACTTCTTTGCTTGCTTCTAATTTATTATTTTTATTTAATTTCCTACTTAATATTTTTAAGTTACCAATTACTTCATTAATCGGAATATCAAAATATATTGATATAAAATCTTCTAATATACATATATTTTCTTCATTATTAAAAATATTAGTAAATATAGGATCAAATGTTAATGGTATTATCTCTTCATTACCTAGATTCTTTTCTATGATTTTAATTTTTATCACCTCCCATATATATTTTTCGAAAAAACTATTCCATTTTCCTGCTTTTTAACAAAAAAATGATAAATTAATTATCATTTAATGAAGATATTTTTAAAATGGAATAAAAAGATATAATTAAAATAAATAAAATAATAATCAATATATATTTCATAAGTTCCTCCTATTATATATATACGAAATATAATAATGAAATTCCTTTTTTTAACAAAAAAAAGATGCTACTGCATCATTTCTTTAATTTTATCCTTAGCTGTATTTACCGTATTATAATCAGGTTCCATTACAAAAGCTATTATATCACCTAAACTATATGTATAATCTCTTCCGTTTGCACCATCTAAACTATATTCTTCTATATTCCATTCTGACATATCAGATAGTTGCATTCTTACTAATGCATAAATACTCTTTGAATCAAAATTTGTTTGAAAAGTTCCTTTTAATCCTTCCAATATTGATAAATATTTATTTAAGATAACATTTGAGGTTGAAACTTTTTTTACCATCGCTTCTATAACGTGAAGTTGATTTTTTCCTCTTTGTCTATCTCCACCTTCAAAATTTTTTCTAGCTCTAGAATAAGCAAGTGCATACTCACCATTTACAGTATTATATCCTTTATAAAATTGATAACCATATGTATTAAAATCAAATTCCGAATAAACATCAATACCACCAATAATATCTACAGCTTTAATTAAGGTTGAAAAATTAAGTCTAATATAATAATTTATATCAATACCTAATAAATCTTCAATTGTAGTAATAGACATATCAACACCATATAATCCAGCATGAGTTAAAATATCCCTCGGTCCTGTTGTTCCGTGCAACAAGACGTAATAATCTCTTGGAATTGTAACAAGTAAAATTTTCCTATTATTTGGATTTACAATTGCTAAAATATTAACATCACTTCTTGAAACATTAGAAATTTCACCATCAGTATCAATACCAGATATATACACAATAAAAGGATCTTTTGTAACATCTATTTTTTTAGCAGTAACATTAACTCTTGCCTTAACCTTTATAGTATAAATGTATTTTAATGATGTGGTTAATGCATCATTTTCTTCTATCATTTTTTTATTTTGTTCACTTAATATAATCGCATTAGTATTGCCAAGTTTTAAATCTGTACAAATGGCAAACAAATTCTCATAATATACTTCTTCATAATTTATCTCATCTTTAATATTATCAGAAATGATGCTATATGATTCATCATTACTATATAATGTACCTATTTTTAAATTATTTAAATCACTAATTTCATTATAATCAGAATCACTTAATACAGCTACATAAAAAGTTTCTAATATATTATTATTTTGTAATGAATTAATAAAACCATCAGTTTTACTTAAATAAATATATATAATTAAGTTAATTATAATAAATATTAAAGAAATTATTATTGAAATTATTTTAAAAATAAATTTTTTTAAAATAAAATCAGATAAAAAATCAAATATTAATATTATAGAACATATGACACAATATATAACAATATATTGTGTTGGAAACATATTCATCTTTAACAAAATAAATAAAATAGCAAAAAAAGAGAAAACAAAAGAAACTTTAACTATTAAATTTAAAAGTTTTATTATTCTCTCTTTCATAAATACCATTCTTTCTTTTATAAAATTTATAAATTATTAAAATTCCAATTAAACTACCAATGGAATCAATTAAGACATCTCTTATTTCACCAGATCTGCCAAATACAAAA
This sequence comes from uncultured Caryophanales bacterium, assembly GCA_905206805.1. Classification (GTDB taxonomy): domain Bacteria; phylum Bacillota_I; class Bacilli_A; order RF39; family UBA660; genus CAJLIR01. The sequence continues at coordinate 67,192 of CAJLIR010000009.1, read as the reverse complement.
AGCTGATGTATCTCATCACTACAAGCATATATAACACACATTAATATACTAATTATCAATATTTTAAAGTTATTATTCATATATAGTCTTATCAAATTATAAAATAATATACCAAGTATTAGATATATAGTAAAATGCGCAGATTTTCTTACTGGAAAAACTAAATTCCCATAAATTATATTTAATTCTTCTTCATTAAATTCATAATTACTTAATTTTTCTACAATATTTATTAATTTATCTATTACACCATTACTTGCTTTATCAGAATCATATGACGGTTGATTTGAAAAATAAAATATTAAACACATCCATAATACTAATAAAATAATTGTAATTATTTTTTTCATATCATATAAAATACATAACTATAAACATATATATTCCACAAATTAATGATAACAAAAGTAAAACCTTATCATCTGTTATGACATCAACAGGATCACCATATCCATCATTCTCAATATCCATGCTATATTTCATACATAACAGTATAATCATTGGAATAGTCCAAATTAATAAATTATTAGTTTTCGACACAGTTATTGGATCTACGCACCATAGAGAATAAAAAATTATAGAAATTGATAAGCACATATACATATTTTTGTCCAGAAATTCATGATTATAATATTTTAATACCTTCCTTGTAGTTGAAGATTTGGATAACTCATTACGACGTTTCCCCAATCCTAAATAAAATGAAATTGAAATGATTGTTAGATAGAGCCAATTAGAGATTTCAACATTAATCAATGATGAACCATATAAGACTCTAATCAAAAAACCTGATACTAAAATTGCAACATCAAGTAATGGAATATCTTTTAAACCAAAACTATATAAAATATTTAAAAGCACATAAATAATTATGTAAATATAACTCATATTTAAAAACTGTTTAGTACCTAACAAATTAAAAACATAAGATAAGACAAGTAATAAAACACCGAATATAATAGCATTTCTAACAGAAATCATTCCGGATGCAATAGGTCTATTCTTCTTTTTTTCATGCAATTTATCTTTTTCTCTGTCTTTTATATCATTAATCACATAAACAAACGATGCCGCAAAGCAAAATGATAATAAACCTAAAATAGTTACAATATCTTTTTTTACATCAAAAATTGAACCACTAAAAACTAATGGCAACATTATTAAAATATTTTTTAAATAATGTTTTGGTCGCATTAATTTAATATAATTTTTCATACATAATACCTCTACTAATTATATTTAATAATTTTATTTTTTTTTACGATATAAGAATTATTTGCTATTTGTATAAGTGGTAAATCTGATAAGCTATCAGTATAAAAATTTTCAATACTAATATTTCCAAATATTTCTCTAAACCTATCAACTTTATTTATACCATAACAATTTTTCCCACTCAAAGTACCATTGTTTTTATTAAAATTTGATGCGATTAATTTTTTAATTTTTAATTTTTCACATATTGGATTTAATAAAAAAAATGGAGAAGCAGAAATAATAACATCATTACTATGATTTTTGTTAAGGTAAAAATATTTAATTTTTTTTTCGTGCGTTTTCCAAAACAAGGTTACAATATCATCTACATTATTTATTTCACATAAGAAAGAAAAGAATTTTTGTTTAAATTCCTCTTTTGTTTTTATTTTAAATTTATATAAAATTGAATATAATACTTGCCCTGGAATATATCTAAATAATTTTATATTTTTTTTTAAGCAAAACAAATAAAAATCAATTGAAGAATCTCCATCATATATTGTTCCATCAAAATCATATACATCCACATAATCACCACCTAAATTATATTAGAAATGAGAACAAACATTTGATTAACATTAATTATAACCATTAATGTTATCAATGTATAATAAATAAATTGTTTTATTGTTTTATTTTTAATTTTCTCAATTGCCATAATAATAAGTGAAATTATAGCCCAAGAAAAATATATATTAAATAATGGGGCTTCAAAACAATACCAATTCATAAAAATGAACAATATAAATGCAGTTAAAATCCATAAGCCACAAAACTTAGAATAGTTTTCTTTACGATTTATAACAAAACTAACAATGCACACTAAAATAATTAACAATCCGAGTTTATTCAAATAATAAGCAGCATTTGCCCATAATATAATTCCATCAGAATTATATATTTTTGGTGCAAATATAGATGAATAAAATAATTCTGACAATCCATAAAATCTTTGGGAAAGTGTATTTTTTATTGGTATTCCCCCAATTAAATTATTCAGTTGTTTTGGAATAGTAATCAATACTCCACCCTTACCACAAACAAAACAAACTGAAATAAAAATTAAACCATACTTTATCCATTCAATAATTCTTTTTTTTATATTTTTTTCACTTCCAGCAAATAAGCCAATTGAAGCAGTGGTAATCATACATCCAATTGATGAAATCAGTGAAAAATTTTCAATCTCTTTATCTTTTTCGTATTTACTATATATAAATAAAATAATTAAAAATACACATATTTGATATTTTTCAATAAATAAGGAATATAACATAAACGGATAAGATAATGAATATAAATACATAGCCATTTTATTTTTTAAAATTCTTTTTAACATAATTGCAATCATTATTAACATAGCGGAATTAAACAAAGCAAGTATTACATAATATATATCAATTCCTGCAAAAACTTTTACAAAAAGACTATCAACTACACCAATTGGAGATGCTATAACGCCAAATAAGATATGTCTTATATCAGAATTCCATAAAACATCATACATATAATAACTTATATCCATTGAGTCCATAGAAAAAACTTTATCGAATCCCTGCCAGCAAACAGTTGTTCTACAATAAACATATGTTATAACAATTAAAGAAATCATGCTTGCTATTATAATAAAGTTTTTTTCTGAATTATCTATTTTTTTTATAAAGTTTGCAATAAATTTGGCAAAAACAATTACAAAATAATTAATAATGCATACTACAGAAAAGCTAGATAAAATTATTAATAACAATCTACATAACTGATAATTAAAGATATATTTTAATGAAGTAAGGTTATATATATCAATAGATAAGTAATTAAATAATTTCAGCATATATAGTATTGTAAAGACAATTGATATAAATATATATATAATTTTATTATTATTATTTAATTTATTGGAAATAAATTTCTTCTTCGCTACATATATTCCAAATATAATGGAAACAAATAAACTAGAAATTGTTATTGGTAAATAATTTTCAATATATTCTCCATTATTCAAATTTGATAACATAATTGTGTTAACTACCAATGAAATTACAAAAAGAATATTAAAAGTAAACATTTTATTAGATTTGATGTTTTTTGTATTTTTTTTCATACAATCTCCTATTATTTATAATTCTTTTTCTAAAATATCAGCTATTTTTTTGCAAGCAAATCCATCACCATATGGATTTGAAGCATTACTCATTTTTTCATATTCATTTTTATCTATAAGCAATTTTTTAAACTCATTATAAATTGTTTCCTCATTAGTTCCAACTAACTTTAATGTTCCCGCTTTGATTCCTTCTGGTCTTTCAGTTGTATCTCTCATAACTAATACTGGTTTCCCTAACGATGGCGCTTCTTCCTGTATTCCACCACTATCAGTCAAAATCATATATGAATTTGCTAAAAAATTATGAAAATCTAAAACCTCCAAAGGCTCAATAATTCTAATTCTTTCATCATCACCTAAAATTTCGTTAGCAACTTCTCGAACTGCCGGATTCATATGAATCGGATAAATGACCTTTACATCTTCAAATTCATCAACAATTCTTCTTATTGCTCTAAACATATGATGTAATGGTTCACCAAGATTTTCTCTTCTATGAGCTGTTAAAACAATTAACCTACTACCATTTGCCCAATCTAACATTTCATGATGATAATCTTTTCTTACAGTTGTTTTAAGGGCATCTATTGCTGTATTACCAGTCACATAAATACTTTCTTCTTTTTTTCCTTCCTTAATTAAATTATTTTTACTTAATTCAGTTGGGGCAAAATTAAATTTTGAAATTATACTAACTGCCTGTCTATTAAATTCCTCTGGAAATGGAGAATAGATATCATAAGTTCTAAGACCAGCCTCAACATGACCAACTGGTATTTGTAAATAGAAACAAGCAAGAGCTGTAACAAATGTTGTTGATGTATCACCATGTACTAATACAACATCTGGTTTTTCTTTTTCTAATACTTCCTTTATTCTATTCAATATATTTGTTGTAACATCAAACAATGTTTGACGTTCTTTCATAATAGATAAATCATAGTCCGGAATTACATTAAATGCCTCTAATACTTGATCCAACATTTGTCTATGTTGTCCTGTTACACATACAATAGTGTTAAAACAACTTCTTGACTTTAGTTCATTAACAAGTGGACACATTTTTATTGCCTCTGGGCGTGTACCAAACACCAACATTATTTTTTTCATTTTTCAATCACCTCAACATAATCATAAATACATAAAAATTTTAAAACAATTCTCATTTTTTCAACATCTTTTTTCTTTATAACAATTTTATTAAATCCTTTACTCATTTCATCAAATAAATGATAATACTCATTATCCAAATCATTTGATATCAATTTTTTATTGAATTTTCTCATATCAGAACCATAATAAATACTTTCTGGAACGGATTTTAATTCAATTGTCCTAGAATGATAATTTTTAAAGAAATTATATAAATCTCTATAAAAAGGATACTTATTAATTGAAATTCTTTTATTATATATAAATTTTAAAACATTCAGTTTATTTTTTGTTTCTTTTTTTATATAAATAGGAATATATTTAATTTTAATTATATCTAACATTTTTTTGATATAATATTGAAATTTATAAAATGGAATATAAAAATTTTTCATCAATCTGATTACTACTCTCAACTCACCATTAAAAACATTTAATAAACCTATCTCATTATTAATATAATTTCCAGCAAAAACCCTATACTTTATAAAATGAAAATTAACATTTTTAACATTGAGTATTTGATTTGATTCACAATCAAGCCAAAATGGACCATTCCAATTTAAATAATTATTATATATTTTTGTACAAAAAACATCTTTTTTTGAAAAACAAAAATCCACATATAAGTTTCTTCCAAGCATTAACAATTGTAATGGAATATCGGTAAGCTTATTTTCATATTTACGTACCATTTGCGTTCCAATTATCTCATTATTTTCGTTTATTAAAGTTAAATCAGAAATAATTGCATCAATATTTTTATTTTCTTCAAAAAATTTGGCCGCATTAGTTAATACAAATTCATTGTAAAACACATCATCCGAGTGTAAAATATATATATAATCACCAGTAATATAATTAATAGCATTTTTTATTGCATTCAATTGATCACCATTATCTTGATAAATGTATTTGATTTTGTCAAACTTATCATGTTGCTTTTTATATTCACTAACTACATTGGCTGTATTGTCCGTTGAACCATCATCAATAACTATCAATTCAAAATTTTCATATTTTTGATTTAAAACAGAATCAAAAGAATAAGTAATAGTATCAGAGTCATTATATGTAGGCATAATTATTGAAAATTTCATACTATCTCCCCTTTATTAACAATAAAAATTTTTTTATAATGCTTTTAAATGAATCGTTTGTAAAATAAAAGATTATAATTAAAATACAACCACTCACAATTGAATTAACACAAGCAAATAAAAACCAATCTATAAAATTTTTTACATTGTAATTTATATATAAGCTTGCAATCAAACCAAAAATTAAAAGTAATATCGAAACTACATAAACTTTAATATATTTTTCTATTCCGTTTTTATAAATTTTTGAATAAATAAATCTAGGATAATACCAAAAAGTTGTTAAAAAGTAAGAAATAATTGTTGCAAATATCACACCATTTATTCCATAGAAATTCAATAAAACAATTGATAAAACCAAATTAGAAATAGCCTCTAATATTACAATATTTTTTGTTTCTTTATAAAATCCGTTTGCTTCACACAATAATGCCACGATTCTCTTTGAAATTGAAATAAATAATAAAAATGACATCATTACAATTGCAATATTATCCAATTGATATTCTTCACCAATCCATATATTTACAAAATTTTTTGATAACATTAACATATTAATGGAAAAAAAACATCCTAAGAACATAAAAAATGATAATAATTCTTCAAATATTTTTCTGCTTGTTTCATTACTTTCTTTATAAATTACGTTGCCCAAACTTGCCATTAGAGAATTACCTAACATATATATAACATCATTGATATATCTAGTTAAGTAATTATATGATGAATAAGCAGTTACATATAATGGTTCCATCTTTGCTGATATAAGCAAAATATCTACATTGTTATAAACTGCCCCTGCAATTTTATGATAAAACATATAACCTATACCACTAACCTTTTTTGGCGTTATATTTTCTTTCCTGTTTAACCAAGGATATTCTGTATATATTTTACTATTTACTACCTTATACATTATTAACCTAATGATAATTGAAACTATCAAGATAATTATATAATCTAATTTGTAGTAAATTAAACACAACTGCAATATTGCTTCTATAAACTTAAAAAAATTCAATTTTAAATTAATTTTATATAATTTTTGATCCGCTTGAATTACAAATCGTGGTGGTAAATTTAAATATTCAACAATACTTCTAATGATATATAATAAAAATACAAATTGCATATATTGAAGAGTTAAGGAATTGTTTGTAATTAATTTAAGTGTAAACGAAACAATAATTCCTATTATTAAAATTAATATTGAAATATTCTTCATAGCTTTCTTTGATGAAAAATACAATTCTTTAATTTTCATTTTATCATCGTTTACTAATAATTTATAATACTGTTGTGAAATAATTGCTCCAACTCCACCTTCAACTAAAGATATATAAGAAAAAAGTTGTATAAAAAGTTGATTTAATGAATATATTTCTTCACCTAAATTATTGATAAAAATTCTAACTTGAATAAAACCTATTATTGCAAAAACAAAATAAGGAACAATATCTGTAAAAAAATTTTTTAATGAATTTTTCTTTCGCATTTTTTTGTTTATGACATGAAAATATCTAAATATTGTTTAGCCGCACAAATATGTGAATGATTTTTTAAAACATATTCACGTGCATTTTTAGATATTTTATTTCTAATTTCAGGATTATTATATAAATAAATAATTTTTTCAGCTATCTCAATCTCATTTTTTTCTTGCACCAATATTCCATTAACATCATTATTTATCATTTGAGCTAAACCACCAATTTTTGAAGCAATAACTGGTATTCCACAAGACATAGCCTCAATTGCAGAAATACTTGTTGCTTCTTGCAATCCATTTACCGTAATAGAAGGTACTAGCACAACATCACATTTTCTATAAACTTCAGGTAACATACTATTATCGATTTTGCCATGTAAAAAAACTTTTTTTTCTAATTCTTCATCTTCAACAATTTTCTTAATTGTATCTAATTCAGGGCCTTCACCATATATATGTAGAAAAATATTATCACCTATATGTTTCATCGCTTTAGCAGCATAAACAACTCCATTTTTTTCAACCAATCTTCTAACACACATTATATTAAAATTTGCATGCTCATCTTTTTCAGTATTGTATAAATCAGTATTAGTAAAATTAATTATGCTATAAATTTTATTATTAGTTTCATACTCATTAGACATTTTCTTTACATGATCATAAATTCTATCATCAACAGCGACAACATTATTTGCATATTTTAAACTTTCTATTTCTAAAGCAAAAAGTTTTTTATAATATTCATCGTTTTCATTAAGTATTTTATTATCTAATGTATATTCAAGTCCAAAATATGTATGCATCGTTAAAGTAATTTTTTTATCTTTATATAATCTACCTATTGCAGTACAAGCTAATGCATCTTGGCAAGATATACAATCGTAATCATCAATATTTTGTATACCTTTTAAAAGTTCAAAATATAAATCAAACTCTATTTTTTTTCTTAAATAAAAATATTTTTTTGGATTTGTAAACTTATTGATATAAATAAATGCTTTTTTTAAATTTATCTTACTTTGAGATAAATTGCTCCTAGATACAACATCAGTATCTATATTAAGACTTTTAAGTCCATCAATAAGACTCGACATATGAGTTGACTTTCCACCACAATGTGGATAATCATCTAATGATAACATTAAAACTTTCATAAATTACCTCCTACTATAATAAAACCTCAAACAATGTGTCGATTTTTTTTGTAATCATTTCATTATCAATTATATTCTTCGCCTTTTTTTCATTTTCATTATAATATTTTTTATCAATTATAATTTTTTTTATTGTTTCATAAATAATATCTTTAGACTGACAAACAATTCCATTATCATTTATTATTTCATATACTGCTGGATACTCTAGTGTTACAACAATTTTTTTTAAGGATAATGCCTCAATCAAAGATAATCCATAACTTTCACTTAAAGAAGTTGATACAACTAAATTTGATTTTTTTATATAAGGATAACAATTATTAATATAACCAAGCATAATTACACAATTTTCTAATTTGTTATTTATTATATAATTTTCCAAATTAGTTCTTTCTGGTCCATCACCTATTAAATACCACTTAAATTTAATATTATTATCACATAATTTTTTAGCAATTTCAAGTTGCATAATTTGATTTTTATTACTATCTAATCTGCCAACACTTACAATATTAAACAAATTATTATCAAATTCATACTTTGTATTTTCTAATGATTTTCTTTTTATTGTATCAAAATCCAAATAATTATATATAACAATTGTTTTATTTTTCATTTCTGGAATATACTTTAAAAAACTCTTCATAGTTGCATTTGAAACTGCAACTACGCAATCAAATAATTTATATTCCCTATTATTAATTTTATTATTCATTTTCATAGTTTCATAATCAACATGAAGCCACGATACTTTTTTCTTTGCTTCAATTTTTTTTAAAACAAACTTATTATATCCAAAATATGTTGACTTAATACTTCCATTATTTGAGAAAGATATAGCAATATCATATTCTTTAAGATTCTTTTCAAATAAAAAGATACAATTGTAAACTAAATTTGCCCCAAAGATTTTACACAATAAAAAAACAAATCCTCTAATAAGATAACAAATTTTGCCTTTTTCTTTTGCCTGATTTAAAGTATAACTGCAAGTTTTTAAAAATTTACTTCCAGAAATAATGTTTATTCTACTATCAATTTTCTTCTCAGAATTCTCATCATTAAATAAAAATAAATCAATTTTATATTTTTCTAAATTAAGGTTATTTATTAAATTTACTAATGCGGTTTGAATTCCACCAATTCTAAGTGAATCACATACAAAAATTATTTTTTTCATAATTACATTCCTAAAAAAATTATCAAAGTAAAACATAATATTGATAATATAGAAACCACATTATATATCTTTTTATTGCATTTATAATCGTTGATTGAAAAAATTGAGAAAAATATTGAAAAGGAGAAAATATACATTACTGCTCTCAATCTTATTTCAGCAGTACCACCATATTGAATTACATAAATAACAATATAAATAAAAGTGATAATTGATATAAAATTGCAAAAATGATTTTTTATTTTAAAATTTGTCTTTTTGTTTTTTATTGAAATTATAAAATTTGATAATATTATTACAATGGAAAGCCACCACATAATTTGTCCAATACAGCACATAATATTTCCACTTTCTGTATAATGAACGAAATATTTATTTCCAAACAAAGCTCTAAGAGGTCCAGGCGCAACTATAAATTTAAAAAAACCCAATAGCATTGATATTAAATTTCTTTGCATCATAGAATCCATTACAGATGGAATCCACACTCTTAGTGTTGCAATAACATGAGGAAATATCTTAAAGCATAACACAAAAGAAACGAATATCAAGGCAACTGATACAAATATCAAAATCAAAATAATTTTTAACCTATTAATTTGAAATTCTTTTTTTACTTTTTTTATTAAATTTATAATTAAATATATTGTTAAATATGCTATTGCAATTAATGGAATAATAAATCCCCATGGTCTCAATTGAATCATGGTATACACAGATATAGAGAAAAACAAGTATGTAATCAAAGAAAATACAATATTATTTTTATTTATTGCTTTATTTAAAATAAAAGCAATAAATAAAACATAAACCATGAATAAAGCATCTTTTAAATTTCTCATAAGACTGTATATTATAAAAGGATTAAACATTGTTAAAATCAATAACAATTTTATTTTTCTATATAATTCAGCATCATTTTCTTTATTAAATTCAAAATTTGTTAAGCTATATACTACAAAAACTATTGAGAAATTTATGCAAGTAATGTTAAACAAATTATTCCAACCAACCCATATAAATGGTGAGAAAATTTGAAGATAGTAACAAATTTTATAATATAATGCATTATAACCATCACTTTGTCCGTAATTTATTAATTCTAAAGTGTTTTTCCAATAAGTTTCAGCATCTGAATAATATACATTTCTATTTAAGGATAATAAATCCAACCTATAAAATAATAATAATATCAACTCAAACACAACACCTATAATAAAAATTTTTTTAAGTTTTTCATTATATAATGATGAGAAAGATTTTATACTTTTATTATAAAAGATAAATAATAATATATTTAGCAATATTAATATAAGCACACTACTTCACCTCAATATCATTAATAATTTTTTTCATTTTTTCTTTCATTACATCCCATTTATATTTTTCACAATATAAATATTTACCAACTTTAGAAATACTTTCATATTCACCAGCAGATATTTTTTCGATACAGTTAAAAAAATCTTTTGCATCATAATTTATTACATATCCTATATGTTCATTTCGAACGAGTTGATCTACCCCTGTATTTTTACATACGACTATTGGCTTTCCTAAGGCCATAGCCTCATAAACCTTATTAGGTGCTGAATATTTATGATTTGGTACATCAGGATTATATGTTGCAAACAAAACATCACATTTACTTTCTAAATTCAAAACATCATCATATTTCATTTGACCATAAAAAAATACATTTTTATTTTTTTGAGATAAATTTTCAAAAAAATTTTCATACTTTCCAAATCCACCAATATGTAATTCGACATTTGAATATTTACTTATTGAATTACCTATCTCGATAAGCAATCTATCATCTTGTAAAATACCAACATAGCAAATTTTAATATTTTTTTCGTCAAACTTTGTTGCAATATATTCCTTTTTAATATCAGGTGTATTATGAATTATTTCGATTCTTTTAGGTTGTGATTTTTTTATTTGTTCAGATCTTTGCTCAGTACATAAAATAACAACATCTGACCTATTAATTATTGATATATCAATATTTTCAATAAACCTTTTTAGAAAATATAAATTATGACAATCTACATAATAATCATATATATCATATATAAATTTTTTGTTATATTTTCTTGCAATTTTATATCCTATATATGCAGTGTCAAAATCGCAAGCATGTATAACATCAATTTCGTTTATCATTTTTTTAAGATTTTTATGTAGCCATAATTCGAATTTTAGTAACTTGAAAATATTTTTTACACCATCACCATAATTGCTTTTTTGATTATACATAATAAATTGAATATTATCACAATTTTGCAACTTATCTTTATTTAGATTTTGCCTATTCCAACCAAATACATATACAAAGTTGTTTTGCTCAGCATAAGTATTAATTTCTTTATTTGCTCTTGAATCATTTATTATTGATGTCGTCCTTAGATATGCAATTTTTTTCAAATATATCCCCTACTTACATTCATAAATTTTTTTATATTCTTCTAATACATCGTCTAATAAATAATTTTTTATAAACTTTTTATTTAATTTACCCATTTTAATAACTAATTTATTATCTGATTGTATTTTTTTTATACTGTTAATAAAATTCTCGCTATCACCTTGATTAATTACAAAACCATTTTCATTTTCAATCAAATCACTATTACCTCTACAATCAGTAACGATAATTGGTAATCCAACATACATTGCTTCCATTATATTTACAGGTAAGCCTTCTTGCCTACTCGAAGATACTGCCAAATCGCTAATTTTTAATAATGATGGAATGTCTTTTCTAAAGCCTAACAAATGAATTTGATTTTCTAAATTTAATGATTTAATTAACATTCCTATTTTATTATTTAGATTATCCCTTCCAGGTAATAAAAGATGAATATTTTTATTTTCAGCTAATAATTCATTTAATATATTAATTAACCATTCCTGATTTTTTCTTTTTGATATTTCGGCTGGATAAATCATTACAAAATCATCTTTCTTTAAACCTAAAGATTTTCGTAACTCATCTTTTTCCTTATCGGACATTTCAAAATCAAATTTACTAGGATCAATTCCAACACCAGGTACAAAGTGTACTTTTGTCCTAAATTTTTTTGTAGCCAATTCATAATCTTCTTTATTAATAGTAATTAGGTCATCTGTATATTTAGCTAAATATTTCTCAATTGGATAAAAAACCAACCAATTAACCTTGGAAGCACCCTTATAAAAATGAAATCCATGTGCAGTATAAATCACTCTAGTATTATACTTTTTTCTTGCTTTTTTTGCAGCTAATCTTGTTACAACACTTCCCATTGGTGTATGTGTATGAATAATGTCAAATTTTTCTTCATCAATAACTTTTTTTAACTGTCTAATTGCTTTTAAATTATTAATTTTAATAGGATTTCTTTCAAATGAAATTTTGTGTTTTTTATCACAATAAGGTATTTCTAAATCACCATTTGTAGCAACGTGAACCTCATATCCCTGTTCTTTAAAATATTTTAAATATGGTAAATGAAAAGCTAAAATGTGTGAATCAACTGTAGCACTAAATAAAACCTTACGCATAAACTTCTTCACCTATTTCTTCTTTTTCTATTTCTTCATTTATTATTTTTTTTTTACTTTTTTGAATATCATTATCCTTTTTATTAAATTGTTTCTTTAAATCTTCAAGTTCATTTTTAATTATATCTTTATTTCCAACAGCATTTTTTGCAGAAAAAACAGTATATATTGTTTTATAAATAACATACAAGTCCATTTTTAAAGAAATATCTTTAACATACTTCAAGTCAAAATTAATTTTTTCAGTAATTGATATTCCATTTCTACCTTCGCATTGCGCCAATCCTGTCATTCCAGGCAATACATCTAATCTATGCATTTGTTCTTCAGTAAAATACTTACTATATTCTGTAATCCATGGACGTGGTCCTATAAAACTCATATCACCTTTTAAAATATTAATAAGTTGTGGTATTTCATCTAATGATGTTTTTCTAATAAATTTACCTACTTTTGTAGTTTTATCAGCTTCTTTAAAATTTAAAACATCGTTAGAAACAGCCATACTTCTAAATTTATACATAAGAAAAACTTTGTTATTTTTTCCAGATCTTTCTTGTTTAAAGAAAATTGGCCCCTTACTATCAATTTTTATTGCTATAGCAACAATTACCATTATTGGCAACAATATTATAAATAGTATCAATGCTATCACAAAATCTATAATTCTTTTAAAAATTTTATATGCTTTTTTCATGCATACACTCCCTCACTATAAACATTCTAATAAAAAGTAATTTAATTCAAAAAAAAGACAAAATTCGTCAACAACAAGGATATTATATCATGTATATAAAAAATTGTAAAATATTTTTATTATCTAAAGTTCATTAAGCATTTTAACTATTAAATCTTTTAATCAATTGTTTCAATTTTGTATAATCCATTCTATATGAGCGAACAATATCACCATCCAAAATTCTATCATTAATTTTTCTATGTGATAATCCTAATGTCCATATATAAAACTCCTCTAAACTTATATCAAATATGTCTTTTTTATCAAATAAACTTAAAATTGATGTATATTTTTTTCCATTTATTTCTACTGGAGCAATCAATATATAAAGATTAATTAAGTAATACTTATAATATTGTATATTTTCATAAACATGGTAAATATAATAAGATTTAAGGGAATCAAAATAAATATTTGAATAAATAAATTCGTAAGCCTTACGCTGATATATATTTGTAGCGTATCCATCTTTAACTGCAATAGTCCTAATTAACTGCATTTCAATTGTGGAATATCCTCTTAAATAATTTTTTATATTTTTTCTTCCTATTATAACTTTCACAACAATTTGTGATACAAACTTAATTGTGTCACAAATTAATATTAAAAATTTATCAAATAAACAAATCAAAAAGTATATATTATGAAGAAAAGAACCCAAAATTTTAAATTTACAGCTACCAAATTTATCAGACGACTTATAAATACGTTTTATACGATACTTAATAAATTCATAACTAATCCAATTATAGGAATTCTTTCGTTCTAAAAAAGAACGATCCTCTTTATATATCAAAATTTTTGAAAAATCCTTTAGGGTTGAACTAATAGAAAAATTTGAAAACGGCAAAACAGTATCCATTTCTTTTGAAATTTGTTCAAAGCTCATTGTCTTAAATCTATTGTTAGATATTCTAATAATACACTTAAGCATCAAACCTATTGAAATAAAAATTAATAAATATTTTCCAAAATTAAAATTAATTTTTTCAACTAAAAATAAATATAAGTCATTAACCAAAGGAACTTTTTTAACAAAGCTTTTACAAAAATTAGATATAATAAAAATTGCTATAAAAAAATATAACACTTTATATTCAAAAATTATTTTATAAAAGTAATCATATATATAATATCTTTTCTTTAAAATTATCTTTTTAGCAAAGCTATCTAAAAAAATAATTTCTAAAAATGCAAACGAAATAACTAAGAATATTAAATAAATTATTTTTATATCAACAATTTGAAATAGCGATATAACGTATAAAAAAACATATAATATTATAAACTTAATGCTAACATTTTCAGCATCTACCTCTAGCTTCATTACCATAATCCATACAGAAAAAATAATAACCCAAAAAATAATATTTACCTGGTTACCAAAAATCATTTTAAAAACATCAATCATTAGTAAATCACCTAATCACAATTATAACATATTTGTAATTATAAAATATAACATTTTTTTCAATTTGTATTTTGAATATTATATTAAATTATAAACATACTATATATGGTGATAATATGTATTACTTAAATACATTTTTGATATATTCATTTATTGGTTTTATAATCGAAAGCGCTTTAGGCGTTATTAAGGGTAAAAAAATTGGAAGTGGAATTTTATATGGACCATGGACTCCTATTTATGGTGTTGGATGTGTTTTAATATTGTTAATTTCAAATTTTATTTTTAAAATTTTTAATCTAAATAATGTTTTAGAATTAATTATTTCTACAATACTTATAACAATAATATTAACTGCTTTAGAATTAATTGCGGGAATTTTAATTGAAAAAATTTTTCATGTTGTATTTTGGGATTACACAAAATTAAAATTTAATTTTGGAAAATATATTTCTTTAGAAACATCACTATGTTGGATGATAGGATCTATATTAGTTATTTATGTATTACAACCATTAATAGATAAATTTATTTTTTACATTCCAAATTATATATCATTTATTTTAATTTCATTAATGATTATTGATTTTATAATAATTTTTATCAATAAAAAACCACACAAATAAAAGAGCTTATATGCTCTTTTATTTTATAATTTTCTTTATATCTTCTATACTAACTTCTGTAATTTTTGATATCATAGTTAAATCAATATTTTCACGATACATTGATTTAACTATTTTTTCCTTAGTATTTTTACTTCCTTTTTCAATGCCTTTTTCAATTCCCTGTTCTAAACCTTGTTCTAAACCTTGTTCTAAACCTTGTTCTAAACCTTGTTCTAAACCTTGTTTTATTCCTTTTTTTATACCTTTGTTTAAACCTCTTTCCATACCTTTTTTCTCTGCATATAACAATTGTGTTTTCATTACCTTTTTTGCTTCCACTTCAGCATCGTAAATTCCAATCATTTTGTCATTTAAACTCAAATTTATCAAATTTCTTGATACTTTTTTCATAATCGAATCATCTCCCGCCAATTTTTTTAATTCTTCTTTTGTTTCAGCAATTAAAATTAAACAATGTCTTTCAAATTTAGTTAAATTTACTACAGGTTTATTATAACACACTTTTTTTATATATGCTAGGTCTATATGATATTTTGTAGAATTACCAGGCAACAAAATATTTTTTTCTTCTTCTTTATATACAAATTTATATATTTCCTTATTGTATTTAAAAAAATTAAAATTATCAAAATTTATTTGAATTAAGTCATAAGTATTTAAATAATTATCACCTTCGTTATACAATCTTGTAGCCATTTTTGATAAATACCCATCATTTTTTCTAAAAACACCTTCATAATAATCTTTATTCATCTCAATATTAATTATTCTATTACCAATACTTACAATTATATCACTACGCATTTTTTTATCTCTTTTATTTTCAACTATATGTTCATTATTTAATATTTGAATATTATCTAAGTACTTTAATGGAATATCTGTAATTTCATTTATAATTATTTTTAAAAATTCCTTATTTTCTTTATTTAATAATAATGCCTTAAAAATACAATCATAAACACCTGATAAAATTTTTTCTTCTTTCATTTTTTTCACCTCTATTATAAACATACAAAAAAATTAAAAAAAATCCTTTTAAATATTTTAAAAAATTATAAATTTTGATATTATAATACTGGAGGTAAGATAATGAAAATATTAGTTACAGGTGGAACAGGTTATATTGGAAGTCATACAGCAGTTGAACTTTTAAATTCTGGTTATGAAATAGTTATAATTGATAATTTTTCTAATTCTAAAAGTGATGTTTTAGATAAAATCAAATTAATTACAAATAAAGATTTTAAATTTTATGAAGGTGATGTTTGTAATAAAGATTTATTAAGAAAAATATTTAGTGAAAATAAAATTGATGCAGTAATTCATTTTGCAGGTTATAAAGCAGTTGGTGAATCTGTAAAAAAGCCAATTATGTATTATAGAAATAATATTGACTCTACTTTATCTTTAATTGAAGTAATGAATGAGTTTAATTGTAAAAAAATCGTATTTTCATCAAGTGCAACTGTATATGGAAATCCTACAACCCTTCCTATTAAAGAGGATTTTCCACTTTCTACAACAAATCCATATGGATCAACTAAATTGATGATTGAAAATATTTTAAGAGATTTATACATTTCAGATAATGATTGGAGTATAGCTTTATTAAGATATTTTAATCCTATTGGAGCACATATTTCTGGATTAATTGGAGAAAATCCAAAAGGAATACCAAATAATTTAATGCCATATATTGTAAAGGTTGCGAATAAAGAATTAGACGAATTAAGTATATTTGGTAATGATTACAATACACCTGACGGAACTGGTGTAAGAGATTATATTCATGTAGTAGATCTTGCTAAAGGTCACATTAAAGCAATTGAAAAAATCTTGAAAGATAAAGGAATTGACGCTTATAATTTAGGTACAGGAATTGGATATAGTGTACTTGATCTTGTAACAACATTTGAAAGAGTAAATAACATCAAAGTACCATATAAAATTACTGATAGACGTCCTGGTGATATAGCATCTTGTTATGCTGACTCTAGTTATGCTTTAGAAAAATTAAATTGGAAAGCAGAAAAGGGCATTGAAGAAATGTGTAGAGATTCTTATAATTATATATTAAACTCTAAAAATCAAAAATAGACTTACGTCTATTTTTTTGCTGAACTTTATTTAATTATATTTCGAATAATCCCAATCACTAGCTTTAGATAAAACTTGTTTCTCATTATCTAACCATTGATTTTTTATCATAAACTTTCTTCTCAATCGGTATAAATCAATAATACAAAATACTATTCCCATTAACTTTCCTACCTAAATCATATTTGTTTTTAAATTATCTTTAATGATAACACTTAATTGATTAAAACACCTATTTGAAACTATTACCCCACTACCAATTCTCGAATTTCTTCCAATAATAGAGTCCTCTACAAAAGCTAAATCAGAAATTTTTGTTCCATCACTAATTATTGTATTTTTTACCTGAGTGCTAAAACCAACAACACAATTATTCACTATAAGAGTACCTGGTCTTATATAATAATTATATGATATCTTACAATTTTTGCCATAACAAATAGGATCTTCTATGATAGAATTAGATTTACGATTTATTTTTTATAAAAAATATTCATTACATTTTCCTTATTATTTGTAAGTTTATAAAATATTTCATTTTCATCAATATCTTTAAAATAATAATTAATATTAAAATTTTTCATATACAAATACTCCTATCTACATACATTATAACAAAAAATCAAAAAAATTATTCACAAAATAAAAAATGTATGATATAATGAGTTAGTAATTGATTGCGTCTTCTTAGCTCAGTTGGTAGAGCAACTGACTCTTAATCAGTGGGTCTGGGGTTCGAGCCCCCAAGAGGACACCATATTGAATTTTAAAATCTAGTTTATCTAGATTTTTTTCTTGTTTTTAAATTCTTTTTATAATATAATTGATATATAATTTAATGAAAGAGGTGTTTTTTTGAAAAAGTATATAGCTTTAACAACAATTTTTGCCATTACAATCTTATCAACGGGATGTCTTACTAAAAATGATGAATCACAAAAATACAGTGATTATATCAAATCGGCTATGGATGCTAGTTATCTAAATAACAACACTAAGTATTTAGAATTAGCCGATGTAACAGAAGATGATACAAAAGAATTATATGATAATACAGTAGAATACTTAGCCTACTCTATTATGAATTATAATAATGTAAATTATGAAGTAATTAATGATGATATAATAGATGAATATATCAATTTAGCTATAAAAGCATTAAACAAAACAAAATATACTATTAATGATTCTAGAAAAGTTGATGGAAAATATCAAGTTAAATTAGAAATTGAACCATTAAATTTTTGGGAAAGTTCATATGATGATGTAGATAATTATATTGAAGAATTTTCAAATAAATATAATGATTCTGACTCTATGACAGATGAAGAAATAGCACTAGCCGAAGAAGAATACGCTAATAAAGTATTAGATATCTTAACCCCATATATTAAAGATATGGATTATAAAGAAAAAGTAAATAAAATTGTTGAAATTGAAATTGATAAAGATGGAAAATATGGTATTTCAGATAATGACTGGAATGACATTGATGACTATGTAATGGGTATAAAGTAAGATAGATTTCTATCTTATTTTTTTTAAATATGTACAAATTTATTAAAAAGTTATATAATAAGTTTGTAATTGCTGAAATAGCTCCAACGGTAGAGCAACTGTCTCGTAATCAGTGGGTTGCAGGTTCAAATCCTGTTTTCAGCACCATATTTGATTAATACTCGTTTTTCGAGTAATATAAAAACTACTCTCAATTAATAAAATTGAAAGTAGTTTTATTTTGTCAATTTAAAATAAAAGCTTAATTTAAGAATAATTTATTTATTAATAACAATATATATTATTTCATTGTACAATTATAAGAACCACCAGGAAGAACGAGATTCATATAGTTACCATTATATACTTTTATATACCATGATACAGAATCTTGATTAGTTTGAATACCATTTTGAACAAATTCATTAAAAATAATACTTAATTTATATGATTTAACTTTGCCATCACGCTCTTTAGTATAAAGACTATCATCGATTTCTTCGCTCTCAATCTTATATGTTCCAATCAAATAATTATCACTTGGTTTTGAATCAAGTTCTGCTATAACCTGATTATTTTTATTAAAAGTATATGTTCTAGTATCAGTAGAATCATATTTACTACATGACCATGTAGCATTAAAATCATATTGTGGCACTTTATTATCTTTAAATATGTTCTTTAAAGCACAATACACTATAACAACTATTAACAAAAAAATAAATAATATAATTATTTTTTTTCTTACACCCATCTAACAACTCACCTTTCTCTTTTAATAAAATATTTTTATTAAAGGGTTTATTTTCTATTTCTATTTTAACATATAAATAATTCTTTTATTATCAAATTTAATAATTAATCAAAAATTTATAAATGTATTTTAGCATTTAATTTATAAATTTTATTTTTATCGAAGAAAAATTCGCCTTTTAAAAATTTTTCAATATTATAATAATCAATATCAGAATTAATACCATTAAAACTAATTGAATCATTTAAAATAATTCCAAAATCCTCATTAAAGTAATAATTCAATATATCAGATTTAGATATTTCAATAATATTTATTGGTCTCATTATTTTATAATATATATCCTTTTCATATAATCCAATAAATGTTGTATCAAAAACATATATTTTATTATTATATTTTAATTCAACCCATCCATGATTAAACCCATAAGTTCCTAAACTTAAATCCCCTCGTAATAATCTTGGATTTTTATCAAAAATAAGTGAGAAAAATAAACTACCAGAATAACAATAACCATCAAAATATTTATTAATTAAAGCATCAAACATTTTATTATTATCCACATAACAATTTTGTAATTTATTTTCTAATATTTTCTTCACTTCATTATTAAGTAAATTATATTCATCAAGTAAATCTATTTTTTTGTTTGATAATTTTATTATTCTATTTTGATAATCATTTAATTTATTATAAAATTCTATTGTTTTTTTATATTTTTCTATCATAACAAGCCTCATTTGATATCATATCAAACAATTTTAAAAGTTACAATACTCTAAATGAGGTATCATCAATAAATTCATAATTTGTCTTATATTTTAATTGCCTCATTAGTCTAAATAATGCCTCATCTTTAGCTTTAGCCTCCAACATAATATCAATATCCTTATTAAATATCTTAACGTTTTCAATAAATTCTATGAAATCATCAACATTTATATAATCACTATGACTTCTAAAATCTTTTTTTGTATTATTTTTTGGAGAAGAAAAATGTATTTTTGGTTTAATATTGCCCCATGTTAAAAATACCTCATTCATATAATCCAAATAATTTTCACCATTATTATTACATCTATAATGATGATAATCAAATACAAATGGAACATTTATTTTTTTAGCAAGTTCTAAAACATCTATCATATTATAAATTTTATCATCGTTTTCTAAAGCAATAGAACTTTTTATATAATTAGGTAACAAATTGAAATTGTGAATAAATCTTTTTATAGAATTTTCTTTTCCAAATACACTACTACCTACATGTAAAATGATAATTGGATTTTTAATTTTTAAAGCTTCAAGTATTTTATAATGATATTCTAAAATTTTAAATGTATTTTCTAAAACTTCTTTTTTTGTACTATTTAAAACTGCAAATTGATCTGGATGGGTATCAAGTCTTATATCTTTTATTAAAGATGCGGATTCTTTAAAATAATCACTATACTTATTTACATAATCGAAATTTAAGTCTTTATGTGTAGCAAGTGGAATAAATTTACTTGTTAGTCTATAAAAATGAATATTATTTTTTTCATTATATTTTAAAATACTATTTAGGGTATTAAAATTAGAAATTATAACATCATTAAGTTTATCAAAATTATTAGTTTTAATGAAATCTGTATATGTTATATTATGATATTTAATACTATCCTCTAATGTTTTACTAATTGAAACATAACCTAGTCTTATTAACATAAAATCACCATTTTTAGTATGGTGATTTATCACTTAAAAATTCACATATATATTCAAATGTTTCATCTATTTGTTTTTTAAAAAAACTATAATTAAAGAACCCATGAATTGTGTCTTTTATACAATAAGTATAAACTTGATTATTATTTTCCTTCAATATTTTTGCAAACTCTATTCCTTCATCTTTAAGTGGATCTAATTCCGCTGTTATAATTAATGTCTTAGGCTGATTAAATAATTTTTTAGATAAAATTAATGATATATATGGATTTTTTAAATCTTTTTCATCAGATACATATAAGCTAAAATATTCATTCATTTTTTTATTTGTTAATAACCAATCATTACCATTTTTTTTAACTGATAAAAATTTAGAAGACTCACTATGATCATAATATGTTACCGGATAAATTAAAATTTGGCTGTCAATTTTAAATTCTTTTTTTTCACTACTCATCAAAGAAATTGCTCCAGCTAAATTTCCACCAGCACTATCCCCCATTAATATAATTTTTTTAAATTTATATTTATTAATTTTTAAATCAGTACCCAATTTTTTTACAAGTTCATAACACTCTTCCAATGCGATTGGAAATTTATATTCCGGTGCTAATTTATAATCAACTGAAATCACTAAACAATTAGTTCGTATAGCAATTTTAGAACACAATCGGTCATAAGTATCAATACTACCGTGCACAAATCCACCACCATGAAAATAAATTATTGCATTAGAATTTAAGTTTTTAGACGCAAAAATTCTAATATTTATATAAGAATTATTAATAAGTACTTTATCATTAATTTTTGTACAATTATAGCTCAATGGATGAATATGTACAAGTTTATTAAAATTTCTATATAGTTTATAATTTGTAGTTAAATCAATATCGATTTTTGACAATTTGTTAATAATATTTTTTACAATTTTTTTCATATAATCACAATACTATAATATCATATTTTAAAAAATAATAATATTATATTTAAATATTAATTACTTTTTATTTTAAATAACATTATATAAAAAATAATAAAAATACTGTTAACATTTCTAATTATAAGCATATTATATCTTGTGACACAATTTGGAGGTACGCTATGAATTATGAATTAGTTTTAAATAATTTAAAAAATATATATATTTTAATAATTGATCAAAATAATAACATTGTTTACCCAAAAGATGAAAAAATAAAAGATAAATGCATTAATATTTATAAAAACTATTTAAAAGACGAAGATTGCTGTTATCATGATAGTAAATATTATAAACTTAATGAAGTAATGTATTATGAAAATAATGAACAATATAAATTAATTTCATTTCAAGATATTACAGAATATAAAATAATGGAAAAAAAATATAAATTTGATAGTTTAACAACAGTTTTAAATCGTAATACAATATTAAACAAAATAGATAATTATTTATCAAACACAAATGAACAATTTTCTATTATAATGATTGATATAGATGATTTTAAAAAGTTAAACGATACTTATGGTCATATTGCAGGAGATTTAATTTTAAAAAAAATTGGAAAAATTTTAAATGAACAGCTTAAATATTATTTAATAGGAAGATATGGTGGTGAAGAATTTATTATTTTAATTGAAAATTCAGATAAAAATCACAGTATAAAAATTATGGAAGAAATACGACAAAAAATTGCAGATATATCTATTAAACACCATAATTCTACAATAAATAATATCACTATAAGTTGTGGAATACATAATGTAGATTATATATATAATAAAAGTAATATAGAGAAAATTAGAGATGAATTTATCAATTATGCAGATATAGCTTTATACAAAAGTAAAAAAAATGGAAAAAATCAAATAACTGTTTATTAGCTATTTGATTTTTATATTTTTCTAGACAATTTTTTACCTTCAGCAAATTTACAATTTGATAAACATTTAAAATCAGGAAATGTACATCTTGCACCATTTGTATATTGTTTTATATCATTAAAAAGATAATTATTTGATTTCTCTAGTTCATCTTTATATTTCAATAAAGTTTTTTTTGTTTGTAACATAATTTCTAACTGAGCAGACGAACATAATCTTTCTTTACATTTTAAAATAAAATTATCATAAGTACCCTCTTCACTTATTAATATAAGTTGTCCTTGTGGAATAACATCAGATATTGAATTTATATCATTTAACCATTCATCAACTAGTTTTTGGTCATCTAAAAGAATTGGTGGTACAAAATATTCTTTATTATTTAAAAATTGCATTTGATAATTTATTGTTCTATGTCTTTGTGCTTGAGCTAGTTGGGAAAAAGTTCCTTTATATAAACAAGAATACACACTACCAAAATAATCTTTTTTATTCTCTAAGTTTTCTCCAAATAATGAAATTTTTCTAAATTTTTCATTAATCATTAATCTATCATCTAAAACATTTAACTTTTCAAGCTCATTTATAAAATTTTGCATTGAATTTGCTAATTTAATTTCAAAAGAATTATCTAAGTTAACATTTTTTGTATATTCCCTCATCCATGAAGAAATATAATTAATTTGACGTAATGTTGTAGAATAAATCATTTGTGTTGGCAAAAAAACAGTTACTAAATATCTAGCATTTTCTAAAGATAGTTTTTTAATTTTTGAATCATTATAAATATTACTATATTCTTCCTTTATTTTTATATTAAAAATATTTAACCACTTATTATATAAAAATTCTTCTCTATCAGTAATAACCGAATTATTACTTTTTACAACAGGAGTATATCTTGCAGATTTCTCACTTGTTGTATATTGTTTTTCATTATTAAGTACCATTGCTAGTATTTTAGGTATATTTTGTATATTTAAGTTAATCACAATATGATCATAAACACTATGGTGACCATTATTAAGTGTCAAATTAATTCTTTTAATTGTTTTTTCTTCTGGTTCATTTTTTAAATTATTAAAGCCTTCTTTATCATAACATACACCTGCTATTTTACCTGATAAATTCATTGCTTCATTTTTATTAAAAGTACCATCTTCATTTAAATATAAATTTGGTAAAATTTCTATTTTTATTTTTTCCATAAAACCTCCTAGTTATATATTACAAAATAATTATATAATAAAAACTTATTATGTGGCAATATTGAATAAGTTTTTTTGTAATTTTAGTTTATAAATATATTATTTATAATAATAGGCATTTAACTTTTTAATTTTTTTATTATGAATTTTGACTTTATAACCAGAATTATTTCTATATAGAGGTTTATTTACATCTTCTACTCCCTGTATTATAACTTCAGAATTACTACTTTTCATTTGTTTTATAAATTCTTCTTTTACCATTTTAGCAATTACATAACTAAGTACCTCAATTTCAAACACTTTCATATAATCTATTTTTTTACATATAATATTTAAACACGGATCAAAAACATATTCAATATCATTAAATTTAAAACATATCCAAGAATGATAATATTTTTCTTTTCCTTTTTCAAATTTTAAATATCCTCTCTCAATATAATCATTGTCATCAAAAAAAACTATAGCTGATTCTGTTGTTTGAAAGCACCAACCAGTTAATTTTTCCTGTTTCATTAAATCAAGTAAGTAACTACTATTGTTTTCTAAAGTTATATAAATATCTTTTAATATCCCATTAAGGTAATTTATAACACTTAATGGAATCTTTTTTCTATTTATTATTTTAAATCTTTGTTCTTCGTTTAAATTTTTTATCATTATTAATCACCACATTACATATTTTGTGTTATTTATAATTTCATATAAAATGAACATTTTCTATATTAATTTTCTTTATTCCAATATTCATATGGATCATATTTATTTTCCATTTTCCATTTAATATGATTAAGACGAGCATTTTTAACAGCTTCACAACCATTGTTGCCACTTGCACTAGCTCCATCTGTGACTACAAAAAATGGTAAATCATATTCTGCTGCTAACGTTCTAACTTTACTACAAAATTTTCTTGCTTTTTCCTGTTTTTTATTATCATTCATTATTGTTACCTTCCTTTACTATATTCATTAAATACTTAAAAATGAGATTAACGATGTAATCCCATTTTATTTTTCATTAATTCAAATTTATTTTTTGATATATTTCTTGTAAAATTTATTCCATCATCTAAAATTTTATTTAATTCCCCACTATTTATAATTTCATAATACCTTTTTTGAATTACTGACAACTCTTGAATTACAACATCAGCTACACAACTCTTTAATTCTCCGTATTTCTTATCTTTAAAAATTTCTTCAACTTCCTTAATTGTTTTTCCAGTTAATGAAGCATATATATTTATTAAATTTGAAATTCCGGGTTTATTTTCTACATCAAAACAAATTTTCATATCAGAGTCTGTTGTAGCACCCATAATTTTTTTTCTAATAATCTCTGGGTCATCTAATAATCTTATAACTCCTTTTTGGTTTTCACTAGATTTACTCATTTTTTTTGTAGGATCAACTAAATCCATAATTTTAGTTCCTTCTTTTGTCATTAAAGGATTAGGCATTTTAAATGTATTACCGAATTTTTTGTTAAAACGTTCAGCAATATCACGAGCTAGTTCTACGTGTTGTTTTTGATCAACACCTACTGCAACATAATCAACATCATAAGCTAAAATATCAGCTGCCATTAAAACTGGATATGTAAGCAAGCCACTAGTAAAGTTTACGTTTTTTTTACTCTTATCTTTAAATTGCGTCATTCTAGATAATTCACCATAATATGTATTACATTCTAGAATCCATGATATATTTGCATGATATTCATTTTCAGATTGAAGAAATATTTTATTTTTTTTAGGGTCAATTCCACAAGCTAAATATAAAGCTAATAAACTTTTTATATTTTTAGATAGTTCTATAGGATCTTGTGGTATTGTTATAGAATGCATATCCGCAATAAAAATATAAGATTCATACATATCTTGATACTTTATCATTTGTTTTATCGCACCTATATAGTTTCCTAAAGTGATTACTCCTGTTGGTTGTAAACCGGTTAAAATTTTTTCCATAACTACACCTCTAACTAATTATAGCATATTTTTAATTATTTATAATTTTTTCCCATTTAAATTTATCAATATTTTTACAACTATCATAAGTTTGTCTTAACATATATGACCAATAATTTGCTTTTTTCTTTAGTCCATCATACTTAAATAAGCCTAAATCAGAATCTACATAAGAATTATACATACCGGCAAATATAGTTGCTCTATCTTCTTTTTCATTTTGTCTACCATATACATCATAAAACCAAACTGGTGTTTTTCCTTTATCATCCTTAGTAAATTCAACTGTGATTCCTTCAATACCATCACCATAAGCTTCTAAGACTTCTCTAGGCATCATATCTACCCAACCTTGTAATAAATCACCAGATATTTTATGTTCTAAGGCGTGACCAATTTCGTGAGTTAATGTCGATAGGAAAAAGTCATCATTTCCACCAACAGTAACATAAATCAAATTGTAACCATTATCAAATAAATTAACGCCACCTGGGCCTAAATCACTGCATAAGTAAATTATAACAGGATTACCTAATCCAGCTTCTTTCAAAAGACCTTTAGGATAATAATCTAAATATGCATAAATTAATGACATATAGTAATAAGCAGTTTCTTCACTAACTTTAGTAAAATTATAACCTAAACTACTTATATTAAAAATATCATCACCATATAAAATTCTTACACCATATTCTTCTTCTATTTTTTTTGCTAAAGAAATAGTTGTATCACTGCCAGTATAATCAGGTAAATCAATATAACCATTTATTGCATTTTCTTTATAGTCTTCTAAAACAAAATTAGTTAATGATTCATAATTATTGAAATCAACTATTTTATATTCTAATTTTTTATTATTAGTAACAATCAATATTTGATTATCATTTATAACTTTTAATGAAATAATGTTATTTGTTTCTTGACTCTTTAGTATTTTCATTTTATCGAAATCATAAATATATATATTATTTGATTCATCAACAGTAACTAACAAATTACCTTCTGCATCCTTAATATTTTCTGAATCATTATTTAATTTTATTATTTTATAATTTTTACCATCAAAAGAATACATAGTTAAATATGATGATTTTATTCCAAATATATAATTTTCATTTACAATTTGTGGATTAACTTTATTTTCTATTTTTTCTAATTCTTCATCATTAGAATTATATTTAATTATATTATTGCCTATAAAATAAGAATTTGTTTTATTAGTATATATATCTTGTAACCACTCATTTTCATTTTGTAATTCTACTAACTTTTTAGAATTTATGTTATATTTGTAAATTTTTGAATCATTTATATCTTGGTATAAAAAGTATGATTTATCACTACTTAAATTTATAACTGATATAGTATTATCACTAATCTTATTATTATTTATTTTTTCACAATTTGAGTTATATAATGTATATTCTCCCTTATTTAAATCAACAACATAAAATGAGTTATTTTCTATAGTCATTATTTTATAAATGCCATCATTTAAAGTTAATGTTCCTAATAATTTATCATCTTTCAATGAATAACTAACTATTTCCGATTTTGACGAATCTAAACCTGGAGTTACATATTCAAAAATTACAGTATCACTACTTAAATATGTATTAACGATTTCACTATTTTTTTCTATCATATTTGCAAAAGTTGTTTCATATTTTTTATCATCTTGTTTTTTATTTGTTCCACAACCAGATAAAACACCTAATAGTAAAAATAAAGTAATTAATAATTTGCTCTTTTTCATATCATCACATCCTAGAATAATTATATCATATTTTTTATTTTTCTATCTTATTTTCTATCTTACTTAATAAAAATGATATTACAAAACCAACAATTAACATAAGAATAGAAATAACAGATATAAAATTAAAACCTAATTTGCAATTTTCATTTAAAATATTAGGAATAATAGAAATAAATAAGCCAAACAAAATAGAAAAAGTTAATGTGTAATGACTTTTTAATAATTTACTTATTACAAATGAAACAACTAAAACGCCAATAACAAGCCCAAAAAATGCAGGTATTAAAACACTTAAATTAATAGTAGCAAGTGAATTAACATATAATTCATATAATCCTAATGAAGATAATATTACGGCACTATCAACACCTGGAATAATAGAAGACGTTGCAACACTTACACCCAAAAAAATTGATTGTATTAGATTCGGATTTTCTATTTGTTTAAATAAATTGGGGTTTAAATTAAATAATAATATTCCAATAATTAATGATATAAAAATAATTACATAATATTTTTTATTAAAACCACACTTTTTAACTTCTTTGAAAAACAAAGGTATTGTACCTATAATTAATCCTAAAAATAAATATCTTGTAGGCATTTCAAATTTTGCTAAAAAATAATTTATGATTTTACTAAAAATGATAACTCCTACTCCAAATCCACAACATATAGGAAGTAAAAATTTTATATTTTTTCTTATATTTTTGAAAAATGTTCCAATAGAATTTATAACGCTTTCATATAAACCAAATATAACTAATAAAACACTACCACTAAGTCCTGGCGCAATTCCACCAATACCAACTATAATTCCCTTAAAAAAATTTATCATATAATCTCCTAACTATTATACTTAATAATATGCTTATTTCATTAATATTTTTTAATTTAACTGAATTATAGAAAATTTTATTAAACCTTTTAATTATTTTCTATTTTTTTTACTAATTTATTATATCTTTCAACAACATCATTTGTACATTGCGTAAAATCAACAATTTCTTTATTGTTACAATTAAATGATAATTGATAGTTTTTAGCATACATAATTCTACTAATATTCATCAAAAATTCATCCTTTTTTTCTTCAGATGTTACACATTCATTAATATAATTTCTAATAGTTTTTATCTTTTTTTCGTATCCAGGTGCAATTTTAATTAAGCAATTATTTTCTATTTTACCTAAAGGATATAACTTTGAAACTAACTCTTGAAGATTTAAAGATATAGGAATTTTTTTGCATTTAGATAGCAGAAATTTATAGTCATTATCTAGACAAATTCCATACTCTGATAAAATAAACATCATTGTTTGAATTTTTTCATTTATATAAGAACTACTAAAATCTGGATCTTCGCCATAAAATAATCTATATATTTCTATTAATAATTTTGAATCGTGATTTAATTCCATTGGAATTATATTGTTTAATACTGAAATATAATCTATTATCTCATTAAATTTGTTTTTAATTTTTTCATTTTTTTCTAATGAATAATCTAGAAATGAAATATGAAATCCATTCTTCAAATTAAATTCAATTTTTGACACATTGTATTCTATACGTTCAAATGAAGTTAAAACACCATTATCATATCTAACACTTTCTTCTATGCCATTCTCATTAATATAAATTGTTAATATTTTTTCTTCATAATCATTTAAAATTGTTCTAAAAAAGGTTACATTATCAATCATATTTTGATGATTATTTTTATTATAAATAAAATTATATAATTGTTTATTTATTTTATTCTTGTCTACATTTAAACTAGAACAAATACCTTGAAATTTAAAACATAATTTTTTACCAAATCCATATTCGATTT
The DNA here is from genome assembly GCA_905206805.1 of uncultured Caryophanales bacterium. Taxonomy (GTDB): domain Bacteria; phylum Bacillota_I; class Bacilli_A; order RF39; family UBA660; genus CAJLIR01. Next base: position 36,715 of record CAJLIR010000009.1, on the reverse strand, counting down.
CTTCATTTAAATAAATATCTTCCCTATTCATAAATTCCTCCATTAAAAAATATAACTGTTAAATTAATCATAAAATTTTAAACCTATTTTTTACAAATAAAATATATTTTGTCTTTAAATCTTTGTTCCTCATCTAATATCTTATCAGAAATCTTTATTATATTAAAATTATTTTTTATAAGCATTTTTTCTATAAATTTATTACTATATATTTTTTCTTTTTCATCATCTTCAAATACTAATTTATCATTTTTTAATACCTTGACATTAGTATTTATTATATCATTTTTTTCTGTAAAATAATATTCAACTTTTATATTATTATCTCTATTACTAATAATTAATTTATTAAATTCTATTTTATCTTTATTAAGAATATCAAATATGAAAAATCCATCATTGTTTAACATATTATATATATTCTTAAACATATAATCAAAACTATCTTCATTTAAAATATGGTTAATAGCATCACAAGTTATAGTAATTAAGTCATATGTACTATTAGATTTATAATTTGTCATATCACCTATTTCAAAATCTATATTACAATTTTTACCTTTAGCAATTTCTATCATATATTTTGATATATCAACACCCTTAGTACCAATATTATTATGATAAAAATAATCACATAATGTACCACAACCACACCCTAAATCAAGGTGATTATTTATTATTTTATTATTAAGTTCAAAATATTTTAATATAGCTCCACCCATTGTTAAACTAAAATAATCCCAACCATATTCATTATATATGTTGCAAAAATTCCTACTATACATAATAACCTCCATACATACTAGTATATCATAGATTATAATTTGCAAAAATAAAAACTTGGATTTAATTCCAAGTTTATATACTTATATGGTACGAGGATATAGTATATCCCAAACCTAAGTAATCAGTTAATAAATAACTAATCTCTATAAATATAATACCATACTTTTTACTAAATTAAAATATTTTTTTATTTAATGTGTTCATATCTATTTTTTAATACTCTTAATACTCTAACTAACTTTTTATGTAATTGTTGTTCTAATGTTTCTTCATTATTCTTTGTTAGTGTTCCATTAAAACATAATTCTTGAGCTATATCATTATATAAACCTGAAACTATTTCAGTTAATTCCCAACCATATTTATTAATAATTGGTCTAAACATTTCTAATTTATAATCTGCTAAAGTTATAAGTGGTTTAGTTGTACCTAACCATCTCATTGATTCTTCAACTATTGCTGTTCCTATTCCTAAGCCTCTATATTTATCAGAAACATATAATGTACATATTTTTTGTTCTTCTTTATCTCTTTTTAGACAAGCCATTGAAATTATTTCATTATCATCTTCTGGATTTCTAACAAATAGTATATTTCGTTCATCTCCATTTATAGTTGCAGGTAATTGTTTAGTAAAATACCACTCTTTATATTTTGGGTAATCATCACAAATAAAATCTGTTATCATATAAATTTTAGTAGCAAGTATCATAAACTCTTCTTCTGTGACATTACTTACATATTTTTTTAAACTTTCAATATTTGTCATTCCATTTCTCACCTTAAAATTGCCATTTATAGTACCACTTTTTGCTATATTTGTCAATTTATGATACAATGCTTTCACAGGAGAGGATGAAATGGATAAAAATCGTAGAAATAGAATTGCTATTATTTCAATAATGACATATTATGCAAGATAAATATTTGATGAAACTAAACTTTATGAATTTAGAAAATCACCATTAGGAGATGAATTGCTTAATAAAAAAATTTATGTATATTCTGCAAAAGAAGATAAGGCAATTATTGGATATTTTAAAGTAAGTGATATTTTAAATGGAAATACAGATGAAATATTAAGAGCAACAGGATATGACAAAAGGCATGATGGTCATGAAATTGTTGAATATTACGGAAAAAATAATCCGAATTGTTTTGCTCTTCATTTGTATGATGTCACCGAATTTGAAGAATATTTAACATTAAGAGATATGAGAAGCATTTCAAAAAATGCTGATATGCCACAATACATCAAATTTATTTATGATAATGATCCATTATATGAGGTTATTAAAGAATGGGATGAAGCATTTAGCTTAGATGGCAATTTATGTGATAATCCTAGTAAAACAAAGCAAACGATATTGCAAAAAGCTAGAATGAAAGGAAGAAAATAATATGGAACATGAAATGAAATTACAACCTGAGTATTATAATTTTATACTTAATGGTACAAAAAGAATCGAAATTAGACTTTTCGATGAAAAAAGACAACAAATTAAAATTGGAGATACTATCAAATTTTTAAAAGAACCTGATTTGAATGAGTCATTTAATGCTAAGGTTACTGGTTTATTAAGATATAATTCTTTTGAAGATATGTTTAAAGATTTTGATATTTCTATTTTATCTGATAAATCTATGACAAAAGAAGAATTAATTGGTGTTCTTGAACAATTTTATACAAAAGAAAAACAAGAACAATATGGTGTTTTGGGAATTAGAATTGAATTATTATAAAAGATGGTAATGAGTTTATCTCTCAAAGCCATCTTTTTCTTTGTTTAATTTTAAATCTTTAATGTCATCATCATATAAAACTTTATCTTCATACATATCATTAACAACATCAATATATTTATCATTTTTATCATATTAATTATGAAGTTTACTATATAAGAATGATATTAATTTATCAAATTTATCTATAGATTGAAAGATAAAATAAAAATGGATTCTGATATACCTAAATCTATACAAATATAATTACACTTTTCCTACATTTTTATTTTCAACTTTTTCTACATTTTTATATTGACTCTAACATTAGTTCTAACTTTCTTTTTAACACTTCTTCAATAGGTAATTCTTCTTTAATAATATTTACCATAATACAATTCTTTCTTTCTAGGATAGTTTCTTAAACACAAAAAAACTAACCCATTTCTGAATTAGTTATTTATTAAAGATCGAAAAGTTCGAGCAGATTTCCTTATGGTACGATGGGATAGTATATCCGAAACCTCAGGAATAGTTGATAAACAACTAATCACTAAAATAATAATACCATAAATTATTAATTAATAAAATACTTTATAATAAATTTATTCTATTTTTAATATTTTCTATTCCTAATAATTTCATTATTTCATATAAATCTGGTGTCATAGATTTGCCTGTCAATGCAACTCGTATAATCATACTTATATCAATAATACTTCCTTTATAGTTATCAGGATTCTCTTTATACATTTTCACATCTGAGCAATATTCATACTTATCAGACAATTCTTTCATTTTATTAAACCAAGTATCTTTGTTATCAGATATATCATAATAATTATTAATATAATCAATTAGAATAGTTTTAATCTCATTTATATCTTTTATATTTTGCCATTCATATTCAAAGTTACTAAACAATTCATTATACATATACCATATATATGATTTTATTTCAGAATAACAACTAAAATCTTTTCTAGGTTTCTTTTGTTCTCTTTCAATGTTTAAAATATCAATAGTATATTGTTTATATTTAGTTATTAATTCGGCAAAAGGTTTATCAAACTCTAAAGCCCATTGTAATAAATTATCGTATACTTCAGTTGCAGATAATTTCGAAATATAGTTTCTAGATATATTTATTATTTTATCTAAATCAAATAGAGCACCATTTTTACTCATCTTACTAAATGAGAATTCAAAATCTCTATAAGATTTAGTTGGATTTTGTAAATACCAACTATCAAAATTAGAATTCATTAAAGTCGCAAAATATAATTTTATTGCTTCAACTGGAACACCTTTTTCATGATAGTATATTGCAGCTGCCTCTGGATCCTTTCTTTTACTTATTTTTCTAACTGAATCACCATCTTTTATATTTAATGGTAAAAGGTGTGCAAATTTAGGTTGTTCAAATCCACAAGCTTTCCATAATTCTAAATGGTAAGGAATAGAAGAAATATAAGAATCATCTCTTGTAACAATTGTAACTCTCATAAAATGGTCATCACATACATGAGCAAATGCATAAGGTGGAATACCATCTGATTTAACTAGTACTTGATCTAAATCATTATCTGGGAGTTTTATTGTTCCTTTTACTAAATCTTTAAATATTATTTGATTATTGAAGTTTCCATTAGATTTTAATCTTAATACCCATTTATCACCTTTATCAATATGCTCTTTTATTTCATCATATGTTAAATTACGACATTTTGCATAATGCCCATAATAACCAATCCTATCTTTTCTTGATTCTTGAATTTTTCTCATGTCATCTAAATCTTCTTCAGAGCAAAAACATGGATAAGCTCTACCAATAGAAACAAGGTATTTAGCAACTATATGATATATATCAACTCTCTGCGATTGAATATAAGGCCCATATTTTCCACCTTTAATAGGGTGTTCATCTACTTTATAGTTATAATGTTCTAAATCGTTTATTCCTAGTTCAACACCATTTTCTATTTCTCTTTTTTGGTCAGTATCTTCCATTCTAACAATAAATACACCATTAGTTTGATTTGATATAACCTCTGGAATAAAAGAAGCATATAAATTGCCTAAATGCATTCTACCTGTTGGACTTGGTGCAAATCTCATAACTTGAGCTCCTTCGGGTAGATTTCTTTCAGGATACATCTTTTCTAAATCATCTATTGTTTTTGTAACATCGGGGTATAATAAATTGGCTAAATCATTATAATTCATTTTAATCATTTCCTTTCTCAAATAAAAAATAGACTCATCCAATAAGGACGAATCTATCGTGGTACCACCTTAATTATATAGTTAATTAAAATAACTATACATCTCTATATCTTAACGCGATTAACGGAATAACTTGTATACATTATTCTGCTCCAAAGCTTCATTCAAATATTTCAATCGTTAATTTACACCAAACATTAACTCTCTAGGCATTGAAAATATTTTACTCTTCTTCTTCACTGCTTTCAAAAATATAAGTAGATTATAAAACTTTTTAAATAAAATGTCAAATAGAGCACAAAAAAATGATGGAATACCCCAGGCGAGATGAATGCTCACATATAAAATATGCTTACTGGCATTGCCAACACATCGTTAATCCTTCACAAGTATCCCATCTACAAATATATTATATCATATTATTATAAATTATTCATCATTTTTTTATTTTTTATTTTCATCAATGTAAACTTGACTAATATATTCTATTGCTAAATCACTATACATATTTATATTTGTATTGTAATATTTCAATTGATAGCAATAATCTTGATTAGTTTTAATATTCTTTCTTTTACATATATCATGAAATTTATTTGATGTAAATCCATGATTTGGCCCTAAAGTTAATTCTATTGTTTCACTTATCTTATTAATTATTTCTTTTGTTTTATATGGATGAGTTTTGTCTATATCCTTTGGAACATTAATTATTTTTGCACTTTCACCACCATCTTTTACAATAGTATATTTTAAATCTGCGTCTGATTCTTTTTTTGTTGAAACGAGTTTTAACGTTTGTACCAAATTTTCGTCTGTATCTATTTCATTTTTTAATTTATCAAATAATACTAGATTTGCCGGATTAAGTACTAATGAAGATACATTTTGGTTATCTCCAGGATTTACTAATGTTATATAAGGTGTAACTTTTTCATTTAAATTATAATTTGGAAATTGTTTTTTAAAGAACTTATTATAATTTGTTAAACACCTTTGAAAAGCTGGAGCCAATACAAAGTCAAATTCAGGTAAAATTAAATGAGTTGATTTATTTCTAATATTTCTTATAAATGAAATATTAGTTTTAGTCTTATCTGTTGTACTAGTAAATACTCTTTCAACACATTCATCTAAACCTATTGTTCTATTTGAATCATCTTTGTAATTAATTACATTTATATCTTTTGCTTTATTTATTAAATATGCTTTAAGTAATAATTCCCAAGCATTACATATAAAGAAACAAAATCCTTCAGTTCTATAATTAATAGTAGGCTTATTAATGATTTCAATTGACATTAGATATGCCTCTTCAGATTTACTCAACAAAGCATTAATGTATTTACTTAAATCTTCTGAATTCAACATTTATATCATCTCCTTTTAATTATTTATTATATCACTAATATCCGATTATTAATTAATAAATTTTTAATTTATCTTTCAAAATCATCTTTTTCTTTATTTAAATCTAAATCATCAATGTCATCATCATCTAAAACATTATCTCCATACATTTCATTAACTACATCAATATATTTATCGTCTTTGTCATACCAACTATGAAGTTTATCATGTAAGAAAGATATTAATTTACTAAATTTATTTTTCCAGTATTCAAGAGTATTCTTTAAATCACTTATTTTTGATTTTAGAAATGATATTTCGTTGTCTTTTTCTTTAATTGTATTATTTAAGGCCTTAACTCTTAGATTAAGTGCTTCATTATTTTCAGTTAGAGTTTTAATCTTATTATTCTTATCTTTTAATTGTTCGTGAGCATTAACTAGTGTATTGGATAGAGTTTGTATTTTATCATATTCTCTACTAGTATTATCTACTTGATTGATAAAGTCGATAAAGGAATCCTTATCTTCTTTTGATAAAATATAATTATCTTTATTAAGTTTAGATATTTTTAATTTATCAATTTTATCTTTTATATCTTTTGAATTGTTCTTTAATTCATTAGATTTTTTGTTTGCTTGTTTTAAATTTTCTGTATTCTTTTCAATTTGTTTCTTCATCTCAATATAGTTATCCATATCGGACACATGAATATCTCTATTTCTACCTTTTTGTTTTTTCTTTAAAGTAGAATCTAAACTATATACTTGATTAAACTCTTCAATACATAAAATTCTCATTTTATCTTGTAAACTTATTAAAGATTCTTTAGTAAATACATCAGATTTACCAACTTGTTTTTCCATGCCATTTTTATTTTTATATTTAATTGGAACACCAACAATATGTAAATGTGGGCTAGTTTCATCATAATAATATAAGTTTTCAATTAATTCTTGTCCGTTAGGTAAAGTTAATGGATTAGTATCAACGAATTTTCCACCCATTTGCTTATAAAATTCATTTGATGGATTTTCAGAAAGACACCCGATAATCATTTTATCGTGTCACATACTTTTTAATTCATTAATCGCTTTATTAAATAATACTTTACCAAATCCTTTTCCTTTAACACTATCTAATAAATATAATGCTCCAAGTTCTCCACATTGACGATAATTATCATATTTAGTTTCTCGTACTCTTAATACACCAACATATTCATTATTATATTTTAATAAAAATCTTCTGCTACCATCATTTAATCCATTTTTTAAATTAGATATTGCTGTTTGTATTTCATGTTCAGTATTTATTAATTCTAGAAAATCTTCGTTAACAATTCCTTTATATGATTGTTTCCAAGATAATGCATTAACTCTTGCATAGGATTCAACATTATCTTCATTCATATTCTCAATAATATAGTCCATATTATCTCCTCCTTGTTTCTTCTTTCATAAATTTAATAAATTCATCAATAGGCATTGAACTTGTTTCTTCACTGCCATACTTTCTATAACTTATTAAATTGTTATCTCTTTCATTATCTCCAATGATTAGAGTAAATGGATTTTTCATTACATTACTTTGTCTTATTTTTTTACCCATTTGTTCTTTTGAGTCATCATAACTAACTCTAATATCCTCATCAATTAAAAGTTGCTTTAATTTTTGACAATATTCATCATGATATTTCATATTTACAGGAACAATATTCACTTGAACTGGAGAAAGCCATACTGGTAATACACCTTTAAATTGTTCAAGCAATAATACTAAAAATCTTTCATAAGAACCTAGAACTGCTCTATGTACCATTACAGGAGTTTGTTTTTCTCCATTTTCATCAATATATGATAAACCAAATCTTTTAGGAGTTGCAAAATCTAGTTGAACAGTTGGTATTTGAATTTCTCTATCTAAAGCATCTTTAAACATAAAATCAAGTTTAGGTCCATATAGTGCTGCTTCTCCCTCACATCTTTTTGCTTCAAATCCTAGTTCATCAGATATTTCTTGTAATAAGTTTTCACATAAATCCCAATCTGATTTTTCTCCAATATATTTTTCAGGATGATCATAATCTCTTACTGATAATGATATCCAATGATTTTCCCATAATCCCATTCTTGAATAAAAATCTTTAATTAAATTGCAAATATTAATTATTTCTTGTTTTACTTGTTCTCTAGTACAGAATACATGACCATCTTCAACAGTTATTGCATATACTCTTGATAAACTATTTCCTACTGCACCTTGAAGTTCTGCACGATATTGTTTATCTGATTCCATATATCTAATTGGTAAATCTTTATAACTTCTTAATTTAGAAGCAAATATTTGAGTATGATGAGGACATTGAACAGGTTTTAAAACAAATTTATGTCCTTTTGGAGATTCAACTCTAAATAATTCTTCATTAAATTTTTGAGCATGACCAGAAGTTTCAAATAATGAAATATCTGCTAATGATGGACAACTAACTTTTTCAAATCCATATTTTCTACAAACTCTTTCCATTTCTCTTTTTAATTCATCAATTATAATAGTTCCTCTTGGAGTAAATAGTGGAAGTCCAGCACCTACATAATCAGAGAAACAGAATAAATCTAAATCTTGACCAATTTTTCTATGATCTCTTTCTTTTGCTTCTTCAATAAATACATTGTATTTATCTAATTCTTCTTTATTTCCAAATGATTTACCAACAACTCTTTGTATCATTTCATTATTGGCATTTCCTTCAAAATAAACTCCACTAACTCTTAAAAGTTTTACATATACATTACTATCAATTTTTCTAATTTCATTTTCTAATTTTTCAAAATCATTTTCACTAACTTGTTCATCAGCTTTAAATTCATAATAAAATTCATCATTATTACAAAACATATTATCTAGTCTTATATTACTATAATTTTTATTTATTACTTCTTTCAGTAATTCACAACATTTCTTATTCATATTTTTACCTTCTTTCTATTATTTGCTTTTGAGTGAGACAATCGTATTAACTTCCGTTTCCGTCATATTTATCATCTCCTTTATAAAATAAAAAGAGAATGATACCATATAGGAGTCTATAAAAGACGGTACCATCCTCTTGTTTTACTTAATTCATATAACCGATACTCTCGGGCAATCTCTTTCGAGTGCAACTAATAGGTAGTAATTATTAGAATTATTTATTATCTTCCACCAAACGATAACTCTCTTTGAAATAATTGTCTAATAATCATGTCCTATATCATAGTTTTTCTAATACTATTAGATCATTATTTTTACTTTTTTATCAGTAAATTGAAAAAGTCTATTACTTGATTGTAATAGACCTTGCATAAACGATATAATTATATCTTATTTTTTAATAAGCAATGCTAAAACAATCAATACTATAAATTGACTTATTTGTTGTGGTATAAGTTGTCGTAGTTAATTGTCTTAACATAATAATCTCTCCCTTTCAAAAGCAATATTAATATATCACAATTACATTAATTTGTCAAAACTACCTTGTGATATCTTACTCATTACTTTCTAATACCTTTTCAACTTCACTAATTAATTGCTCTTTATTTGGAATATAGTAAGTATAAGTGGATGCAAATATATTATTAGATAAACCACCTAATGCATATTCTAATGCAACCTTATCTTTTTCAGCGCATAAAATTATACCTATTGGTTTACCATCATCTTCACTATTAACAACATTTTCATAATAGTTTAAATATAAATTCATTTGTCCAACATTCTCTGCTTTCAGTTTATTCATTTTTAAATCAATAAGAACATAAGATTTTAAAAACTTGTTATAGAAAACCATATCTACATAATAATCTGTGTTATTAAGTGTTATTCTTTGTTGTGATCCAACAAATGGATTTAACATTCTTTCTTAATAATATTAATCATTTAAACCTGTCCTTTCTTAACAACAAAAAAATACCAACTTCTTTTAGAAATTGATATTTTCTATATTAAATCCAAAACTTTAAAAGTCTGGACAGATTTCCCAATGGTGCCGACGACGTAGAGGTCTACAACTTTTTTCAGCAATGACGATTCATATGAATCAATCTATTTAGATTATAACATGATTATATTGAGTAATGAACTTTTATTTAACATTTTTTGTATTTTTTTTCAATTTATGCATACAATATAATTGACAATATATTATTTTTTTGATAATATTTAGTCAGTGAGTGAGTAGTTCGCTGAGTTACTGAAGGGTGCAATTAATTCGCACCAGCAAGCTTGCCTTGTGGGTTCCTTCAGTCAGGGGAAAGCTCACTTTTTTATTTAAATAAAAATTTAAGTAAATTTTTTAGTTCAATAGAATTGCTTCCATTTGGTACTAATTTTAATCCATAACTTAATATATTATTTCCTTTAGAATATAACTTATGTTGTATTCTTTTTATATAATCAAAATGAATATCATTGTTATATTTTAATGCTTGAAATAAAGCACTACAACAGCAATCCGCTAATTGTAATAATTTTTTTCTTTCATTCGGAATTATCTTTATCTGTTTTATACATGCTGTATCAATATTAAATTTTTTATGGTTTTTATTGTTTAAATACTTACTAAGATTTTCCTTAGATAAATTTCCTCTTGAACTTATATTTATATTAGCAATCCCATTGTTATCATTCATATACCAACATATTCTTTCATATAAATATCCACTAAAAAAATTATATATGTTGTTTGATGGAATAAATTGGATACACTTTGTATCAATGATAACATTTATTATTTTTACATCTAACTCACTAACTACATCCATTATCATCTTTTTATTAGGCATTCCTTTTAATAATTTCCAATGTAATTGATTTTTGATAGGAATTTCTAGATTTTGCTTTATCAAATCAACAGATTTTGAAATTTTCAAATCATTTTCTTTTTTTACAATAATAGCAGTCAAAATAAAATATTTAGAACCTTTATTAATTCCCTCATCTCCAGATTCATCAATATAAACATTAAATTCATTTTTTTTATTTTCCATCATTGCATCACCACCTAAAATACCTTCAAATAAATTTTATCAAGAATTATAATATTACCTTCTTATTTTTCAATATATTTTTTATAAATCTTAATCAAATCTGGATCATTTTGACTTTCAGGCAAATTATCCAAGTCAAAAAATTTCATTTCTTTTGATTCATTATCCCATTTAAGATTACCTGAATAATTATTTATACAATACAATACTGTATTATTTATAACAATGTCTCCATTTGGATATTCATTTCTTCTGCTATTTCCTGATATAATTCCTATTAAATTTAAATCAGATTCATTAACATCAAGATTAGTTTCCTCTTTAATTTCACGAATTATTGTATCTTCAAATCTTTCTCCAAGTTCTTGGCAACCACCAGGAAGTCCCCATTTATCTCTATCTGCTCTTGATTGAAGTAATATTTGTCCTTTTTCATTAACAATAATTGCTGCAGCTCCATCTTGTAGCAAAACAAATTTATGTTTTAATTTCCCCATACATAATCTAGTAAAAACAGGATATCCAACTTCATTACTTAATTTAATAATTTCGTCTGGAGTCAAACAGTTTATTAAATCAACTAAATCATCGTATTTCATATTTTTAATATCATTTTCATTTAATTTACCCATTAATATCATTCTCCAATACTAAATATTTATAAATTTCTCCCCAGTTATTAACATTTATAACATTATACTTATCCTGAATTCTATTTGAAGCATTATTTTTAAAATATAAAGCAATAATGTCATTATCTGAGGCATTTTTACAAATTATATCATCATCATCAATCATATAATCAACATTTTCACTTAATAATCTTTCAATCTTATGATGTTCATTATTAAATATAATTATGTTATCAAAACCTATACTATTTAATTTTTTCTTTGCTATTTCTGTTTCAAAATCATTTCTTGATGTTACAACAATAAATTCAAATTTATCTTTTAATTTATTTAATACTATTTCAACACCTGTCATAAAGTTAGCAGTTGTCAAAATTTTTTCTGCATTTTCATTATAAAAACTTTTAAATTCATCTTCTGACCAATTATATCTTTTCTGAAATATTCTTTGTGTATTATCTATAATTGTATTTTTTTTATTGATATCTGTATCATATATTTCAGTATATACTCTATACAAATTTTCTGAGTCAAAAACAACTCCATCTAAATCTAACGCTATTTTTTTCATGACTACATCCTCCTAACGTTATTATCATTATAACATAGAATATTAATTTTCTTAATATTTATAATATATAATATTGTAATTTATAATTCAAAATCATCATTTCTATTTTTAGAATTTTTATCTTTTGCATATTTATAATCATCATGAATTTCATACATTTCACTATCAGTTATTATTGAATGACTATATAAATCATTTGCTACTTCATGATATTTTTCTCTATCATGATTACTAAACATCTTGTCACTAAACAATTTTAATAATTTTTTAAATTTATTTGTAATTGACATTAGTTTAGATTTTAAAGAAAAGTTTTCTTCTTTTAAATCATTAATTTCATTATCTTTTTCTGTTATTCTTTTTTCTAATGTTTTAATTCTAGTATCTTTTGCTTTATTATTTTCTTCTAATACTTTAATCTTTTCACAATTTTCTTCTAGTTCTTCATCTACATCAATAAGAGTTACAGATAGTTCTTGAATATTTTGATAATCATTATTCGTTTTATCAACTTTATCAATATAATCAATTAATTTATTTTTATCTTCTTCTTTTAAAATATAATTGTTTTTTGATAAAGGTACATTTTTTAACTCTTGAACTAGTTCTTTTATATCAGACGATTGCTCTTTCAATTCAATTGAACTTCTATTTGCTTTTTCTAGTTTTTGTTGATTCTTTTCCAGTTGTTCTTTCATTAAGGTATAATTATCCATATCATTTACATTTATATCTACATTTCTTCCTTTTTTCTTTGATTTAAGAATATTATTTAATCCATATTCTTTATTAAATTCTTCAATACAAAGTGTTCTCATTTCATCTTGTAATTTTATTAAAGATACTTTTGTAAACACATCTGATTTACCAACTTGTTTAGGCATACCATACTTTGATTTTTCTTTTATAGGAACACCTACAATATGCATATGTGGGGAAGTTTCATCATAATGAATTATTGCACTAGCAACTTTAAAGTTAGGTACAAGTAATTCTAAATCAAGTGCTTGTTTTTTATAAACATCTGTCATCTTCTTTTTAAAATTCATATCTTTAGTATCCCAATATTTTTTATCGCCAAGTTCAATAATTATTTCACAAGCAAGATCATGTTTCTTATCATTAGAGATATTAAAGAAGTAATCTTTTATTTTTCTATCATCTCTTTTCTGTTTTTCATTATATTCAGGTCTTGCTTCTTCAAATTCAGTTTTATATAATTCTTTAACATCATTATAAAGTGAAGTTGTCCCTCTTACAATAACAATTTCATCTTGTCTATCATCATATTTTCTATAATTATGTTTATCTACTCTTGATAGTGTAGTGGCATTTTGAATTGCATTATTACTCATAGAAGTTGTTCCACTTGCATTTTGTTTAGCTAGTTTTTTAGAACTACTTTTTCTATTTTTATCACTTCCTAAATGTAGTGAATATGCTAATTTTTCCATTAAAAATACCTCCTTATTAAAACAGTCTAAGTTACTACAATTTTGTTATGCAAAATATCTAACCTCCTAGGAATTTTGTACGCTTGCATACAAAATATCCAGTGGGCTAAGGTTTAACACCTTAGAATCCGTTTGCTTTATTCCGTAATAACCAAAACTTCGTAATGGTTAAAACTACATAAAGTATTAATTTTTAAATTGCTATCGCCACTTTCATTGAACTAAAAATTCAACAAACGTTCCACGCATTTTAAAAATCTTCTTCGGTAACATTATCTGGTATTGTTTCAAATACATCTCTAATGTTAACCTTTATATCATTCGGGTTGTGCTTTGTAGCAAGCATTCCCATTGATAACCAATTCTTATCTCCGTTATTATCTTTTTGTAATGGGAATACTCTAATAGGAACTTCATTTCTTTTAAGTGGTCCTATATCTAATTTTTCAGTTTCTTTATAATAAGTTCCTTTATATAAATTAACTTCATAATATTCATTTAATCTATATAAGTGTTGCATTATATCTTTAATAGGTAAGTATTCACTATACCGTATATTTGTATCTACGCATACACCATTAAAATCATATGTAAGAGGTTTTTTTCTATCAATATAACCTTTCTTATATAGTTCATTAAAATCATTATAAAATGTACTTCTAAAATTAATTTGTTTAACAACAAGTTTTCCATTTTTTAATTCTAATTCAACATCATCAATATATCTCATAATTATATCTGCTTTATCATCTCGATCTAATAAATCCCAATTATCATTAAAAGCATAATAAAAAATTGGTAGCTTAACTTTATTGATAAAGTCCATATCTCTTTTTAAAAGTATATCTTCAGTAGTAAAGTTTAATTGTTCAGCTTGTGAGTTTTCTAATAGTTTAGAATTAATATCTTTAATTTGATTTTCTATCAATTCCAATTCACTTTTATATTCTTCTTCTGTAAATATTGAATCAATATATGCTTTTCTGATTCTATCTTTTTTATTATTTAATGATTTAAATTCTTTTTCTAATTCTTGTTTTGGATTATCTAATTTAGATTTTAATACTGGTAAGAAAAATTCATTTACAACATTGTCATATTCTAAAATATCAGATAATAATACTTTAACTGAATCTTCAATAGTTTCTTCTTTAATATTATTTTTACAGTTTTCACATCTATAATAGAAATACCATTTATCATATTTAATTTTATGAGTAGCACCACCAGCAAGTATTCTTCCGCATTTAGGACATCTTAATTTTTGCAAGAATATATAAGTTTGAGTTCTCATGTAGTTCTTTTGATTTTTCTTCTTTTGAACTTGGCAATTTTCCCATAATTCTTTTGATACGATAGGTTCGACTACATTTTCATAATAAACAGGTTTATTTATTGTTTTACCTGATACATAATCACCTTTATATAATTCATTAGATAAAATCTTTAATATTCTTGTATCTTTCCAATTTGTTTTACCTTGTATTTTTTCTTTGTTATAGATATTTGCAATAGTGCTATAAGAATTACCCTCAAAATATAAATCAAATATTCTTATAACTATATCTTTTGTTAATGGATCCGGAACTAATTTTTTATCAACTCGTTTAAAACCAATAGGACAAACTGCTGGAATATGACCTTGTTTAATTGCTCCTGCCATACCAACTTTAGTTCTTTCACTTGTTCTTTCTATTTCGTTTTGTGAAACTGACATCATTATTCTAGTTACCATTTTACCATTAGCTGTTGTTGTATTAATATCATCATTAGCACATACTAAATCAAATCCATACTTTTCAGAAGTTTTAAGTAAGTTTTCCCAGTCATATATACTTCTTGATAGTCTATCTAGTTTTAGAGCAATAACAGTATTTATTTTACCATTTTTAGCATCATCTATTAATCTATCAAACTCTGGTCTATGATTTCCTGTTTTAGCACTTATTCCAGCATCTTGGTAATAATCATATATTTTATAACCTTTAAACTTACAAAGTGCCTCTAATCTTTCTTTTTGTTCTGGTAAACTAAATCCTTCTTTTGCTTGATCTTCAGTTGATACTCTTAAATACAAGCCACATATTCTTTCTTCATCTTTCATATACTTCAACTCCTTTTACTAAAAAAGAGGAGACAATAGTATATAGTAAAGTCTAAAATACTACTGACTCCTCATTTATTTTAATATTATATAATTTTATCTTATCTTTGTTTTTTATCATGATGTACCTTCATCTCTAGAGAATACCTCTTTCATTGGTTATATATAATATCATTTTTTTAAGATTTGTCAATTCCCTCTATAGGGAATACATAGTATTAGTTAATTTTTAAATAATTTTCTAATTCAGATAATTTTACCTTATTAGATAGATTTTCAATAAATACTTCATTAGAATAATTAAATATTAAGAAAGTTTTATCTTTTATGATAATTCTATTAGGTTCAATATAAGTTAAATTAGTTCTATCTATTTTTCTGATATTACCATTAATGATTTTAGGAGTAGTTTTAGCAAACTCACATATTAGTTCTAACTTCTTTTTTAACGATTCTTCAATAGGTAATTCTTCTTTAATAATATTTACCATAATACCATCCTTTCCTTTTGGATGATTTTTTTGTAAACACAAAAAAACTAATCCATTTCTGAATTAGTTATTTATCTAAAACTCGAAAAGTTCGAGCAGAATTCCTTTTGGTAGCGACGGGGAGATTCGAACTCTCGACCTACCGGGTATGAACCGGGTGCTCTAGCCAGCTGAGCTACATCGCCATAACAAACAAGCAAATTAATTATAGCAAATTTGACTTGTTTTGACAACACTTTTTTTAAAATTTTTCTACATTTTAAACAATTGATATAATTTTGCCCCAATTACTTGTAATAATGGCGCTCTATAAATAAATTTAGGATTATCTATAACAACAGCTTTTTCAATCTTTGAAACTATACTATTAAGATTTTTCTTTTCAAATAAATTAAAGAAAAAATTTTCTTTTTTTCTTATTAAATCCAATTCATCTTTAAAATAACTTTTTTGACTCATCCAATCATATTTATTTTCAAGCATAACTTGATTAAAACCTGTATGATACATTCCAGGTTCAATTAAAACAACTTTTATATTTGTATTTAATAATTTTAATTCTTCTTTTAATGTAGTTGTTAGATGAATTATACTTGCTTTAGTTGCAGAATAAATTCCTAAAAATTTTAGTGGCATAAGACCTATTAGAGAGCTCATAATTATTATCTTACCACTATTTTTTTGAATCATTTTATTTATAACAATCTGGACAATTTCAAATGATGAAAAAACATTTGTTTCAAAATTTTCTCTAACTAAATCCATAGGTATTTCTGATATAGATCCACCATATCCAATTCCAGCAATATTAATTAGAATATCTATATCTAAATTTTCTAAAATTTTTCTATCATTTTCTAATGTAATATCTAATTTAAAACATTTTATTTTTTTATAATTTTTATATTTTTCCCCTACTCTTATCAATTCTTTTTTTGTAAGAACTGTTATATAAATTAAAAATTCTTTATTTTTTAATCGTTCTATTAAGCTATTTGCTATTCCACCTCTAGCTCCAGTAACTAATATTTTCTTCAACTTAACCACCAATATTATTTTTTACAATTTTTTATAATTTATTATTTTTTTTGAATAAATTTTATAATTATTTAAATAATATATGTGAGGTGATAAAATGTTAAATTCTTCATATCCTTTTTTTAACAGTTATTTAGATTTATTTGATTCTAAACATAATCATAATTTTATGAATACTGATATTATTGAAAGAAAAAATAATTATATTTTAAAAATAGAAATACCAGGTATAAAAAAAGAAGACATAAAAATTGATTATGAAAATGAAAACTTAAATATTAAAATTACTAAAAATGAAGAAGTTATGGAAAATGATAATTACTTAAAAAAAGAAATTTGTTATGGTGAATATTCAAGAAAATTTTATGTTGGAAATATAGATGAAAATTTAATTGAAGCAAACTACAATAATGGAATTTTAATGATTAACATTCCTAAAGAATCAAAAATCGACAATAAAAAAAGCATAGAAATAAAATAGCGTACAAAGTACGCTATTTTTAATAATTTGTTGAACGCATTTCAAAATATGCTTTTGGATGACCACATACTGGGCAAACATCAGGTGCAGATACACCAAAATGTACATGTCCACAATTTCTACAAATCCACATTACTGGTTCATCTTTTATAAATAAAGTTTGATTTTCTAAATTAGACAATAATTTTTTATATCTTTCTTCATGTTCCTTTTCAATTTTTCCAACTTCTTCAAAAAGAAATGCAATATCTTCAAATCCTTCTTCTTTTGCAACACGTGCAAATTCTTCGTACATATCTGTCCATTCGTAATTTTCACCATTTGCAGCATCAATTAAATTTTCCTTAGTACTTTTAATACTACCACCGTTTAAAAGTTTAAACCACATTTTTGCGTGTTCTTTTTCATTTCCAGCAGTTTCTTCAAATATTGCAGCAATTTGTTCATATCCTTCTTTTTTTGCCTTTGATGCATAATAAGTATATTTATTTCTAGCTTGACTTTCTCCTGCAAAAGCAGCCATTAAATTTTTTTCAGTTTTACTTCCCTTCAATTCCATTATTATTACCTCTTTCTTTCAAACATTTCTCACATATTCCTTCCAAATTTACTGTAACTGACATAATTTTATATTTATTATCAGAAATTTTTAAATCATCAACATTAATATAATCATAATCTTCTACTTTATTACAAATAATACATTTTATATGACAATGTGGATAAATTGTTTTATCGAACCTATCACCATTTGACATACGTATTTTTAAAATATAACCATTATCAGATAAAAAATTAAGATTTCGATAAACAGTTCCTTTACTTATATTTGGAATAATTTTTCTTACCCTATTATAAATTGTATCTGCATTTGGATGATCACAACTATTTAAAACTGTTTCTAAAATTTTTTCTCTTTGAAAAGAATAATTCATAATTCACCCCAAAATTAGTAATGATTACTAATTTCTATATACAGTATATAATAAAAATATTTTTTAGTCAATAAAAATTTAAAAAAACTGCAAAAGCAGTTTTAAAAATTAAATTTTAAAATACTTGGATTTATAATCATTAAAAGACCTATTAATAACATTATAATTCCACCTACTAAATGAGCATATTTATTATACTTATTTGAAATTCCAGTGATTTTCATTGTTGTCATTGCTATTATGAATACAATTATATCATCAATTAAGAAAAATATTATATAGAGAATATTGTAAAATAATGTTTGCGTACTTGACAAATCATTCATTGCAAGTATTTGTGCAAATAAAATTGGAAGTCCCGCAGAACAAGCAAGTTCAATAATATTTACTGATACAGCCAATATTATAACACCACCTAATGCAAGTAAAAAACTATTTTCGGTAACTATTTCTTTTGCCCTGACCATTATTTTTTTCTTTTTAGTATTATTTGTAACACTACATCCTATATCTTTTGCTCTAACTTCTTTAATAAAATGATATAAATTAATACTACCGCCTAATAAAGCTACTATGGAAACTAAAATTTCTATTATTTTAGAAGATGTAAACATCCCAGCAACATTTATCCAAGCCATCATGAATGCAAAATAGACAATAGCAGATGATAGTAAGAACGCAATTCCTAAACACCACATTCTTTTTCTATTTTTCATACCAATCATTAAACTAATTAAAAATAATAACACCCACATAGCACATGGATTAAACCCATCAACTAAGCCTATAACAATAGAAACAAGTGGTAAAGAAATATTTTTAGGATTAACTTCGCCAATAATTGGAACTGTGAATTTGCAACTATTCGGGTCGAATTCATCTATTAAATCTTCTCTAACATCAGATGTGCCTAAATATTCACCCACTAAATCTCTATGAGGTGTATCACTATAATAATTTATTGCGCACCTGATTTTTGTTCCAATATCATCATTATAACCAACAAAATAATTTGTACCTATTATTGTAATTGGAACTGCATTAATATCCCATTCCTGTTTTTTTAAAAAATCAGAAAGTAACTCTTTATTTGTTTCATCTTTTTTTACTTCATATTTAATAATCTCTAAATTATCATACTCTTCATCCAATTGATTTAAATATACCTTTTCATCGGCACAATGTGGGCAATCATAATTATAAAACAAATATAATTTTACTTTTTCTTCAGCATTAACATTAGGAAGAAATAAAAAGCAAAAAATTAGTGAAAAAATTATTTTTCTTATATACTTCATTCTTATACACCTATATTCTCAAATATTTTATTTAATTCCTTTTTACTTTTTTCACCAATAATTCTTGTTAATTCTTGATCATTATTCATAACAATTACCACTGGTAAAATATCACCAATTTTATATTTTGAAACAATTTCAGTATCCATATCATAATCATATTCCTCTATATTGATATTTAAATTCTTTGATAATTCATTGTATCTAGGATTCATGATTAAACAACTTGGACACCAAACTGAACTAATTTTAATTAATTTCATATAACACCTACTTTATTTTAATTTAAGTTTTTTATAACAATCATCAAAAGCTTTAAAAAATTCTTCAATCTCTGAATTTGTTGTTAAATAAGACAAACTAATTCTGATACTTGAATTTGCTTTTAAATCATCATTTGTTATTGCATAAACTGCCTTAGATTTCGAACTATTACTTGAACAAGCACTTTGAGTAGATATATATATATCATATTCCTCTAAAGCATGTAACATAGTTTCTGGTTTAACTCCAATGATGCTTAAATTTAAAATATGTGGAATGCAATATTCATTACTGTTAATAAAAACATCATCATATTTTTTCATATGTTCTTTTATTTTTTTATTTAAATCTAATATTTTAGAATAGTTATCCGTATTTTTCTGAAATACTAATCTCAAGGCTTTAGAAAATGACGCAATTAACGACGTAGCCGGTGTACCACTTCTAAAAATAGTTGTACTCTTTCCCCCATGAATTAATGGTTCAAGACTAATACCATCCTTTTTTATCAAGCAGCCAATTCCTTTTAAACCATAAATTTTGTGTGCAGAAAAACTTGCCAAATCAACATATTTTAATATAGAAGCGTCAAAAATTTCCTTACCAACACTTTGTGTCATATCTGTATGAAAAAAGCATTTTGGATATTTTTTTAACATTTTACCAATTGATAATATAGGCTGTGTTAAACCAAGTTCACTATTCACTGCGGAAATAGTTACTAAAATAACCTCATCATCCATTAATGATTCTAATTTTTCTAAATCAACTCTACCAAATTTATCTAAAGGTGCAAACACAACTTCAAACCCTAATTTTTGTAAATATCCAAGCGGTCCATATATTGATGAATGTTCTAATTCAGTTGTTATAATTTTTTTACCACGATTTTGATATTTAAGTGCTATGCCTTTAATAGCTAAATTATTTGATTCACTTGAACCACTTGTATAAATAATTTCACTTGTATTTACTTTTAAAAGATCCGCAATTTGTTTAGTTGCACTATCTATTAATTCCTTACTTTTTACTCCTAGTTTATGTAAAGAATTTGGATTTCCAATAAATTCTAACGAAGCTTTATTAAATGTATCTAAAACTTCTTTATCCACTGGAGTTGTCGCTGAATAATCTAAATATATCATAACATCACCTTACAAAATTATATCATATTTACATTATTTTTGAATATAAAATAATAGTATAATTATAAATTTTCACACAATTTTCCATTATTTTTAATTTTTTTTGAAAAAAGTATTGCCAAATTAAAAAAAATAGGTTATACTTTAGTAGTCACTGATTAATGGGCTTGTAGCTCAGTTGGTTAGAGCACACGCTTGATAAGCGTGGGGTCGCAGGTTCAAGTCCTGCCAGGCCCACCATTAATTGTGGCCCGTTGGTGAAGTGGCTTAACACACATGCCTTTCACGCATGCATTCACGAGTCCGAATCTCGTACGGGTCACCATATAAAGCAATTACTTCCTTCAGGAAGTTTTTTTATTATCAAAAATAAAACTCAAGATTATTCTTGAGTTTTATACTTTTTGCTACCCTTTAATCCATTAGCATTATATGTACTTAAAACATTGTTATCAAAGCTTGTAATTTTCTTAGAACGGTTTTTATAATCTTTTATTGCTAAAGTAATAAGTTCATCTAATAATTTCGTATAATTTTTAGTTTTCTTATCAAACATATAAAAAGCTAAACTTCCAGGAATTATGTTTGGTTCATTAATATAAACTTTATTTTCTTTTCCATCAATCAAAAAATCAATGCGAGCAACTCCACTCAAATTAAGTACTCTAAAAGTTTTCTTTGCTAAATCATAAACTTCATTTGTCAATTTTTCATTTAAAGAAGCAGGTATTTTAAAATCACCATTATCCATTGATGATGAATTCTTTACAGAACTAACTTTTTTTCCTGCAGAACCATTTCCAATATATTTGTCATTAAATGTTAAAATTTCATTTTTCAATTTCATTTCTGCAATAAAACTAGTTTCTTGGTATTCATAATTTCCTAAAACAGCACAATTAACCTCTATTAAATTTTTTACTGCTTGTTCAACAATTATTTTATTATCATATTTAATTGCATCATTAATAGCGCCATCTAATTCTTGTTTAGTTTTTGCAATTTTAATACCTATACTACTTCCTAAAGTTGCCGGTTTTACGACAACTGGATAACCAAATTTTTCAATACTACTAATAATTTCATCTTTATTTAAATAATATTCATTGTCATAAAACCACACATAATCAACAATTGGTAACTTTTCCTCACTAAGAACCTGTTTTTGAACTACTTTGTCTTGACCTAAAGCAGAACCTAAAACTCTACTTCCAACATAAGGAATCCCAACAGTTTCTAAGTATCCTGCAAGGGTACCATCTTCCGCGTTATTTCCATGAACAATTGGGAACACTAAATCTAATTCTGTAATTGTTCTTTTAAATAATCCTGTTGATTGTAAAATATACTTACCATTTTTATTATATAAAACACATTTTTTAGCATAACCTTTTAAATCATCAAAATTCTTATATAAACTAATATCCATCAATAATTTACCAGTATACCAAATTTTATCTTTTGATATATATATTGGAACAATATCGTATTTTTCTTGATCTAAATTTTCCATTGCTTGAACAGCGGTAATAATACTTATTTCATGTTCTACAGTATTACCACCAAATATAACACCTAATTTTAATTTCATAATAACTCTCCTACTTCAAAAAACTTTTTAATACATTAATTGTTTGTCCTAATCTTTCTAAATATGCATAGTGCGTACAACCCTCATATACAACAACACCAGCATCACTAATCATTTGCTCTAATTCGTAAGCTCTTTTAAGTGGTACGGCAGTATCAGAATCTCCCCATATTAATAAAGTTGAACACCTAATTTTCTTTACAGATTCTGTTATGTCTAAATTAACAGTTTCAACTAATATTTTTCTCATCATTGGACTTGCATTTTTATAATCAGTTGATCCAATATGCTTCTTAAAAAAATCAACCAAAGGTTTTAAAATATTAATTTTTGCTACCCTTTTTAAAAATTTCGTTTTTAAAGATAATTTTTCAATTTCTGGTTTATATGGACTAGCAAACAAAACTAATTTTTCTACATCATACATACTTGCAAACGCAAGTGATACTTTTCCACCAAACGAATGCCCCATCAAAATTGGATTTTTAATATTTAAACTATCTAATAAATCATGAACACACTCTGCATAATCATATACTGACCAAACATAATCAGGTTCATTACTTTTTCCAAAACCTGGTAAATCAATAATTACAATATCAAAATCATCCTTTAAATTATCACCTATTGGTTTCATCATTTCAATATTTTGACCCCAGCCATGTAATAAGACAATTGTTTTAGCAGAATTATTTCCATACCTAATATAATTTAAATTTATATTTTTAACTCTTTGATTCATTTTATCCACCTCAAACATTATATCAAAATTTGTTAAAATTGTTAAGAAAAAAGCACTAATTTTATATAGTACTTAAATCTTTTTTTATTATTTTAGTATTAATTATGTATAAAATTGTAAACGACATAAATAATAACACTAAATTTAAAATAAAATTATTCTTATTTATTATCATACAGGTAAAAATATTCATAATATTTGAAGAAATATGTATAATAATTGGCGCAATTATATTTTTATATTTTTCATAAAAATATATTAAAATAAAACTCAAGCAAAAAGCATATAAAATTTGAACACCTGTTTGATGAAATAAGGCAAAAATAATACTAGTTAAAATTATTGATTTCATTGGTTTATTAAATTTTTTTGCATCATTATAAATGATACCTCTAAAAAGATATTCCTCTAAAATTGGACCTAATATTCCTGTACAAATAATGTATGTAAATATATTAACATTAACACCATTATAAGCATCAGTAAAATGATAAATATTATTTATACTACTCAAAGTTAAATTATAACTTATGTTTAATGAAACACCTATTAAAATTAAAATGGGTATATTATTAAATGTAATTTTATCATTATAATTATTAGATTTCTTTTTATATACAAGGTAAAAAATAATGAAAAAAATTACAAAAGTAATTACTGTAATAATTAT
Source organism: uncultured Caryophanales bacterium (assembly GCA_905206805.1). Classification (GTDB taxonomy): domain Bacteria; phylum Bacillota_I; class Bacilli_A; order RF39; family UBA660; genus CAJLIR01. Next base: position 12,185 of record CAJLIR010000009.1, on the reverse strand, counting down.
TAAATTTGAGTTAATAAACTTATTTAATTCATTTTGATAATCATTACTTTTTATATAATCATTATATATGATAGTATATTCTTCTTTAGATAAATTTTGGTTTGCTAGTTTAATTTCATTATATTTATTAGTATTGAAAATTGCATTAAATATTATTATTAATAAAAATTGACCAATTATAAATATAATTGGCCAAATTAATATTTTAATAACATTTTTAATATAATTTAAAATATTAGTCATTTTATTTTTTGTCTTTAAACATTTCACTTAAAGTAGTACCTAAACTAGCAATATTTTGTAATTCAGATGGTACAATTATCTTTGTTGCTTGACCATTGGCTACATTTGCTAAAGTTTCAAAACTTTTTAATGTTAAAACGGTTTGATCAGCTTTTGCTTCTTTTAACAATTTAATTCCTTCTGCTTCTGCTGACTTGATTTTAAGTAAAGCCTCTGCTTCACCTTCTGCCTCTCTAATTTGAGCTTCCTTCTTAGCTTCTGCTCTTAAAATAGCACTTTCCTTTTCTCCTTCTGCAATTAGAATACTAGATTTCTTTTCACCTTCAGCTTGAAGAATTTTTTCACGTCTTTCACGTTCAGCACGCATTTGTTTTTCCATAGTTTCTTGTATATCTCTAGGTGGAAGAATATTTTTTACTTCAACACGATTAACCTTAATTCCCCATGGGTCAGTTGCTTCATCCAAAATCGAACGCATGTGAGAATTAATTAAGTCTCTTGATGTTAATGTTTGATCTAATTCCAAATCTCCAATAATATTTCTTAATGTAGTTGCTGTTAAATTTTCAATTGCGTTAATTGGGTTTTCAACTCCGTAAGTATATAATTTGGCGTCTGTTATTTGGAAATAAACGACAGTATCTATTTGCATAGTAACGTTATCTTTTGTAATAACTGGTTGTGGTGCAAAATCCATAACTATTTCTTTTAAGTTTACTTGATTCGATATTCTATCAACAAAAGGAATTTTAAAATGTAATCCATTCGCCCAAGTAGCATAATAAGATCCTATTCTTTCAATAACATAAGCTTTAGCTTGTGGCACTATCTTAATACTAGGTATAATTAATACAACTGCAATAACTAATAAAATAATAAAAAATTCCATAAAATCATTCTCCTATTCTTTCTACTTTTAATTTAACACCGTCAATTTCTAAAACTTTAACTATAGAATTGACATCAATTTTTTGGTTAGAATATGCTGACCATCTTTTTCCATCAACTTTAACTTCACCAATAACATTTTTATCAATTTTTTCTGTCACTACTGCTTCCATTCCAATCACTCTGTCTAAATTGGTTGGTTCTTTTTTCTTTACAAGAAATTTTTGTAAAATTGGTCTTGTTGTTACAAGCAGGATTGTACCCAAAACCGCAAAAACTCCAAATTGAACACTAAAATTCTTTGAAAAAATTGAAATAATTAATGCTACAACCCCACTTATTACATACCAGATTGTCGTTAAATTAATAGACATAATTTCGACCAATGTCAGTAAAATTATTATCATTATCCATATAAAAACATCCATACCATCACCCAATTAAATTATACTATTTATTTTAACAAAAAACAACAAAAAAACGTATTTTTTTCTATACGCGTGAAAATTAAAACTCTTTTATATCATATTCAAAAACACCATAATTAGAATTATGTAAATAAATCGAATTATAAGGAGCATATACTAAAACTTTATCTATATTTATGCCATCAAAATAAACTAAATTTGCCTCATCAATATAATTATTATTTTTTAGGACACTTACATATTTGTTAGTAAAATTATTAATATTAACTCTATTACTGTATAATGAACTAAAACTATAATAATCTATTTTTTGTTTTATATTTTTATCATATATTTTATTAGTATTTGGGTAAATACCCATTATTTTTATATCTGAATCAGTAAAATAATTATTTAGATTATTTGTATTTAATTGTATTTTCTTTGAAGTAATATAAAAATACTCATTATCGTAATTATTTATGTAGTCAGATTCATTAAAAACGAGTGAGGTTTTTTCTATATTATTAGAATAAAATATAAATACTAATACAAATGTAAAAACTAATAAAAAAATTTTTTTCATATAATCACCTTTTTATTAGCATTACCTAAAATGACAAAATTAAACAAAAAAAAGCAAAAATGCTTTTTTATTTTTCAGTAACAGTTATATCTAAGAATAATTTTAAATCTGATTCTGTGATTTCTTTATCTTCTTTTTCATATTCAACTCTATAAACATGTTCATCATCTAATTGATAACATACATGAGCTTCATATTTTTTACCATAGGATGTTTCATAAGATAAAATTTTATAAGCAAAATCTTTTCCATTAACAGTAATATTTTTTTCATCACTTAATGAAACATTTTTATAATTATCACTTTCTTCATAGTACTCTTTATCACTTTCAATATCTTCAAATCTTTCATCTTTTGAATCCCAGTAGTTTGATATAGTTACACGAAGTTCGTCACCTTTACGATAAATTTTAAAATCCTCAGAATTAACACTACTTGCCTCAAAACCAGTTGGCATAGTATATTTTACTACAAATCCATAATCATCAATAGTATAATCATCAACGTAATCATTGTCATCATCATTGTCATCTATATTAGTATCATTACCTGAGCCACCATTCAAATCACTAATATCAATTTCCTTTGCATTTTTTGCATCATCTGGAATAGTAATTGAAGAAACACTATTTATATCTTTGATTTCAATTGTCATAGATAATTTATCAAATTCCATTTCACCGTCTAATAAAGTATTCAAATATTTAGTCATATCTATAGTCATTTTAGAAACATAGTTTTCTTTTTTATTAACATAAACTCCAATAACAAAACCATCTTTTAAATTTAAACTTTCAATATCACTATCAGTTAAATCAAAATCTTCATAAATCTCTTTTAATTTTTTTAAATATTCTTCATTAATTGTAATTTCGTAATAGTCAGTTTCTGAATCATCACTATTGCCTTTTTTAATAAGACCTGCTTCACTTAATTTTTCTTTTAATTTTTTTAATTCTTCATCACTATTTACATCATTATTTGTTGAATCATTTACAATTTGTTCGAAATCAACATCAGCTAATGAAATTTTAGTCCAAGAATTATCTCCACCAATTGCTGCAGGCATTTTTACATACAAATATCCATTATCTTTATCTGAAAAATCAACATAGCCTGGTATTTCTATACTTACACCTGAATATGAAATTTTACCATTAAACTTAGCTAATTTATTAGCAATATCTAAATTTGTTTCTAAATTAACAGATGCATCAAATGATTCATCACCACTAGTAGAAGCTTCTCCAGATACTACTAAAGTGTAACTTTTTAAATCAGCCATGTTCTCAACAGCTTTTTCTAATGAATTTACAGTTTTTTCATCTTTGTTATTTTTGTCTTTATTAAATACAAAGAAGTATAAAGCTGCTGCAACACCTGCTAAAACAACTACGATAGCTAAAATTGCTAAAACGACATTGAAACCGGCACCTTTTTTAATATTTTCTTTTTGAACCTTATTATTCGCTGTTTCAGTCATTACTTTATTTTCAGGTTCTTTTTCTGGTTCAGTTTCAGTAACTACCTCTTCAGTATTAGATTCACTAACAATTTCTTCTGTTTTTACTTCTTCTGTTTTTTCTTCATCAGTTGTAACTGGCTCTTCTTTTTTTATTGGATTACCACAATTTGTACAAAATGCATCATCTTTTGATACTTTTTCGCCACAGTTTTCACAAAACATAATTTCACTCCTAACTTTCTATATAATAATATGGTAACATGCAAAACAATATTCAAACCTTCTTGCACTTATTATATTATAACAAATTTTTCATAAAAATCAATATTAAATTTCGTTAAAATATAAAATAAATTACTAAAATAATTATTTATTTTTTTCAATATTTAATGTATAATTGATAATAGGTGGTAGTATGAAGAATAAAGAAGGAAAACAAAATAATATTGATTTATCTAATACTTTTAGCGATATAATGAGTCGCAGTGAAAGAAAAAAAATGGAAAAAATGTTATTAGAAGAAAAAAAAGAGAAAATGAAAAACGACGAAAAACAAGATATCAATTTAATTGATAAAAATTTTGATGAGACATTAAAAAAAGAACACGATAAAAATAAATTATCAATTGAAAAAAAGAAAGAGAAAATTAGGAAAAATGAAACTGAAATAAGCAATAAAAATATTGGGAAAAATATTTTTGCAATTATATGTTTAATTCTAAGTATTTCTTATTCAATATTTACTGTTATTTTCTGTGGTGACCAAGTAAATAATTTGTATTTAATTATTAATGCTATAGTTATAACTATTTTTGCATTATTTTTAACAATAATGGTAATTACTAAAAATTATAAAACTAAAAATGTTTTTAGTTATTTTACAACAATAATTCTTTCTGGATTTTTAATATTTAATTTCTTAGTTCTTAATAATAATATTGAATTACCTACTCAAGAATTATTAGAAAATTTTCAAAATAAAACAATCTCTGAAGCATTAAAATGGGCAAAAGAAAATAATATTGAAGTAAATCAAATTTATGAATACAGTGATAATATAGAAGAATATCGCATTATTACTCAAGATATTTATCCTAATACACTATTAAAAAAAGTAGACAAAATAACATTTACAGTATCATATGGTCCTAACTATGATAAAATTATTTCACTTCCAAATATGGTTGGTTGGAATATTGATGACGCTATGAAAACAATTAATGATAATTTTTTAAATAATGTTAATATAGACTATGAAGTTAATGAAGAAAAAGAAAAAGACACTATTATAGAACAAAGTATAAGCGGTCAAATCAGAAGAAATGACGAAGTTAATATAAAAGTATCACTTGGTAGTACTGACGATTTGGAACCAGTTGAAATGATTAATTTAAAAAATAAAAGTTTAATGGATGCTACATTATGGCTTAAAAGACATGGAATAAAATATGAATTAGTTTATGTATTCTCTGATGAAATTGCTAAAAATTATGTTGCAGATCAAGAAACAGATCCAGGCAAAACTGTAAATCCAAAAGACGATACAGTAAAATTAATAATATCTAAGGGTAAAAAAATTGTTGTTCCTGACTTAACAAAACTAAGTGTAGATGAAGCAACAGAATGGATAATAAATAATAATTTAAAAGTAAAATTTGAAACAAAATATGATTCAAATATTGAAGCTGGAAAAATAATTGAAGCTGATTACAAAGAAAACGATGAAATTGAAGCTGGAACATTAATTACAATAACCACATCAAAAGGTCCTTTGAAAATGCCAAAATTTAATAATATTTCTGATTTAAGAAATTGGGCTAATAATCTTGGAATTGAGTACCGTGAAGAATATGAATTTAATGATAATGTTAATAAAGGTGATATAATTAAAACAATACCTGAAGAAAATGCTGTAATAAATTATAGTGATGTTATAATTGTTCATATATCTTATGGTAAACCAGTAACTGTTCCATCATTTATTGGAAAAAGTAAAAGTGAAATTTCTAGTACTTGTAATAATATTGGGTTAAACTGTACATTTTATTATAATGGATATTCTGATACACCATATGATATAGCGCAAAATCAAAATAAAAATGCAGGAAGCGAAGTTGTTTCTGGAACTTATGTTAGTATTGGATTAAGTAGTGGTCCTAAACCTAAGGAAGACCCAAAACCAGATCCTACCCCTACTTGTGATAAATCAAAAACTACAACTGTTTGGATAACACCAGGAAATGATGGAAATCAAACGCAAAATATTTTATCAAAGCAATATTCTCAAATTAAATGGAACTTTAATTTAGTCGACAAATGTCAAAGTGGTGATTCAACAAGTGGTGCGGTTTGTAATGCTAATGAAATAGATGGAAAAAATTTAAATAGCTGTGATACATATACAGTAACAATAGTAAAATAGAAGATAATATAAATCTTCTATTTTTTATACAAAAATAAAGTTAACTATTTAACAGTTAACTCTATTCTATTTCCTTTTTGATTATTTATTGAAAAGCTATAATTTTTATTATTTATTGTTGCAGTAACTGAATCTAGATTTCTACCTAATTTCTCAGTCAATTCAGCTATATCAGTAATGTTTGATGTAGTAGTAATATAAATAACATAATTTCCTATTGGAATATTAGATATATCGATTAAATTATCATACCATGCTCTTTTCTTATCTAAATTATCATCAACAGGTAATACAGCATCATATAAGCCTTCTGTAATACTACCTAAATCAAATGTATATTTTTCATATGTTTTATTATTTTCAAAAATTATTTTTCTTTCAACATTTTCATTCTCACCAAGGTTCATACCATAAGAATATGAAAGGCCTTTTAAATGAAGTTTATTATCTAAAAATTCGAATGTGCGATACGTATCATACTGATTGTACATATAAGAACTTGTCTTGTTAGCTAATAATTCATCTCTAACATTCAACTCTATGGCACCTGTTCTATCATTAAAATCACGATATATTATAACTCCTTTGCTGCTTTTAAAACTTGTTGTTTGTTCTTTATAAAGTTTATTGCTAACAACGGAAATTGAATAATACTTATCATTTTGAGCTAAAACATACATTTTGTAATTTCCATTTGGAACTTTTGATAAATCAATTTCAGTGTCAAACCATGAGTAAGTATAATCGATATTATCGTTATTAAATGGAACTCTTTTTATTGAATCTCTGTCTGTAATTCTTGTAGCATCTAATACAACTAAATCATTTGTATCAACATTTTCAAGTATTAAATTATATTCAATATTAGATTCTAGGTTATTATCAATACCATTTATAGTACTATAACCTTTTAACATCAATTTACCATCGATATTTTTTAGATAATCCATATAAAATAATGAATTTTGTTTTGTTTTTGTTTTGCTTATTTTATCCAATATACTAGTATTTATATTATCTGGATTATCATCTGTATTAATTTCTACATTAATTTTATAAGTTCTACTTACGCTAAAATTACTTTTATCTTTAACTTTATATGTAATTTCATACTCACCTGGTGTATTAAAATCTACATTAGTTTCATAAGTTACATTTTGAGTTATATCTCTATCTTCTTTATCAGTTGCTTTTACATCTTTCATCAAATCTATTTGATTACCAACTTTAACATTAATATCCTTAGCCTCAATATTAGGTTGACTATTAGAAACATATAATTCGTCTGCTTTAATATATCCATAACTATAATTACGATCATATCTATCTGTTACTATGTTTTTGTTTTCGTCTAAACCTATTTCAGTATAAACTTTATACCATTCACCATTTTCATTTTTAAACTTATCTAAAACAATTAATGGTATATTAGCTACGTCTTCATAATCATTATTAACATTATAAATTTGTTTTGAATTTTCATTAGGTTCAGAATAAACATAAATATTTTCACTCTTTAATTTTATACCTAATGTATTATATAAATAATCTGCTTTACCATAAGCACTATCAGCAAAATAATAATTTTGAGCTGCTTTCTCACCCCAATACGGATCAGTTGCATACATTACATTCATTCCACTCCCCTTATTACCATAATGGCTTCCATGATAATAAGTATGATTTGGATTATTATAATTTTCACCAGTTAATCTTGCATGTTCATAGATTGCTTCACTTACAGTTTTATAAGTAGTTGCACAAGTAAATGGACAACTATCATAAGCTCTATGTCCAAATAAATTATTTTTAGCAAATGCTAACTCACTAGTTCCAGTTGCACTTTCATTTATAGCTGCCGAGAATGTTAACAAAGCATTTACTCCATACATTTCTTGACTTGCAATAAAACTAGCACCTTCTCCTACCATTTGAGAAATACCATTACGATTTATTCCTCCTATAAAATTTCCATTATCATCAACATATCTTATAGATGCATCTGGTTTTGATGTATATCCTTTTTGATTGATAATTAAATTCAAATCATCAGCAGTATAAGAAGTTTGCGATCTATTTGGTAGATATAAATAGTATGCATAATAAGGATTATCTTTATTAACAGCTTTGTTATAATTATCATTTTTATAATCGTCAAGCATGTCAATTAAATCTTCATAAAAATAATTTCCATCAAAACTATAATAATTTTTATATTGTGTTAAGAAACTTGGGGCAGGTCCTAAATTTGTAAACGTTGAATTTTCACTTCCAGATGTATTATAAGCAAAATAGTGTAATAGATTTCCTGTTCCGCCATAATTTTGATAATAAGTTTTCAAACCATTATCTACATCCAAAGAAATACCATTATCTACATTTGCAATCCAACCATAACTGCCATTATAAAGAATTCTATACCAAGTATATCCACCATTTTGTTTTGATTCAGTATAAGAAAATACCTGTCCAGATACAACATAACCTATGCTATTACTTGAGGAAGTTGCATCACTTCTTACATTTAAAGAATCATGAATATTTTCGTTAATACGCAAATTATTGGAATATAATTGAACAACTGGAACTATATTTAAGTAGTTCGCATCTGCCCATCCTGTAAATCCACTTATTTTTAATTTAACACGATTAGTATTAGGATCATAATCAATAAAAGCTGCATCAAGTCCATACGACGTGTGTGTTGCAGTATAATAACTATTACTTGTAGATGTAGGATACAAGTATAAAACATTACCCGGTTTAAATTTTACCATAGCGTATTTTGCATTAATCAAATTACCACTTCTATATATAACAGCAACATTACTTGAATTAGAATTATGTTCATTCATTTTTATTTTTGCTTCATTATAATCAGAATAACGCCCTAATTCTGTAACATTACCACTTTTATCTAAAACAGACACTATATATTCATCTTCCAAAGCTTTTACATTAAAACTAATAGGACATATATAACAAAACAAAATATTTATTATAAGCAAAATATTTATTATTTTCTTCATACTAGCCCTCCCTATCATATCATATAAATTGTACCATAAAATTCGACACATTTCAACATAAAAAAGGAAACTGTAGCACTACAAGTTTCCTCTGTATTAAATTATTAATACACTAAATTATATTATTTTAAATAATTATTATTCATTAATTGACAAAAAAAGATAAAATCGATAAAATTAATGTGAAAGGGTGTTGCCTATGATAAAATATATTCCAAACATTTTGACCTCAATCAGAATAATAAGCATACCATTTATTATCGTTTTATTTACTTTAAATAAAATTGAACTTGCAATTATTATTGCGGTAATAACAGCAATAACAGATTGTTTTGATGGCTATATTGCTAGAAAATTTCATGTAGAAAGTGAATTTGGGGCAAAATTAGATGCAGTAAGTGATAAATTTTTTGCAATTGGATTATTAATTACTCTGTCAATTAAATTTAAAATTTTATTATTAAGTCTTGGATTAGAAATAATTATTTCTGTAATAAATTTATATTTTCACTTTAAATACGGAGCGAGAGAATCACTATTTATCGGAAAAGTAAAAACCTGGTTTTTATTTGTTGCTGTAATATTAGGATTTATAGCTTGTTTCACATCAAATACCTTATTATTGATGAATATATTTTTAGTTATTACAATAATTTTACAAATAATATGTATCGTATGTTACATTGTAAAAGGTCTAACTTTTAAAACTACAAAAAAATCAACATTTAATTAGTTGATTTTTTTATTATATATTATTAATTAATAAGCAAGAACTAAACGTGAAGAGTAGTAACTATAAGTGAGACCTGGTCCAGTAGAAAAATTAAAAATTCCTGCTCTTCCACCTAATTCAAAATAACCACCACGTAAGAACCATGGATTAACAGCATTAGGAAAAACGGCTGAATCACTAAACCATAAACCTGTGTTTCCACTAGATGCATTTGTTTTAGTGTTAGCAATTTCTTTTGTGGCATCTCCTAATAATCCACTTGTATAATCATAACGTTCATTTGTATTAAAGCCATACTTATATGGATATAAATTATAATATCGTGAATCTGGATAATCTATCCCATTTGTTCTTTCTAATAGTGTTGCATCACTGTCATCACTTCCAAGTGCACTATATATTCCATTAAATCCACTATTCCATTTATTATTTTTTCCACTTACTAACTTATTATCTATAGTTATGACTCCCATAACATATTCTGAATTACCTCCACTCATATCATAGATTCCTGTTATATTTCCTGTTGTACTTGCTTTTGCCTCTATATATGTATTTCCACTTTCGCAGGAAGTCATGTTGATCATAACAGCTGCGTTTACTGTTTCTCCACTACAGCCTGTTATAGTTGCTCCATAATTCCATTGACCAGTAAATTTTTGTTCAGATTTTAAATAACCTGTATTAACATTATTTATGTATACTTCTTCACACGTTGTACCATTACATTTTCCATATACCGAATATGTTAAATATGCGGCTGCTCCCCATTCCATATTGGTCATCATGTGAGAATTCAATTCTTCATTTGTATTTTTACTTAAAGTATAAAACTGACTTACTGATTTTGCAGTTAAACTTCTTACATTTGGTTTTATTATTATTTTACTTGAATCTTTGGTATTTGCATAATTTGGATTTGTTGTTAAAAATGTATCTTTATTTGTAAATGTTTCTTCATCATAACTTGTTTCAAATTTTCCTACCCAGATTCCATTTGTTCCAAAATTTGTAAATGCTGGATGTGTTAACCATTCACCATTTTGATTTCCTTTTGATTCTTCAGTTGTTACTCCTTCAAATACAATATTGATTGGACTCTCACTTGTTCCATTTGGATAATTTGAATCACTATCTAATGTTCCACTTCCTACATTCCATAATTGATACTTATATCTTGGTATCCATACATAATATTGTTTGATATTTTCTTCTGGTATTACTTCTTCATTTTTATATTCTTTATTTGTTTTTAGTATTACTGCATTTGCCCATTCTTTATTTGTATAATTATACCAAGCATTTTCTAAATCGGCTTTTTTTACTGTTCCGTCACTTTCTATAATTACTGGTACTAAATCTCCATCTATTACTGGATCTGCTCCATTTAAATCTTCTTCTTTATATCTATTTAATGTATCACATTTTGATTTTCCATTTATATTATTACATGTGAAATTATTTATTTTTAAATCACTTACTACTATTTGTTTTCCACTATTTTTTATTACTACTATACCGCTTTTTGGAATAGTACCTTTTATATCTAATTTATCTAATCCATCTAAATTATATTCAACTAAACTATCTAATAATTCCTGACTCATACTACATGAATTATCACTACATTCAAATTTTAAATCTCCTGCAGGTATTATTCCTTTATTTTTTAACATAAAATCTGCTACATAATTTTCTGCTGATTTTACGATTCCACTTGTTGTATCTTCTGCTGCACTTATTCTTGCTTTATTTAATATTTTAATTACTTGTGGGATAGCAATTAAAGCAATTACTGCTAGTATTACTATTACTGCTAATAACTCTATTAACGTAAAGCCTCTTTTTGAGGGCTTATTTCTTAAATTGTCCCCCTCATTTTTACATGTTGTTAACACATTTATTACCACCTTTTCTATTATTAATACTATCATTTATTTTTACTTTTTGCAAGAGCTTCAAAAAAAACGTTTAATTTATTTTAAACATTTTTTCTTATGAATAATTATTAACGCGATTAGTACGCAAGAACCAGACGTAAAGCATGAGTACTATAAGCAGCACCACTGTCACGATAAATATAAAACGCGCCCGCAAGTGAATCGCCATCATAGTTACCTCCTCGTAAAAACCAAGGGCGAACCGTTGTAGGAAATGCTACATAATCATTAAACCACAAACCTCTATTTCCACCTGATGAATTTGTTTTAGTATTAGCTATTTCTTTTGTGGCATCTCCTAATAGTCCACTTGTATAGTCATACCAATTATCTGTATTTAAATCATATTTATATAGATATAAATTATAATATTTTGATTCTGGATAATCTATTCCATCTGTTTTTTCTAATAGTGTCGCATCACTATCATTATTTCCAGGTGCACCATATATTCCATTAAATCCACTATTCC
>CAJLIR010000008.1 GCA_905206805.1 uncultured Caryophanales bacterium | reverse complement strand
TTGAATCTAACATAAAAAATGATAATTTCACATTAGATAATAATGAAAAAAATAAACAATTTTATAAAAAATTATAATTATAACAAAAAAACACATCGTTTTTAAATCAATTCAATGTGTTTTTTTATTATTTTATTTATCTCTTAATTTAGCATTTAACTTTACTTCAACATCACTAATTATTTTATTAAAAATTAACATTACTTCTTCATCAGATAAAGTTTTATTCATATCTTCAAAAGTTAGTGAATATGCGATTGATTTTTCATTTTCTTTAACATTTTCTCCTGTATATAAATCAAATACTTCAATATTAGTTAATGTCTTACCACCTGATTTTTTTATTACCTTAACTATATCTTCACTATTTATATTTTTCTCAACAATAAATGCTAAATCTTTAACTACCTTAGGATATTTAGAAACTTCCTTATATTTTAATTTAGATACTCTATTTTTTAATAATTTATCTAAATTAATTTCTGCAACATATACATTTTTTTCTATACTTGGATGTAATAACCCTAAAAAGCCAATATCAGAACCATTTACATTTATTGTTGCTGATACACCAGGATGTAGAAATTCTTTAATATTATTTACTACAAAGCTATAACGATTAGAAAATCCTAAGAAATGTAATAATTCTTCAATTATTCCTTTTAAAACATAAAAATCAACTTTTTTTCTATTACCTAATTCTAAATAATAATCTCCTGTCATTAAAATACATAATTTATTATCTTCGCCATATTCATCATCTTTTTTATAAAAACCTTTAGCCATTTCAAAAATAGTAATATCTTTTAAATTTCTGCCTTTATTATATTCATATACTTTTAATAAAGATGGTACTAAAGAATAACGCAATGCATTTTTTTCAACTGATAATGGATCTAAAAGTTTAACGATTTCATAATCTTTGTCACAATATTTTTGTGCAACTTCATCATTTAAGAATATTTGAGTTAATACTTCGTTTAGCCCTAAATCAACTAATTTATTTCTAATTTGTCTTGTAGTTTTATCGTAACTACCTTGTTTAATAGAAAGTTTTGGTAATTTACCTTCAATATTATTAATTCCATAAATTCTACCAACTTCTTCAATTAAATCTTCTTTTATTGAGATATCTGTACGTCTTGTTGGAACAGTAACTGTTATTAAATTTTCTTTGTTTTGAGCAGTAAAGCCTAATTTTTCAAATACTGATATAACAGTTTTAACGTCAATATTAGTTCCTAATACATTATTAATATTTTCTAGTGCTATATCTATTACTTTGTCATCTTTATTCATTTTATCATATGTAAGCATTCCACTATATATAGAACCATTTGCATAAATTTCTAATAAATGACAAGCTCTTTTTATAGCCATATAAGTTCTTTTAGGATCTATTCCTTTTTCAAAACGATTAGAGGCTTCACTTCTTAAAACTTTCTTACTTGTTTTTCTAACACTAACTGAATCAAATATAGCAGATTCAATTATAATATTTTTAGTAGTTTCTAAAACTTCTGTACTAAGGCCACCCATAACTCCTGCTAAACCTACAGATCCCACCTTGTTTGCAATAACAATATCATTAACATTTAATGTTCTCTCTTGATTATCTAAAGTAATTAATTTTTCTCCATCTTTAGCATCTCTTACAATTAAAGTATCTCCTAAATTATCAGCATCATAAAAGTGAAGTGGTTGACCAGTTTCTAACATAACATAATTTGAAATATCAACAACATTATTAATGGGTCTTATGCCACAAGCAATAAGTCTATTTTTAATAAAATCAGGACTTTCTTTTATAGTAATATTTGATACTTTTTTTGCTAAAAATAAACTACATTTTTCTGTTTTAATATCAATAAAAAATTCTGATTCAATATTTTTATCTATTTCATTAAATGTTAAGTCTATATCTTTAACTTTTTTATCATATATTGTGCCTAATTCATAAGATAAACCAAGCATACTTAGTAAATCTCCTCTATTTGCAGTTAATTCAAAATCGATGATTTCATCATCTAATCCTAAATATTTAATAGGGTCTTCACCTACAACTGCATCATCAGGTAATTCTTTAATTCCATTAATATCTTCTGGAGTTAAAAACTTATTGTCAAGCCCTAACTCTTTCATAGAACACATCATACCATTCGATTCAACACCACGTATGACACCTTTTTTTATAGTAATTTCTGGTAATACAGCACCAACTAAAGCAACTATAACTTTAATTCCAACTCTCGCATTTGGAGCACCACAAACTATTTGTAATACTTCATTTCCAATATTAACCTTACATACATGTAAATGATCACTATCAGGATGATTAACACATTCTATAATTTCACCGATGACTAAATTATTAGCTTCAATTAATTTTCCACAATTATCATATTCATTACCAACTCTAGTCATATCTTCAGCAATTTGTTTTATTGTTAAACTGTTGTCAAGATCAATATAATCACTTACAAATTTTCTAGATAATATCATTAATCTTCATCCTTTCTATCAAATTCACTTAGAAATCTTATATCATTTTGATACATTAGTCTTATATCAGGTATTCCATAACGGAACATTGTAATTCTATCCCATCCTGGTCCAAAAGCAAATCCTCCATAAACTTCTGGATCATAACCATTCATTTTTAACACATTAGGATGTACCATACCAGCAGCAAAAACCTCAATCCAACCAGTTTGTTTACATAAATTACATCCCTTTCCACCACATTTAAAGCAAGTAACATCAACTTCATAAGAAGGTTCTGTAAATGGAAAATAACTTGGTCTAAATCTTAAATCAAGATTATCACCTAACATTTTTCTTGCAAAAATTTCTAATGTACCTTTTAAATCAGCTAGCGAAACATTATTTTCTTTTTTATCAATAACAAGTCCTTCAATTTGTGAAAATTGTGGTGAATGAGTAGCGTCATCTTCTCTACGATAAGTTTTACCTGGAACAATTATTCTAATTGGCTTTTTTTCTTCCATACTCATCATATAACGGGCTTGAACAGATGACGTTTGTGTTCTAAGTAGATATTCATCAGTTATATAGAAACTATCTTGCATATCGCGAGCAGGATGTCCTTTTGGTAAATTTAGTCTTTCAAAGCAATATTCATCGCTTTCTAACTCTGGACCACTTACAACATCATATCCCATTGAAACAAATAAATCTTCAATTGCTTCAATTGTTAAACTCATAGGGTGTTTACTACCTCTTTTAATTTTTGTACTAGGTAAGCTTATATCAATTTTTTCACTTTCTAGTTTTTTATTTAATAATTCTATTTCAAATTTATTTTTTAATTCATCAAATAAATTATTAACATAACATCTTAAATCATTTAATAAAACACCTATTTCTTTTTTTTCTTCATTACTTAATTCACGCATATGACTAGATAATTCTGTAATAGCGCCTTTTTTACCTAAATATTCAACTTTTAAATCATTTAAATCTTTTAAATCACTAACATTATTTAATTTTAAAGATATTTCTTCTTTTAAATTTTTAATTTGTTCTTTCATACATTTCCTCCTAAATAAAAAAAATCACATCCTAGATATAAGGACGTGATTACGTGGTACCACCTTAATTTATAGATATTAAATCTACCTTCAAACTATAACGCGTTACCGTCATAAATTTTCTTTTACAAAGCTCTAAAGACGAATTCATAAAATATTATTATTAGGTTACACCAAACCCTAACTCTCTTTAAATAAATCTTTTACTACTACTTCTTTGTCATTGCTTTTAAAAATATCTATTACAAGTATATCATATTTTATATTTTTTTCAATTATTTATTTAAGTTTTTGATAATTTTTGTTCCATATTTTTCTTTTAAATCATTTACTGTCTTTTCTAGTTTAATATTTTCTTCAATATTACTTTCAAATATTGATACTTGATGAATAACCATATCTGTTAAATTATTTACTCTAATTCCAATTAATCTAATCGGTTTTTCATATTTCATTTCTAAATATAATTCTTTAGCAATTTTTAAAATATCTTCACTATTTCTAATCGCATTTAATAACTTTTTTTGATGAGTACTTCTTGTAAATAAATTATCTTTTAAAATTATAGTTATAGTTAAAGCGTATTTTTCCATTTTTTTCAGCCTTGCAGAAATTTGTTCAGACAAAATTTTAAAACAATTAAAAACTTTATCTTTTGTTTCTATATCTTTAGGAAGTGTTATTTCATTTCCAATTCCCTTTCTCTCTGGCGGTGTACTAACAACTTTTGACTCATCTATACCATTAGCTCTATTTATTAAATATTGTGCCTGATTTTTAAAATATTTACTTAATTTATCTAAATCTGAGTTTGCTAAATCACTAATTGTATAAATATTTAGTTTTTCTAATTTTGGGACCGTTTTTTTACCTATTCCAAATAATTCTCCAACTTTTAAAGGCCACATTTTTAGAGTTATTTCATTTTCGTATAAAGTATGAATTTTAAATGGTTTTTCAAAATCAGAGGCCATTTTAGCACATAATTTATTATTAGCAATTCCAATATTCACAGTAAATCCTAAATTTTCATATATTTCACTTTGTATTTTTTTAGCAAAATCTAAAGGATCACCATAAATATGTTTTATCGGAGTATAATCTAGATAACACTCATCTATTGAAGCAATTTCAATATCTGGAGTATATTTATATAATAATTGAAACATACTATTGGACATTTTTTGATAGAAAGAATAATTAGGTTTATATACTCTTAAAACTGGACACTTCTTTTTAGCGCTATATAATGTCTCAGCAGTAACAACACCCTGCTTTTTTGCAGGATTAGATTTAGCCAAAACTATACCTTTTCTAGCACTAGGATCCCCTCCTATTACTGCATAACTATTTCTAATATCGTATTTTGAACCATTTTGTAATAATTCTAATGCTGTCCAAGATAAAAAAGCATTATTTACATCAATATGCATAATAATTCTTTCCATATCATCACCAATTTAATTCTATCACAAACGTTTATTCGTGTAAATTAATTTTTATTTATAAAGTATATCAATATCAACATAACCATTTATCCCATCAATTTTTCCATCACTACACATTTGCCACATATAATAATTACCATTATAATTTGTTTTATTTGTATAATGAGCTAACCAAGTTTTATAGTTTTGTAATTTCCATATATTTTCTAAATAATTCTTACTACTATATAACATAGTACTATAACCAGAATTCTCTATTTTTTTTAAAAATGTTTCTGCCATTAAATTAAATTTATATAAACTAGCATTTATCGAATTAAAACTTGACCAAACTTCCCAATCATATACAACTGGCAAATCTATTTCGTAATTTTTTAAGTTCTTAATAACCCATTCAGCTTGTTTTTCACTTTCTTCTATACTATTAGAATAACTATAAAAATAAATTCCAACCTGTAAATTATTTTCTTTAGCCTCTTCTATATTTTTTTCAAAATAAGGATCAATTACATAATCACCATCAAATCCATCTTGATAACCGATTCTAATCATTACAAATTCTGCACCTGATTCTCTTACCTTTTTAAAATCAATATCACCCTGCCATTTTGATACATCTATTCCTACACTTGTATTATCTGTTTTGTAATTGTTCAAAGCATCACTAAAAGCAATATATGATTCATTAGGTGTTGCTATATTTTTACTTTTTTTCACAACATTTAAAACAAAATCCTGAGTAGTAGAATTTCCACTATTATCTGTTGCTTTATAAGTTAAATTATAACTTCCTACAGTATTAAAATCATATTCACCAATAATTTCCCTTTTAATAAAATTATCATAATTATCTACTGATATAATTACATCGGTAAGTTTTTTCTCATAACCTTCTGTTACTGTATATGAATTTTTAAGAAATATTTTGGGCGGTACTAAATCCACAACATTAAAGTTTACTATATATTTCAATCTTTTATTTTGAGAATTTTTACAATGAGTTATTAAACTTAATTCTCCAACATTTTCTGTATTAATTTTCTCATCTTTTTTCAATTCACAATCAAAATTTTCCTTATAATCAAACAATGTTTTATCACTATATACATCAATATCTATATTTAAATTCATAATTTCTTCTTTAATAAATTTATCATAAATTAAAAAACCAACAAAAATAAATAAAACTACACTTAATATTATTATAACTATTTTTTTCATAAAACCTCCAACAATTTACTAAAATAATTATATCATTACGAATATTAAACGTCAAAAAAATTATAGTAATTTTTACTATAATTTATACTCAAATTCAAAATCAAGAATTCTAACTGTATCACCATCATTTGCACCTAGTTCACGAAGTTTATCGTCAATTCCTAACTTTCTTAACTTATTTGCAAATCTCATAACTGACTCATCTGTTTGGAACTTAGTCATACGTAATATTTTTTCGATTTCCTTACCTCTAATAACCCATATATTATTTTCATTAGTAATAGTAAATGGTTGTTCTCTTTCAAACTTATATAATATATGACTTTCAAATTTTTCCTCTTCATAAAGAGGTTGCTTTTTAATATTGTCTAACATATCAGCAAGTTTATTAACCACTTCATTAATACCAACACCTGTTACACCAGAAATAGGATATACTTGGGTATTTTTAAGTTTTGACTTAAAAATTTTTAAATTTTCTTCTGAATTTTGCATATCCATTTTGTTTGCTAAAATTATTTGAGGTTTTTGTAATATCTTAGGATTAAAATTTTCTAATTCTTTATTAATAACTAAGTAATCATCATAAGGATCTCTACCTTCAAATCCACTCATATCAACAATGTGAGCTATAACTCTCGTTCTTTCAATATGTTTTAAAAATTGATCCCCTAATCCTTCTCCTAGTGATGCTCCTTCAATTAATCCAGGTAAATCGGCAACTACAAACGACCTATCCCCACTAGCTTTTACAACACCTAAGTTAGGTGATAGCGTTGTAAAATGATAGGCAGCAATCTTAGGTTTAGCAGCTGAAATTTTAGATATAAATGTAGATTTTCCTACACTAGGTAATCCAACAAGTCCAACATCTGCTAAAAGTTTAAGTTCTACCTTTACTTTTCTAATTTCACCAGGTTCACCATTCTCGCAAAAGCTAGGTGCTGGATTAGTACGGGTAGCTAATGCTATATTTCCTCTTCCACCACGACCGCCATATGCTACTATTACTTCATCATCTTTTTTTGTTAAATCAGCAATAACTAAATTTGTTTCATAGTCAGTAATAATAGTGCCTTGTGGAACTTTTACAATAACATCCAAAGCTTGAGCGCCATTTTTACCTTTTCCTAAGCCATTTTCACCTTTTTGTCCCTTTATAACACGCCTATATCTTAAATCAATCAAGGTATTTAATCCTTCATCAACTTTGAATACAATATTTGATCCTCTTCCACCATTTCCACCATATGGTCCACCCATTTCAATATATTTTTCTCTTCTAAAGGCCATGCAGCCATTTCCACCGTCACCAGCCATAAGTTCAACAGTTACTTCATCTATAAACATAAAATCACCTTTTCTATAATTATTATACACGATTTTTATAAATTTTGGAAAAAATAATAAATAAAACACTATTTCCGATTACTCAAAATAGTGCTAATTATTAATATAAATATTATTCCCATTATAATTAATATAAAAAAATTACTTATTTTTGTAAATGAACTATTATTTTGTATTATTGCAAGTACTAAATTATTTATCATTTTATTACCCCCATTAAAATATTAGCAATTAAGGGAATAATATTATATAAAAATTTAGTTATCATAATAGGAAAAATATTATCATTTTTAATATACATATATGAAAATACTAATGCCATGGAAAAATATCCAATAATATCAAAGATGAAGAAACAAGAAGAAAAATCCATATATACAATGTTCATCAAAACAAAAATTAAGGTACTAGATAACATATATAATATTTTACTATTAGTAATACTTTTTATTGATTTTTGAAATAATATAGTTTCAGCTATTGGTGAAAAAATTAATGATTTAAAAATTAAATATGGAATTGATTCATTTACTAAATTTTGAATTGAATTAAGTTCCTCAATATCGCCAGTAAAAAAACTTGCTATAAAACTAATAATAATATTTATACAAAAAATTAATACTAAATATTTAATACTAATTATTATTAGTTTTTTTATATTATAACTTTTCTTTAGCTTATAAAAATCTATCATTAAATCTTTTTTATAAAGTAAAACAGAAACAAATAAAAATATTAAATCAGCAATAAATATTATTAAAATACAATTATTTATACCTATTTTACTAAATATCATAGATATAGCAAAATTATTTACTATATATAATATAAATAATAACAAAACTTTAAAAAAACTAAAAAAATTATTTTCCTGTAATTTCATTTATTCACTACTTCCTTACTATTGGGAAATAATTATATCAATTTTTTTTAAACTTGACAACTATTTTTTTTAAATTTTTAAAATTAAGTATATTGAATAAAAATTTTTTTTTGCAAATTTTTGTTGACAACAATATTCAAAAAGTTATATAATTAAAGTCCGGTGCCTCGCGACAAGACAACCGGACTAATTACAACTATCTTATAATAAACAAACTATTTATTACGCAAAGATTCTAAAAAACCATTTCCACATAATCTCACCCCTTAAAAATTAACAAATCATATTTATAGAACAAAGAAATTTGTTCTTTTTGCGCTTGATTTAATTAATTGACTAGATTATATCATAAGTTTTTTAATAAAGCAAGAAAAAAATAAAAAAGATAACAAATTGTTATCTAAAAATGCCTTCCTCCACCTCCATGGCTTCGACCACTACTGCTAGAATGAAAACTACTACCACCACTGTGACTACTGCTAGATGTTTCTCTTCTAATTTTAGATGTATAAGTTGTCACAAATCTATCATCTCTTTCTAAATCAGATAATTCTGGATTCAAATATGTAACAGTATTTTGTTTTTTTATTTTTGATAAAGTTTTGAAATACATTACTAAAGATATAATAAAACTTAAAATTAATGAAACAAATGTTATAAAAAAATATGGCATTTTTTTTATTATAGTTATACTTCCATCATCATTTATAATCATATTTTTATTACTAGAAGGAAAACCTTTTTCAAAATAAACTAAAGACTTTTCTATCATATTTTTAAAACATTCATAATATTTTGATTCTTTTAATTCATAAAATCCTGAGCCAATGATTGAGTCAATTCTTGAATTATCATACATTTTTATAGCATTTCCGCTAGTTGAAATATATATTTCACGTGTGTACATATCTATAAGTAATAAAATTCCATCTCTACTACTATTTATACCAAAATTATTATAATCAAAAAAATCATCAGCATATTTTTCTGCTGTACCTTTATTATTTTCATTTATAGTTACAATAACTAAATCATAGTTAGTATCAGAAATAAAATTTTTTATATCATTATATAAATTTTCTTCTTCTGTTTCATTTAATAAATTTGCAAAATCATATACCTTTTCAGTTTCATCTACAGATGGCGTTTTTAAAATTAAATATTTATTTTCACTAGTTATTTTAATATCACTTGGAACACGATAATTAGAATCACTTCTTTCAAATGTATTTGTACTAGCATAAACATTGTTTAAATTAATAATAAAAAGAAAAATTGTAAAAAAAGAAAGAAAAAATTTTTTCATATTACCACCTATATCCTTGCGCTAAAAAAATAATAATCATAATTCCAAAAAATAAAATTAGGCTACTCAAAAATAAAATTAAGAATTTTTTCATATCAACAGGTATTTCACCTACCATTTTGCCTGTTTGACCATTGTACGCAAAATGATATATTTTATCTTTAAACTTTATATTTAAAACCCATACAGGTAATAAAACATAATCAGTATTTTTTAAAGTAATATTGTTATCACTTGATGTGACTGATTTTGTAGTATATCCTTTGATATCATCAAGTAAATATTTTTTTGAGTCATTAATAATTCTTTTATCAGCAACCACATATGCCGATTCTTTATCAACATTATACTTTTCTGAAATATATCCTGATAAATATGACATATTAAAATCTTTAAAGTCATCATAATTAAATGGTTCAATTGCGTTCATTATTGTATCATCAAAGCGACTTGATCCATCAGTCGGAACTTTAAAAAAATTAAGAATTCCTTTACGAGTCACATCAAATGTATCTGTTTTAGTATAATGATATCTAGAATCTGACCACGATTTTACCTTAGTGCATCTAGCTTTCAAATTAGTATCATTTTCACAATCATACAACCAAAATGGTACATACAACCCTTCAATTTCTTGAATATTTTTAGTATCATTAAATGCTTTAGGTATAAGTAATCTGCCATGACACTTTTTTTTAAAAGCTTCAATAGCGTCTTCTTTTGTATGTTTAAATGTAATAATCTTACTTGGTGCATAAAGACCAGTTAAACGTTCATTTATTAAAGCTGTATTTTTACAATATACACATGAAGTTGATGAAACATTTTCACCAGTAATTATTTCTGCACCACAACTTGAACATCTATAACCATTCATATCAGACATTTTTTTAATTTCATCTTTTTTATTCTTATATTTCTCTAAATCATCCAAAGTATAAACATTGCCACAATATTCACATTTAAATTGGTCGTTAATCGCATCATATTTAAGTGGCGCTAAACAACTCGGACATTTTTCACTAACTACGTTTGTCATTATATCAACCTCTATCTAAATATATCATAAATTATTATTTTTTAAAACAATTTTTAAAATAAAATACCGAATAATTCTATTCAGTATTTGTATCATTAAAATACTTATCCTTAAGTTTAAAGTTTACAGTAACATCATCACCTAAAATGGTATCACTAGGTACTGATTGTTCATATACATATCCATATCCAGAGACAGAATAATTAGTTTTAGATAATTCAAAGTATTTTTGAACATCAAATAAAGACCATCCTACTAAATTTGGCAATTTTATTTCATTACCATTTGTCACAAGAAAAATTTTGTCGCCGTTAACTAACGTAACACCATTATTTGGATATTGGTTAGTAACAATTTCACCATTACCAATAACAATAACCTTAATACCATGTTCTTCTAACTCAGTCTTAACTGATGATAAGTTTTTGTTATTATAATTTTCTATTTCTACTGTATCAACTACTTTAATATTACTTGTATCATTAAATATCTTTTTAAATTTAGCAACACTTTCCATTACAGATCTTGTAGCTTCTACTACACCACTACTTGTTCCACTAGTAGGTTTTTTCATAGTAGCGTATATAATAATTTGTGGGTCATTATAAGGATACATTCCAGCAAATGAAAAAATATAATCATTTTCACCATCTAAATATCTTCCCTGACTAGTATCATAAATTTCTGCTGTACCAGTCTTTCCTATAACGTCTAATCCATCTATTTTATATTTACGTCCAGTAGCAGTATAATCGTCACTATTGACAACATTATACATAAGTTTTTTTATCTTTTCTATAGTTTCTTCACTTACTAATTGTTCACTTTCTTGCTTCTCAGTTTCATATAAAATTTCATTTGAATCACTATCAACTATTTTTTTTACAATATGTGGTTTTAACATTTTTCCGTTATTAGAAATAATAGTTAAAGCTTGTAATTGTTGTATTGCAGTAATTGTTATACCTTGTCCAAATGATGCATTTGCAACTTCTATTGGATAATTAAATGATGATATATTTCCTGATGCTTCATTTGAAAGTTCAATACCAGTTTGTTCACCAAAGCCATAACTTTCCAAACATGACCTTAATTTTTGTTTATCCAAAATAGTTTGCATCATTGTTGAAACTGCAACATTACTTGAATATTCAAATCCCTTATCATAACTTAACATACCCCAACCATAACGATTCCAATCACTTACTTTATCATCACCAATTTGAATACTTCCTGATTGATATAAATCATCACCTTTATATAATCCAGTTTCCATCGCGCACATATATGTATAAATTTTCATTGTTGAACCTGGTTCAAATGTAGTTGATATTAAAGGATTTTCATAATTTTGAATATTTTTTATATTTGGATCAAACGAAGGCGCTGTTGAAGTTCCTAAAATTTCGCCCGTTTTAGCGTCCATAACAGTAAGTGTCATCCATTCTGGATTATATTTTGAAATTACCTCTTTAATAGATGCCTCAACAAATCTTTGAATATTTGAATCAATTGTTAGGTATATATCATTCCCATCAACTGCAGGATTCAATATTTCCGGTGTATCTGGAATTTTATAACCCGATAAATCTCTTTGATAAGTTAAAGACCCATCAGTTCCACTTAGTTTATCATTATAATGAGATTCTATTCCCATTTCACCTACTAAATTATATTGTAATTTTTCTATACCATTTTCAGTAACTGTTTGTTCATAACCTCGCACATAACCAATTATGTAAGAAGCAAAATCTCCATTTGGATAATATCTCTTTGTTGATTCAACAAAATCTATTCCTGGTAAACCAAGGCTTTCAATTTCTTCTTTTTTTAATTCAGTTATATTTCTTCCACCTGGACCTAGTTCAACTTGCCAAGCATTTTTATTTATCGCATCATTTAATAATTTTTTTATTGTTTCTACATCCATATTAATAATTGGCGATAAAGCTTCTGCAGTTTTTACTACATCAGTAACATGTTTTTGAACACTAGAATTTCCAGTTATATTAGGATTAACGTAAGCAATTACTGTATAAGATGCAACATTTGAAGCAAGTGTATTTCCAAGAAAATCATATATAGTACCACGTTTTGATTGAAGAACGTTAGTAACAGTATTTCTATTTGAGGAAAATTCTTTCATATTAATGCCATATATAACTGGTGAAAGAGATAAATAACAAAGTTGAATAAATAAAATAAACATAAAAAAAAGGAAACAAAGAAAAATTTTCTTAGGAAAAAGCCAATTTTTACCTTTCGTTTTTTTCGTTTCCATATTAACACCTCTATTTATTCATTTATTATGATAACATTTTGATTATTGTACGACAACCCCATATTCTTCACAACATCTTGAACCTCTGTAAAAGAAGTAAGTTCATTAACCTGCATATTCAAACTCTCTATCTTCTTTTCTTGTTCACTAATATCGTATTTTAACTTTTCTACACTCATACTTAAATGTCCGACACTAGCACCACAGAAAATTTTCAAAACCATAGTAAAAATTAGGCATACTGTTGCTGTTATATATAATAATTTTTCACCCTTAGTAATTTTCATTTTGCGAACTTTCTTTTTCCTCATATTATCCCTCTTTTATTCTTTCTATAACACGAAGCTTAGCACTTCTACTACGATTATTTTCTTCTAATTCTTCATCACTTGGTGTAATTGTTGCAACAACTTTAAATTTAGGTTCATATATTTCTGGTATTACAGGTAATTTGCTAATATTTTTATCAATACAACTATACTCTTTAAAAATATTTTTGCAAATTTTATCTTCTAATGAATGAAAAGTTATAACACAAACTCTCCCTCCAACTGAAATAAGTTCTAATGCTTGCTTCAAAGCACTTTCGAAAACATTTAATTCATTATTAACTTCAATTCTAATTGCTTGAAAAACTTTTCTTGCTGGATGTTTATCTCGCTTATAACTTTCAGGAACTGAGCTTTTTATAACCTCAACCAATTCTAAAGTTGTTTTAATTGGATTAATATCTCTTACTTTAACAATTTTCTTTGCTATTTGAACCGCATATTTTTCCTCACCGTATTCACGAAAAATTTTAACAAGTGAATCAAATGAATAATCATTAACTACATCATATGCAGACAAACTCTGTTCCTGGTTCATTCTCATATCAAGTGGAGCATCCTTGTGAAAACTAAATCCTCTATAGTCCTCATCAAGTTGTGGTGATGAAACACCTAAATCAAATAATATTCCATCAACATTTGTTACGTTTCTCTTACCTAATTCTTCTTTCAAATTAACAAAATTACTCTTAATTATTTCATAATTTTTTGATATTTTATCTAAACGTGCCTTACTATAATTAATTGCTTCCATGTCTTGATCAAAACAATACAAGAATCCATTATTGATAGTTTCAAGTATTCTGCTACTATGTCCACCATATCCTAATGTACAGTCAACAATAATACTATCATTTTTTAAATTTAAATATTCTAAACAACTTTCAAGTAAAACACTTTTATGCATAAAACACCTCTTAAATACTTAAATTCGAAGCAAATAAACTATCAGCTATATCAGAAAAATTATCCTCATTAGTAGTGATAAAATTATTCCAATTTTCACAACTCCAAATTTCCAATCTATCATTAACACCAATAATGATACAATCTTTTTTTAAATCAGCAAACTCTATAAGTGGGGACGGAATATTGATTCTACCTTGCTTGTCAAATTCCAATGTGGTTGCTCCAGATAAAAAAATTCTCATGAAATTTCTAACATCTTTTGTTTGTGGTAATTCTTTATATTTCTTTATTATATTTTCCCATTCCTCTTTAGGATATATTGATAAGCATTTATCAAGTCCTCTGGTTAAAACAAAACCATCACCTAATTCATAACGAATTTTAGAAGGAATCGTTAAACGACCTTTTTCATCAATTGTATGATGATATTCACCCATCAACATATAATCACCCACTTTTATCCACATTCATCCACCATATACCACTATTTTACTCTTTTAAGATTTTTTTGTAAAGACTATAATTAGAAAAAAGCTCGCATTTTACGACAAATAGAATTAAATAAAATTTAAAACATATAATTTAATGAAAAAAAGAGGCCTAGCCTCTTTAGTATGAACTAACAAAAGATCCAATTATAATAGCAAGTAAAATATATAAGATGATTATAATCCAGTAACTTGAAACTTTGTTAGTTGAATTGTTTTTATTACTGCAACTAGAATTACATTTGTCAGAATTTTGACAAGCCACTTATATCACCTCCAATTTTGGCTTAAATATATGCCCCAAGTATAATGATTAAAAGTATAAATAATACTAAAACAATAGCAGCACCAGAAACTCCTGTATTACACATAGTTCATTCCTCCTTTTTTGTCTTTTCACATTATTGTATGGAATTTTGAAAATTATGTGATACTTTACGACTAATTATTGTATTTTTTATGTTTTTTTGTTATCATATACTTGTATGCTTGGCAAATAGATATACACTTGAAAGGAGATTTTTATGAAGAAAAAATTACTAAGTATTATGGCCTGTATTTTATTATTAACAGGATGTGGAAGAATTCCAAAACTAGAAAATGGCGAAGAAGTTGTTGCAGAAATTGATGGAAAAAGTTTTACTGTAGATGAATTATATGATGATTTAAAAGCATCTTATGGTACAACACTTTTAGTAAATATGATTGATAATTATATTGCGAACAAAGAAATCGAAACAGATGATAGCGCTAGAGAATACGCTAAAAATGAATTAGAAACTTTAAAACAACAATATGAACTATACCAAATGGATTTTGAGGCAGCTATGAAACAGGCAGGTTATGAAACAGAAGACCAATTATTGGATGAAATTATCTTACAATATAAAAAAGATAAAGTTGTAGAAAAGTATGCAGAAGAACAAATTACAGATGAAGAAGTTGAAAACTATTATAATGAAAACATATTTGGAGAAATAACTGCTAAACATATTTTAATCAAGCCAGAAACAACAAGTACAATGAGTGATGAAGAAAAAAAATCTAAAGAAGATGAAGCTTTAAATAAAGCAAAAGATTTAATCAATAAACTTAATGAAGGGGAAGATTTTGATACATTAGCAAAAGAAAATTCTAATGATACAGGTTCCGCTAGCGAAGGTGGATTAATCAAAGATTTCACTAAAACAGGAGAAAATAGTGTTGTTGCTGAATTTTGGGATGCTGCATATAATTTAAAAGATGGTGAATACACAAGTGAACCAGTAAAAAGTTCTTATGGTTATCATATCATTTTAAAAGTTAGTCAAAACGAAAGACCTTCTCTAGAAGATACAAAAGATGATATTTTGAGTACATTAGCTCAAGACGCATTACAAAATGATACAAATTTAAGTTCAAAATATTGGGCAAAAATTAGAGAAAAATATAACTTAAACATAATTGATAGTGATATGAAAAAAGTTTATGATAATACTATTGAAAATTACGACAAAAAATAGGCATTAGCCTATTTTTTATTATAAAAATCAGTTATTTCAGATAAAGAAAAACCCTTTTGATATAATTTTTCTTTAATTTTCTTGTCTAATTCAGAATCACCATATTTATTTTTCAATTTATTATATAATTTTTGATAATATTCTCCAATCAAAGAATCGTTGTTTACATTGATATTTTGTAAACACGCAACAATATCATCGTAATAATATCCACAATTTTTTAAATCAGCAGTTATTTTTTGTTTAAATACATAATCAGAATATTTTTTATTAATTTTAATTTTTTTATTTATCAACTTATTTATTTTTTTTAAATAAATAGATTGATCTATTTTAGATAGTTCTGAATCAATTAGTTCATTAGATATATTATGTTCTAATAACATATTTCTTATTTTATTAGGTCCGTCATTACTAAAATTTAATTTATCAGAAATAAAAGCTCTAACAAAATTTTCATCATTTATTAAACCATTATTCTTTAGTTTTTCAATAATCTTATTTTGCTCATTAGTTTCAATATTATTCTTTTCAAGATAATCATATATTTCTTTTTCACTACGAATTCTTACAGAAATAAATTTAATAATTTTATTATAAATATTATAATATTTTGTATCTATATTTAATTTATTTAATAGTTCAGAATCTATTTCTTTATTGAATAAAAGATTATTGTTTAAAATAACTTCATCATAGGTTATAAACTTTTCTTTATTATCTAACACTAAATTATACTTGCCACTAGACAATTTTTTTATTTTTATAATTTCCATTTTCATCAACTTTCTAATAAAATATTGGTATATGTTCTTATTAAATATCATCTAAATTTTAGCAAATATTTGTTCGTGTGTCAATATATAAAAAGAATATTTTAAGTAAGTATTTTAAACGTCAGTTGTTACTAAATATTAATTTAAAATTATTAAAAAATTACAAAAAAAGTTCAAATTTTGATAAAATGAACTTTCATAATATTTTATTTTTTTATTGTTAAGTAAAAATCATTTATTTAATTCATATCTAACTTTTTTTAACATAAAATCATCTAAATATGTATCACTTAATTTTATTATTTATATGTTAAAATTTCTGTTGCTAATAATCTTGATATTTACTATTTTTTTCAATATATTCTTCCATCTTAATAAGTTTTTCTCCCTTTAAAGGTTTACATCTCTTATAATTATTTATATTTTCACACATTTTATGAGCCATACCACTACAACTACCAAATCCACATGCCCCGCAATTGTAACCAGGTAATAGTTCTAAATATTCACTCTCCTTATTATTCGAATCAGTAATACTATCAATAAAAACTATAATCAAGCCTAATATTAAAGCAATACTTGTAGTAATTATTATACCAATCATTTCTATCATCCTTACATTTTAAATAGTTAGACAAATATTTCTGCGTTTATTATTTTCATATAGCCAATATATATAGCATTAAACACCTACATAACGAGCGAATACTAAAGCCATTATAGATGCTGTGATAAGCGCTATAGGAAGCCCTTTAAAATTTTTAGGAACATCACACTGTTCTAATCTTTCTCTGATAGTTGAAAAAACGTATATAACTAAAATAAAACCTATACTACTACCGAAACTATACACAATAGTTTGAATTAAATTGTAACCACTACTAGCACACATTAGAACAATTCCTAAAATAGCGCAATTAGTAGTAATAAGCGGTAAATATAAACCTAAATTTTTATATACTCTATTAAAATATTTTTTTAAAATAATTTGAATTATTTGTACCAAAGCAGAAATTATCAAAATAAAGATAATTGTTTTTAAATAGGTAGTATTAGTTGGAATTAATAAATATTTATTTACAAAGTATGTAATAATACTTGATAAAACAGTTACAATTGTAACTGATATTCCCATATAAATAGCGTTTTTTCTCTTATTAGAAGTTCCAAAAAATGAACACATTCCTAAAAATTTAGTAAGAACTATGTTTCCAGAAAATACACTTACGATAAATAAACTAATTAGATTCATTTTTATCACTCCTCTTGAAACAATTAAATAAAGCCATCAACAAACCTAAAACAAGAAATGCACCTGCTGGAGACACAAAAATCGGATTTGGAATTAGACTACTATCTGAAAATACTTTATATACAGCTCTATATCCAGTAATTTTACTTAAGCTACTCATAATCGTGATTGTATTGGTACCAATTATTTCTCTTATCGCCCCAATAATCATAAGTGAAAATGTAAACCCCAATCCAATACCAATACTATCTTTAAGTGTATATAAAAATTTATTTTTTGATGCTACTGATAAAGCTCTACCAAGTACAATACAATTAACAACAATCAAAGATAAATAAACACCAAAACTTGAAAATAAATCTGGTAAGTATTTATTTAATAAGATTTCTAAAACAGTTACAACTGTGCCAATAATTAAAATATAAACTGGTATCTTTACATTTTCTGGAACAAATTTTTTAATTAAATTAATTATTATATTTGAAATAACAATAACTATCAAAAAACACATACCCATTATATATGAATTTTCAAAATTTGTAGTAACAGCAAGTGCTGGACAAAGTCCAAGCATTAAAATAAAAATCGGATTTTCTTTTATTATTGTATTAAAAATTTGCTTCATAAGTATCTCCTATCCAATAGTATAAATTCTTCTTATTTCATTTAAAACAGTAGCTTCACAATCAAATAAATTTTCAACCTGTTTATTATCAAATACATAATTACAATTATCTATTAAATCATTAAATTGACCTTTATTAATTACATTAATTGCTGGAAAATAATACTTTTTATTTTCATGGTCTAATGACAAAGGATTTGAAATATCAAAAATCAAATAATCATCTTCTGTAATTTTAACTATATTATAAGAATGTAATTCCTTTGTAATTTCATCAAAACTAATTTTTTCAAGTGTTCCATATATAAAATAACTTTTTAATCCTAATATACTTAATATATTTTGTAAAATAGCTGATCTTTCTAAACACATTGCGGCACCCTTATCAGTTAACTTACTAACAGATAATTGCTCATTACTAGTAATTCTCATCTCTAATTCTATAGAATGTTCACAATAAACCTCATTGCGTTTTTTCTGACTTCCAGTGAGACCAAATGTATCTGTAAAATAATTTTGTAAGTCTTGAAACATTTTTAACAAGTCATCTTCATTAATATGATTTTTATATTGTTTTATAAAATCATAATAAATATTTATGTTATCTAGATAAAATGGTTCTGCACTTTTTGAAGATTTTATTGGACTTTTTGAAGAAATATATCCTTCATATACAGACACAATTTTATTATTATCATTCATCCCTAAATTTTGAATTTTTGAATTTTTTTCAAGTTCAATTAACCTTTTTATTATATAATTTCTTAATAATTCATCATTTAATGAATTTATATCATTACTAATATTTAAAAAATCATCTATTTTAAATGAATTATTCACATTATCACCTTATTTACTAAATAAATTATTGTTGAACAAATTAAGGCAGTCAATGTTAAAACTAAGATTGATTTAATTTTCTTTAACATTTATATCCTCCTTATATTGTTTTAGAGTTTCTTCGATTGCCTTTTTAAATGAATTTGATGATATTGTTGCACCTGCAACTGTATCAACATTATCTAAATTTTTCTGATTATTTATTAAATAATTAACATAATCATTTTCCAAGATTTTATTGTAATAAGAATCATTTTGTTCTAATACTATAACATTTGTAATATAACTATCAACAATGCTAATTTCCAATTTCATTTTTCCATTAAAACTTTTTTTACTTACTATATATGTATATATATTTCCATCTATACTTTTATCTAATACTTCAAAGTCAGACTCAATTTCAACATTTCCTTTTATTTCTCCATTTTTATTATTTTTATAATCATTTAAAGTATTTATAAGCATTTTCTTTAATCCATTAGATGTAAATGTACAGCCCGCAATTGTATCCAAATTATCTAAACTTTCCTGATTTTTAATTAATGAATTAATATAATTTTCATTCTCAACTTTACTATAATATGAATCATTTTGTTCAAGCACTACCATATCTGTAACTTTACTATTTTTAATAATGATTTTAGCTTTTAAAATACTACTATATCCCTTTTCACCAGCCATATAAGTTACAGTATCACCATCAATTGTTTTAGAATAAATTTGAAAATCATTATCAACATCTGTTGAAACATTTTTATAGCGTAAACCTATATAACAGCTAAGAGTTAAACTTAAAGTTATCAAAATGACAAAAAATGGTACTGCATATTTTTTATTAAATCTTGATTTTACTCCTATTGAATCAATAATAAATACTAACATATTCATAGTTAAAATACTAGTTAATACACCTTCTGGATAAGAAGTTAGATTTCTAAATACAACAGTTAAAATACCAAGTGATATTCCATATAACACTTGTCCTATAAAAGTTGTTGGACTAGTAACGGGATCAGTAGCCATAAAAACAGCTCCAAACATAAGACCACCACTTAAAATTTGAAATAATGAATATGTTCTTTCTAAATCGTTAAAAGCTCCAATAATAAAACTCATTATAAATACAGTTGAAATATAAAATACCGGAATACGCCATTTTATTGTTTTAGTGATAGTTAAATATAAAAATGCAACAAGACATAATAAAGCACTAGTTTCACCTACTGCTCCTGGAATTGTACCAATGAAAAAATTCATTAAATTTCCATAAGGTTTTACAAGTGTTTGATAACTACCAATTCCAGAGATTACACCAGCATTACTAAGGGGTGTAGATGACGCGATTGTATCAAGTTCATAAGCATTATGATAAATATATCCACCTAAAGTTGCAGAATAAGCAGTTATAATAAATAGTCTTCCAATTAAAGCTGGATTAAATATGTTATTTCCAAAACCACCAAATATAATTTTTCCTATAAATGTTGCGATAAAAGCTCCTAAAATTAGCATTGAAAATGGTGTATTAAGTGGCATAATAAGTCCAAAAAATAATCCTGGAAAAATACTAAAAGAATTTTTTACATAATCTAGGCCATCATTTTTTAAGAAAATAGTTGCATATAAAATTTCTGTTAAAAATGATGTAAGAGTTGGTAATATAATGACCATTAATGGTAGTAATAATCCTTTAATATCCGTTAGCCCTTTTTGATAAGGTATAATACCATTTTTATAAAATGAAAAAATAATAATTGGTAAAAGAGCAATAAAAAGATGTAACATCATTTTAGATGTTTTATTTTTTGATTTTAAAAATGGACCATTTTCTACTTCAAAATTCATATTATTTTTGCTCCTTTCTTATTATTTCTTTAGCGCGTCTTACATAATCTCTAACATTGATCTTAGAAGGACAAACAAATGAACATAATCCACATTCTATACAACGATTAACCTGATAATCTTTTAATTTATCAGAACTGTTTAAATTGTCTTTAATCAAAACTGGAGTTAATTTAGCTGGACAATATTTCATACATAATCCACATCTTAAGCAATTGATACTCTCTAATTTTTTATTTTTTGGAATAACTAAAATACAATTCAAATTTGGCGTAACTATAATATCGTCACTAGGAATACTATTACCCATCATTGGTCCACCAGCTATAAATAATAATTCTAAATTTTTTTTATATTTTAAATTTTTTTCTATTATTTCTCTAACTGATGTACCGATTTTTACATTGATATTTTTAGCATTTTCGAATCCTTCTCCCGTAAATGTTACTATTCTTGAAGTTAATGGTTTATTATATTTAATGCTTTCATAAATTGCATATATAGTAGATATATTATTTACAACCACTCCAATTTCTATTGGTAATTTATCATACGTCCTATTAAGTACGCTTTCTACAACATTTTTTTCCCATCCCATTGGATAAGTATTCAAAGTTTCATGAATTTTTATATTAGGATATGTTCCAATATACTTATTAAATGCATTTATTAATTTAGTATTATATTTTTTTATAGCAATATAAGCTTCATCAATTCCATTAATTTTTAAAATAGCATTTATACACTCCAATATTTCTTCAACATGATTAAGTGCTAATACATAATCAGCAGTAATATATGGCTCACACTCTACAGCATTTACTATTAAAGTTTTTATTTTTTTATCTGTTGAATATTTTATATAGGTAGGAAAATTTGCACCACCCATACCTACAATAGAAT
Source organism: uncultured Caryophanales bacterium (assembly GCA_905206805.1). Lineage (GTDB taxonomy): Bacteria > Bacillota_I > Bacilli_A > RF39 > UBA660 > CAJLIR01. The sequence goes on along the minus strand of CAJLIR010000008.1, from coordinate 49,388 downwards.
TATTTTTTAAAATTTCAACAAAATTATCTTTCTTAATTTGACTAATATTTTCAGTCATTGATTGTTTTTCAAGAGAAAGTTCTTTAAAATCATTCTTAATAACTATACATTTTACCTTTTTACCGTTTAAATAATATTTTTCTTCAATGCCCAATACAACACCACTTACACTAGCTAAAATTGGAAGAGAGGAAAACCCTTGGCTTTTTCCTAATATATTCCCCTTATATACATAATCACCTTTTTTTACAAATATACTTATATTAGTTTCAGTTCCAATAACAAGTGGAATAAAAATATTATCAGGATTTAAAAAATTAATTATTTTATTCTTAAGAGACATATCCTTTTTATTAGCAATTCTTGAACCTATCATCATACTTGCTCCATTCTATCATATATATATTATACAGTTTTTTTATTGAAAAAAAAAGATAATGTTTTTATTTTTCTTATAAACGTTTCATGCGTATTTTAATACATTTGAAAAATTTTACTTAACATTTATAAAAAACATGGTAAAATGTTAAATTGTCACTCACTGGAGGTTATAAAAATGAATATAGAAAATATAAATGATTTATTAACTTTAATTATTCCTGGTAATAATATAAAAAGTAACAAAGATTTTTTTGCATATACAAACAAAAATAACATCACACATTCTGATACTTTTGATCAATTTATTATTGACGAAAATTTAAATATAGAAAATGATTGGTATTTTGATACTGCACTTAATATTACCAAAATGGAATATATGACAATTTGTAATATTCCTGTTACAAATGAAATAATACTTTTCTGTCCAAGTATTAACAAAATAAATACAAAACAAAAAGCATTCTTGACAATTTTAGAAACAGAGCTTAATAGTTTTGAAAATATTAATATTTTAATATATGATGAAAAAAATGATGATTTTATTGAAAAATATATTAACAATTTTGAAGCAAATCAATTAGTATCTAATAATGAAAAAGTATTTATAAAAAAACAATAATAGTATAAATTTACTTATTATTGTTTTTTTATAAAGTTATAAATTGAATTAACCGTATTTTCAAAATTATCAAAATCAACATTAAACCAGCTAATATCCATTTGATTTTTAAACCATGTATATTGCCTTTTTGCATAATTACGACTTCTTTGTTTGATTAATGATACTGATTCATCATATGTTTTATTACAATCAAAATATTCAAATAATTCTTTATAGCCAATTGGTGTCATAACTGCCTTAGACCTAACATTCATATCGTATATTTTTTTTGCTTCACTTAACAATCCATTTTTCAACATACTGTCAACCCTATCATTTATTTTTTCATATAATAAACTTCTATCAGTTGTAAGGCCTATAAATACACAATCAAATAACAAATTATCAGACTTTTTCTTTTCAGACAAAGGAACGTTATTATTTAAATAATAATTAATAGACCTCAAAACTCTTTTACGATTATTTTTATGAATATCAGTATTAGGATCAAGTGTAAGTAAATAATTATATAATTCATCATTATTTAAATTTTCAAAAGTTTCTTTTTTTTCCTCTTGTTTAAATTCATAATCATATAAAGCGGCTTTTATGTATAAACCCGTACCACCAACTAAAATTGGTGTTTTATTTTTGCTTAAAATATAATTGATAGAATTTCTACAATCAGACTGATAATCAAAAACAGTATAATCTTCATCCATATTTTTTATATCAATCAAATAATGTTGTATGCCACATTTTTCATCTTCTGTAACTTTAGCCGTCGCAATATCAAGTCCCTTATAAATTTGGGTACTATCTGCATTAATAATTTCTCCATTTAATCTTTTTGCAAGTTCAATACTCAATTTTGTCTTTCCAACACCAGTTGGACCTACTATAACAATTACTTTATTCATATTATCTGATTAACATTGAATCTCCAAATGAAAAAAATCTATATTTATTAATAATTGCTTCATGATAAGCTTTCATTATTAATTCTTTACTTGCTAGGGCGCTTACTAACATTACTAATGTTGATTTTGGTAAATGAAAGTTAGTTATCAAATTATCTACTGCCTTAAATTGATATCCAGGATAAATAAATATATCAGTCCAACCGCTACATTCCCTAAATTCTCCATGTAAACTCATTATAGTCTCAAGTGTACGTGTTGAAGTTGTTCCAACACTAATAATTTTCTTACCATTTTGTTTAGTTTTAGTTAAAATATTAGCTGCCTCTTTACTCATCATATAATACTCACTATGCATTTTATGTTTTGTTACATCTAAAACATTTACAGGTCTAAATGTTCCAAGTCCAACATGGAGCGTTATATAAACAATATTTATCCCCTTATCTTTAATTTTTTGAAGCAATTCCTTCGTGAAATGTAATCCTGCGGTAGGTGCAGCCGCAGAACCTATATTTTTAGCGTAGACAGTTTGGTATCTATCCTTATCTTCAAGCTTTTCGTGAATATAAGGAGGAAGTGGCATTTCCCCAAGTTTATCTAATATTTCATACAAAATTCCGTTGTATATTAGTTTAAATTCTCGTATTCCTTCATCTCCACATTTAACACACTTAGCCTTTAATAATCCATCTCCAAAACTAACTACTGTTCCTTCCTTAATTCTTTTAGCAGGTCTTGTTAAACACTCCCAAGTATTATCCCCTAAATCCTTTAATAAAAGAACCTCTATTAAAGCATCTGTTTCTTCCTTAACACCATAAAGTCGTGCAGGCATAACTTTGGTATCATTTAATACTAAGGAATCACCTTCTTCTAAATAATCAATTATATCAGTAAATATTTTATGTTCAATTGAACCATCTTTTCTATTCAAAACAAGCAACCTTGAATGATCACGCTCTTTAATAGGTGTTTGCGCAATTAATTCCTCTGGTAATTCAAAATCAAAATCTTCTGTTTTCATACTATCTACCCCTCTATATATTAATAAAAATTTATTTTTCTTTATATGGAATATTTAAATGTTTATAAGCTTTTTCTGTTGCAACACGACCTCTAGTAGTCCTTTTTAGTAATCCAATTTGCAATAAATATGGTTCATAAACGTCTTCAATAGTGGTTTGTTCTTCACCAATACTAGAAGCAATCGCTTCAATTCCAACCGGACCGCCATTAAATCTTTCAATAATTGCTTTAAGCAAGTTATAATCTGTATCATCCAGACCTAGACTATCAACCTTTAATTTATCTAAAGCCATTTTACATAGTTTTAAATCAATTTTCCCATTACCTACTACAATAGCAAAATCTCTAACTCTTCTAAAAAGTCTATTAGCAATACGGGGAGTTCCACGACTTCTCGTTGCAAGTTCTACCGCTGCCTTAGAATCAATTTCACAATTTAAAACCTTACTTGTTCTTTTTACAATATCAGTAAGCTCATCAACCGTATAATATTGTAATTTAGATATAATTCCAAAACGATCTCTTAATGGGCTTGTTAAATCTCCTGCCCTAGTTGTAGCACCAACTAAAGTAAAAGGTGGAAGATCTATCTTTATACTTCTACTTGAAGAGTCTGCACCAATTACTATTTCCAATGTAAAATCTTCCATAGCAGAATACAAAACTTCTTCAATAAAACGTGGTATTCTATGTATCTCATCAATAAATAAAACATCACCTTCCTCTAAATTAGAAAGAATTGCTGCTAAATCACCGGTCTTTTCGATTGCAGGTCCACTGGCTGTTTTTATATTTGTTCCGAGTTCATTTGCAATAATATAAGCAAGAGTTGTTTTTCCTAGCCCTGGAGGGCCATACAACAAAACATGATCTAAAGCTTCATTACGAATTTTAGCAGCTTTAATATAAATTTCCATATTTTCTTTTACTTCACTTTGACCAATATACTCTTTTAAAAATCTAGGTCTTATATTAAATTCAAATTGATCCTCATCCATTTTATTACTATCAACTAATCTATCATCCATCATTCTTCACCCCTTTTATTGCCTTATAGACATCTAGCCAATTATATACTCTTTTATAATCATTACAATCTCTATTCCACTTTTCATCAAACATTAAAACATCTATAGAATAACTGGATATAGATTGACAATTATGAACAGAATCATCAATAAAAATATCTATATTTTCTTCTTTACAAACTTTTCCCTTGTCTTTAGCACAAACAATTAACTTATCAAATTTTATTTTATGTTTTGATAAATAATCATAACTAATTTTATAGGGATCTTCAAATCCATTATCACTTCTAGCTGTTATAAAAATAATTTCATTACCTTCACTCTTTAACTTATTGATTATTTTTCTAGCATTTTTCTTAAGTTTATATTTAGGGGCTAAAACTTTATAATAAGTTTTTGCAAATTTGCAATACTCATCATAATTATACTTCCACATATCATCATATGGTTTATTACTTTCTTTTAATATTTTTTTATCAACATTAAAAGCTTTACTTAAATAAGGAATTAATGATTTCCAAGTATCACAAATTGTGTCATCTATATCTATACCTATTTTCATTATTACTCCTTACTTATAAAATTGTTTATTAACATTTTTTAAATAATTTAAACATTTTTCCTTGGTTTTTTCCGAAACATCACAATAATTCAAATAATAATTTAAGACCATACTATTGGGATAAATAGGAAATAAATCTTGAACATCTAACCCCTTATTTTTTAATGAATCAATATTATAATATAATTCATTTGAAACATTTATATGTTCACTAAACTCTCTAACTAAAACAAAATTATAATTTATAAAAACTATTTTTTGTTTATCCCTTTTTTGACATATTGCGTCAGTTTGTATAATTATATTATTTCTTTTTTTCAATACAAAGTTTTCCTTTTGTGGAAAAATAGTTATTTTTTTGCTATATATATCACTCATATATAAACTTAATTTTTTTACTGTTTTATTTACTTTCATAGTATTACCTCATTAATAATTTTAAAGCTTCTTTGATTTGGGTTTCTATTGTACCACAATTAGATACGCCTGTTAAGACCTTTTTTATATCCGCAGGTTTATAACCTAAAGCTTTTAAAGCTTCAACCAATTCATCATTATTTGTCGTATCATTATTTTGGTTTGTTACTAATTTACCTTTTAAATCAAGTATAATTTGTCTTGCAACTTTATCACCTATTTTAGGAAATTTTTTTAAATAATTAATATTTTCACTTTCAATTGCAGAAATAATACTATCAACACCACCATTTGCAAGCATTGGTAGTGCCATTTTACACCCCAATCCTTTTACCTCAATAAGACTTAAAAACATACTTTTTTCTTCCTTTGTCTTAAAGCCATAAAGACTTATTTCATCTTCTCTTACATACTGATATAAATAAATAGTTACATTTTCATTTAAACTAAAAGAATATGGATTAGCTGTATAAATTAAATATCCAATACCGTTATTATCAACAACAATATAATTACTTTCTATATCAGTAACAATTCCTTTTATATAAGAATACATAATACCACCTTTATCATTTTATCAAATTAAACATTTTAAATCAATGTTGAACATTATATCATTATTATATTCTAATAAATTTTAACATACATTTGTTCGCTAGTCAACTGATTTTCATTTTTTATAACAAAAAAAATGAAACCATAAGATTTCATTTTTCTAACTATATCTTTGATATTGATAAAGATGCTTTTATATCATTTAATTCTGAATCCAATTCTAAAGTAGAATCTTTTGAAATTGAAATAGCCAAAGTTTCATTTTTTATATAATCCATGTAATTATTAATTGATTTATCTAACTGTTCTGGTCCATTATAATAAACATTAATTTTATCAACAATGTTTAAATCCAAATCTTTTCTTAAACTTTGTACCTTTCTTACTACTTCACGAGCAAGACCTTCCAAAATTAAATCTTCAGTTAATTCTGTATTTAAAACAACACACGTTTTTGAGTCATTACTAGCAACATATCCATCTAAAACATCAATTGATACAATTGTATTATCACTATTTAGAGTAAAATCTTCACCATCTAATTTAATTATTACAGAATCATAAGTTACTCTGTAAGCATCATTACTAGATAATTTTTTCAATTCTTCTTGTAATAATTTTATTTTAGGTCCTAATTCCTTACCAAGTACTTTAAAGTTAGGTTTTAATGAATAACTCAAATATTCTGTCATATCAGTTTTATAAACAATATTTTTAACATTTAATTCTTCTTTAACAATTAAATCTAAATTACCAATAATATCTTTAACTGACGAAGATAAAATAACTTCTTTAATTGGTTGACGAACCTTAATATTAACAGTTTCTCTAGCGTCACGACCTAAACTACATATATCACGAACTAAATCCATTTTTTCTTCTACTTCTTCATTTATTAGTTTTTCATTGCATTTAGGGAAATCAGCTAAATGAACGCTTTCTAAAGATGTCAATTTAGTATATATTTCTTCTGATATATAAGGAGTAATAGGAGCTACTAATTTAGATAGTGTAACTAATACTTCATATGTTGTTTGATATACTGCTTTTTTGCTTAAAGATAACTCAGAATCCCAGAATCTTCTTCTATTTGATCTAATATACCAATTTGATAAATCATCATTTAAAAATGGTACAATTAATTTTACAACTTTATTTAAGTCATAAGCTTCATATGCATTAGTTACATCACGTACAAGTTTATTTAATTTAGAAAGTAACCATTTATCTATTAACTCTCTGTTTTTAACCTCAATATCATATTCTCTTGGATCGATATTATCAGCATTAGCATACATTTCAAAAAATGAATAAGCATTTTTAAGTGTTGCATAAAATTTTGAATAGATTTCTTTTAAACCGACCATATCAAATCTAAGTGGTGTCCAAACAGGTGATGCGTATAACATATAATATCTAACTGGATCTGCCCCATACTCAGTCATAATATCAACTGGATTTATAATATTTCCAACCGATTTAGACATTTTCTTTCCGTTAGCGTCAAGCATCATATCATTTACCACAACATTTTTATAACTTGAAACACCTGAAACTAATGTAGAAATGCATAAAAGAGAATTAAACCAGCCTCTTGTTTGATCTACACCTTCAGCTATAAAATCACCTGGAAATTGACTTTCAAAAAGTTCTTTATTTTCAAATGGATAATGAAATTGAGCATATGGCATAGCTCCACTATCAAACCAGACATCCATAACATCAGTTACCCTATTCATCGATTTGTGGCACTTAGAGCATTCAATATGAATATTATCTACATAAGGTCTATGAAGTTCAATTTTTCTAACATCAACGTCTCCTACAACTTTTTCCTGCAATTCATCAAGCGACCCAATACATTCAATATGACCACATTCACAAGTCCAAATAGGCATAGGACAACCCCAATATCTATTTCTTGAAATTCCCCAGTCAACCATTCCTTCTAGCCAATTATTAAATCTTTTTTCACCTACATAAGAAGGATACCAATTAACACTTTTATTGCACTCAATTATCTTTTCTTTAAATTTTGTTGTTTCAATATACCAAGCTGGTTTAGCATAATAAATAAGTGGCTTTTTACATCTCCAACAATGTGGATAATCATGAGTTATTTTTTGTTTTTTAAATAACTTATCATTTTCTTTCAAATATTTAATAATATCAAGTTCAAGTTCTGGATCAGTTACAATTCTATCTTTCCAAGGACCAACTGTATAAAGACCATCTTTATTTACACTTTTTGAAGAACTTACACCATTTATTTTAGCAACTCTTGAATCATCTTCTCCATAAGAAGGCGCAATATGAACTATACCAGTACCATCTAAAGCAGTAACATAACTGTCAGCTAAAACACAAAATGCTTTACCTTCAACTTTAGCAAAAGGCATTAATTGTTCATATCTTTTTCCAACTAAGTCTTTACCTTTATATGTTTCTAAAACTAAATAATCTTCACCTAAAACCTTATCAGCTAAGTTTTTACATACTATAAAATTATTTCCTTTAGATGATGCTTTAATATAGTCATAATCCGGATTTACACAAGTCGCAACATTATCTATAAGAGTCCATGGTGTTGTTGTCCAAACTAATAAATATGCATCTTCATCAACTAATTTTAATGGCACAATTACAGTATTAACTGAATCTTGTTGATATCCTTGAGATACTTCATTTTGTGATAATTCAGTTCCACATCTTGGACAATATGGTAAAACTTTATTACCATGATAAATTAAACCTTTATCAAATATATTTTTAATTAACCACCATTCTGATTCAATATAATCATTAGTACATGTTATATATGGATTAGTAATATCAATAAATTGTCCCATCATTTCTGTAACTTTTTTTACCTCATCTATATTAGAATCAGTTTCTTTATTACATTCCTTACAAAAATTTTCAATTCCAAATTTTTCAATATCAGATTTATTTTTAAATCCCAACTTTTTTTCAACATTGACTTCAATTGGTAATCCATGAGTATCAAGACCAATTTTTCTTAAAACTTTATATCCTTGCATTGTTTTATATTTACAAACTGCGTCTTTAATAGTTTTTGCAAAAACATGATGCAATCCAGGTTTTGCATTCGCATAAATTGGTCCATCGTAAAATACAAACATATTCTTATCAGATCTATTATCAATTGTTTTCTTTAAAATGGTTTCACAACCACCCCATTCTTCACGAATTTGTCTTTCAACATCAGATACATTTCCTGATTTTAATTTTTCAAATTTCATATATTTCCTCCTAATATTACAAATGTATAATAAATTATAAATAAAACTAACATTGATATTCCACCAAATTTACCTATTTTATGTTTTTTAAATGACAACATAAATAATAAAACAGCTGATACCAATAACATAATTAAATCAATATTGTTAAATCCAACCGCATCAATACCACCAAATAAAGCAACTGGAAGACCTAGTACTATACCTATATTAAAAATATTACTACCAACTATATTTCCAACCATTATTTCTTGTTCGTCCTTTTTTATAGAAACAATAGAAGTAACAAGTTCTGGTAGGGACGTTCCAAAAGCTACTATAGTAAGCGCAATCATTTTTTGACTAACACCTAGTATGGTTGCAATAGTACTTGCACTATCTACAACTAAATTACTACCTACGATTATTGCAACAATTCCTAAAATTGTAAAAATTATAGATTTTGGAATATTGAATTTTGCTAAGGAATCAGCATCTTCATCCTTTTTATTTCTTACAATAGAAATTAAATAATAAACAAAAACTGTGAAGAAAAGTAAAATTACAAAACCATCATTTCTAGTTACGATATTTGATATACTACTATCAAATAAATTATCCTTCATTAAGAAAAATAATAATGTACTCATTAAAATTACAATAGGAATTTCTTTTTTTATTGTATTATTCTTAACTATTACAGGTTTAATTAAAGCACAAATACCAATAATTAAAAGAATATTTAAAATATTGCTTCCAATAACATTTCCTAGTACCATATCAGCATTATTAGAAACAATTGACTTAACTGAGACCGCAAATTCTGGTGCACTAGTACCAAAAGCAACAATTGTAAGACCAATAAGCATTTTTGATAATTTAAAATTTTGAGCTAAAGATGCTGCACCATCTACAAAAACATCTGCTCCTTTAATTAAAATTACAAAACCAACAATAAGTAATATAATTTGTAAAAACATAGTTTTAACCTCCTTAAAACAAAAAAATTCCTAAATTTAAGGACGAATAAAATCCGCGGTACCACCTTAATTCAAGAATTTGCACTTATAACTATAACGCGTTACCGTTTTTTTCTACTATATTTCAAAAAAACACATCAAGAATGATTCTTATATTAACTCAATATTAATTCACACCTAACATTAACTCTCTTTAAAATCATTAATATAACGTTTCTATCAATTGTTTTACATTTCTATTTTATCTAAATCATTTACAACTTCCAATTGTGCTTCAATAACATCTTTTATTTTTTTCTTAAATACACGAACATTTCTTGCTAACATATTAGACTCTAATTCAATTTTTTCTGCTTTCATTAAAGCCTCATTTACAATTCTATTGGCGTTCTTTTTAGCATCATCTATAATCGTTTCACTTTCTTTATGGGCAGATAAGCGCATTTGATCTGATGTTTTTTGAGCCATTAAAATAGCCTTATTAAAAGTTGACTCCATACGTTCATATTGTTCTATCTTTTGATGCAATTTTTGATTTTCTTCTTCTAATTTAGAAAGTTCAATTATTTTTATTTCTTGTTCTTTAATAATAGAATCCTTCTTTTTATTTTCAGAATTAATTTGCTCAACTTTTTTTATAACTTGATCCAAAAAATTTTTCACTTCATCAGGATCATAACCTCGCATTGTGCGATTAAACTTCTCCATAATCTCACCCCATAAATGCCACATATTTAGTTATTGTAACACATTTTAAATAAATGTCAACATTACCATTCAGTATTTATATCATCATTATCGTAAATATCTTTACCTTCACGTTCATCAGTAATTTTACCTTGAATATTTACATTATTTGGTGTACATAAAAATATACCGCCACCTATTTTTTGTAAATCTCCTCCAATAGCATATATAGTTCCACTTAAAAAATCTACAATTCTTTTTGCTTGATCAGAAGTAACTCTTTTTAAATTAACAACTACCGTATTTCTTGACTTTAAAAAATCAGCAATTTGTTGAGATTCTGAATAAGCACGTGGTTCTAATAAAATCATCTTATTCTTTCCATCATTTTCTTTTAAAGAATCTTCTGCATTTAATGTATAATATTCACTATTATCACTAGTATTACTAAAGACATCTTGTTCATCTGAAGATAACCATTTTTTTAAAAATCCCATCTTGTTTCCTCCTCTATTCTTTATACGTTTACTATATTTAATTTTATCACATAAAAAGAAATAAATAAATATTTTTTTTAAATTATTTAAAAAAAAAGAAAATTAAAAACTAATTTTCTCCTCAATATATTTTTCAATTTCATCTAAATTTAAAGTAATTTGTTCCATAGTATCTCTATCTCTTAATGTAACAGTATTATTATTTAATGTGTTATCATCTATAGTAATACAGAATGGCGTACCTATTGCGTCCTCTCTTCTATAACGTTTTCCAATATTTCCAGATTCATCATAAGTACACATAAATTTTTTAGATAATTTTTGATAAATTTCTATTGCTTTTTCACTATGATGTTTTTTTATAAGTGGTAATACTGCTACTTTGTATGGAGCAAGAGTTGGCGCAAATTTCATAATTTCACGAGTAGTTCCATCTTCCAAAGTTTCCTCAAAATAAGCATCAGTTAAAACTGCAAGTAAAAGTCTATCACAACCAACTGATGGTTCAATAACATAAGGTATATATTTTTCATTTGTTTCAGGCTCTAGATAAACTAAATCTGTTTTTGAATGTTTTGAATGAACTGTTAAATCATAATCAGTTCTATCAGCTATTCCCCATAATTCTCCCCATCCTTGAGGATAATTATATTCTATATCAGTAGTTCCCTTACTATAAAAAACTAATTCCTCTGGTTTATGTTTTCTAAGACGCAAATTTTCTTCTTTTAATCCAATATCACTCAAAAATTTCATACAATAATCTTGGTAATATTCAAACCATTTTAAATCTTCACCTGGTTTACAGAAAAACTCATATTCCATTTGTTCAAATTCTCTTGTTCTAAAAATAAAGTTTCCAGGTGTAATTTCATTTCTAAATGCCTTACCAATTTGACCTATACCAAATGGTAATTTAGCACGCATTGTTCTTTGTACATTTAAAAAATTAACAAAAATTCCTTGAGCAGTTTCACCGCGTAAATATACTTTACTTTTAGTGTCTTCAGTAACACCCATATGTGTTTCAAATAATAAATTAAATTGTCTTATATGCGTAAAATCACATTCACCACATTTTGGACATTTTATATGATTATCGTTAATGAATTTTTCTATTTTTTCGTTATCCCAACCATCACCAGTCTCATTTCCATTAGTAAATTCTTCAATCAATTTATCAGCTCTATGTCGTGCCTTACATTTTTTACAATCAATTAATGGATCTGAGAAACTACTAACATGTCCGCTAGCTACCCATACTTCTGGATTCATTAAAATTGCGGCGTCCAATCCATACGAATTATTATTTTCTTCTACAAATCTTTTCCACCAACACTTTTTTATATTATTTTTTAATTCAACTCCAAGTGGACCATAATCCCAAGAATTAGCAAGTCCATTATAAATTTCACTACCTTGAAAAATAAAACCATATTGTTTACAATTATTAACTAATTTTTCCATTGTTATTTTTTCCATATTATCCTCCCTTAAACAAAAATTCTCCTAGGTATTTGTAAGGACTCAAATTTTTGAGCGGTTCCACCTTACTTATTCTAGAAGAATCTCTTTTTTTATATTGCTCTAGGTTTCCAAGCCTGTCATCGCATTTATATCTAAATTATATCATTTATTTCATTAAAAATAAATACATATCTATCTCTATTATATAAATCTTTTTCAATTTTAACTGTTGAATTTGGAAAATATTCAAGTGCGATTTTTTTTATGTCACTACCTTGTTTTTCACCAATTTCAAAAGCTATAATATTTTTTTTATTTAAATACTTTTTAGCATTACTTAAGATTTCTCTATAGAAATATAATCCATTATTATCTGCATATAAAGCTAAATGAGGTTCATTATTTTTTACAATATCCATAATTTCTTCATCGTAACTAATATATGGTGGATTACTTACTATAACATCATAAGTACTTGTTATATTTTTTAAAATATCACTTTCTATAAAATTAATATCTAAACTATTTTTTAAAGCATTACTTCTAGCAACTTCTAAAGCAAATAAAGATACGTCACTAGCGTCTACTATAGAGTGTTCTAATTTATGCTTTAAAGTTAAAGCAATACATCCACTACCAGTTCCTATATCTAAAATTCTAACATTTTCACCTAAATTTTTCTTTATATAATTTATTACTCTAAAAACTAATTCCTCTGTTTCAAATCTTGGTATCAATACATTTTCATTGACATTCAAATTTAGATCATAAAAATCAACATTTCCTACTATATATTGAACCGGTTCTCCATTTTCTAATCTTTTAATACCATTTTCTAAATTACTTTTATCAAGATATTTTTGCAAGTATTCAATATCAGTCATAAAAATTATTCACCTTTTAATTTTCTTGCTTGATCTTCAGTAATTAAAGCTTCAATAATTTTATCCAAATCTCCTTGCATTACTCTATCAAGTGCATTTATTGTAAAACCTATACGGTGATCAGTTACTCTATTTTGAGGATAATTATATGTTCTTATTTTTTCACTTCTATCTCCAGTACCAATTTTACTTCGTCTTTCCGCACCTTCTTGTTCTTCTTTTTCACGTAATTTCAAATCATACAATCTAGTTTTTAAAATTTTAATTGCCTTTTCCTTATTCTTAATTTGTGATCTTTCTGTTTGTGAGTATACAATTAATCCTGTTGGAATGTGTGTAAGTCTTACGGCCGAATCCGTTGTATTAACACCCTGTCCACCACATCCACTACTTCTTGTTATGTCAATTCTAACTTCATTCATATCAAGTTCAAAATCAAAATCTTCTGCCTCAGGCATTACAAGTACTGTAGCAGTAGAAGTATGAACTCTTCCTTGTGTTTCAGTTGCAGGAACTCTTTGTACACGATGAGCACCACTTTCGTACTTCAACTTAGAATAAACGCTATCACCTTTGATAGTAAAACTTATAAGTGAATAACCACCTGCTTCAGATGGATACTCTTCATTAATTTCAATATGCCATCCTTGCTTTTCAGAATAATGTTTATACATATCAAATAAGTCACCCGCAAAAATATTTCCTTCGTCGCCACCAGCTGCACCACGAATTTCCACAATAACATTTTTTCCATCATTAGGATCTTTTGGCAACAATAAAATTTCAAATTTACTTTCTAAAGATGATTTTTTATTTTCTAATTCGCTTAATTCTTCTTTTGCAAATTCACTCATTTCAGCATCTTTCAACATTTCTTTTGCTGCAGTAATATCTTCTAATATTTTTTTATATTCTTGATATGTTTCATAAGTTTCACTAAGTGAAGATTGTTCCTTACTAAGTTCAGTCATTTTTTTTATATTTGTAATATTTTCAGGATTAAGTAATTCTTCACTAATTGTATTATATCTTTCTTCTATCGAATTTAATCTTTCTATCATATAAATTTCCTTCCATAAATTTCTAACGGTTATAATTATACTATAAATTTTTAAATTAGGCAAATCACATATAATTAAATAAAATGCTTATAATAATAGTGGTGATAAAATGAATTTAAAAATATATAAAATAATAAGTATTATTGGTGTATTTTTGCTAGCTTTCCCATTTCATTTCTTATATGACTGGTTTCCTAACGCTATTTTTTCTATATTTTTCCCTGTTAATGAAAGTATATGGGAACATATGAAATTACTTTATACTTCAATATTATTATATGAAATTATTGAATATATAATTTTTAAAATTAAAAATATAAAAGTAAATAATTTTATATTTGCATCTATTTTAGTAAGCATTATAAGTATTCCTATCTATCTAATTATGTTCCTACCTATTTACTATAAAATTGGTGAAAATATGTTTATCGCTTTAACAATTATGTTAATAACATTTATTATTATTCAAAATATTAAATTTAAACTGTTTAATTATAAAAAACTTAATTTAGAAATATTAGGAATAATTTTAATTATTATTACCTATATAGTTATTGCAATATTAACATATTATCAACCACATTCTAATTTATTCTTTGATCCATTAAATGAAATTTATGGAATAAACAAAAAAAAATAATTAAGTTAAATTAATTATTTTTTATTATGATACATAAGCTTTATTTATATTATAAGCTAAAATTTTATTTTTACTTTTTTCCTCATAAAAATTATTATTTTTATCTTCATAATTACTAATATTTTGATTTATAGATATTAAATTTTGTTCATATTCACTCATTGTTTTTGTATCTAATAATAAATATTCAAAACACATTGAATTAAACATTTCAATTTTACTTAAAGTATCAATATTCTTGGAACTTAAAATCAATTTGGTAAACTTAACAATTGTTTCGAATGTTTCATTAATTAAATTAACATTGTGAGTATTTAATCCAATACTTTTTATAATTGAGACTATTTTATAATAAATAAATTTATTTGAAAATAAAACTTTATTCTTATAAAATTTATTTATAAATAAATTATTTTCCAATTTCATAACCTCTGAAGTTGTAAAATTATCATTGTTTAAACTTTTATGAACTTTTGTAATATCTTTAGATGAAGACAATGTATTATCGACCAAATTAACATATACCTTTTGAATTAACTCTTTATCTATTTTTTCTTTTAAATACAATACATTATTAAAATTATTTTCAACAATATTTTTTATTTTATTTAATAAATCGTTATATTCTTCATTTATAACATCAGCATTATCATTAAGTAAACACATATCATTTAACACCATAGATAATTTATAATATAAAAATTTATTACTATATAAAAAATGATTTCTACAAAAAGAATTAATCAATAACTTATTCTCTAAAGCTACAACATTTTCATCACATAAATTTATATTATTAATATTTCTATATATTTTTAAAACATCTTCAGCAGTTACTGCATTTTTAAATAAATCTTCACTATCTGAATAAAAATTATACATTTTATTTACCCTTCTTTCAAAGCCGCTTTTCAATATTATCACATTAAAATTAATATGTCAAGTTTTTTTACATAAAATTGCGTTATTTTGACATTAATAGACAAATCCATATAAAAGAACCAGGTATTAATTGGTTCTTAATCTATATTAAACGCTAATGCATAGCGTACCAATTAACAAGTATAAATAATTTATACTTGTATTAAAAATAGCAATTAACTATTTTTATAAAGATGAAAGAAAAACACAATTCACAATTAATAATATGTTTTATTATTCTATTTAGAACATACATTATATTTTTAATATACCCAAAATTGTAATAATTATTAAAATTTTTACTAAAATTCACCCATAAATAATATATTCAAATTGTTTATAATTGTTTCATAATTTTATAAATTAAAAAATTTTTGATTCAATAAATTAAGTGTCATGGTCCACACTTTTTAAGCAAATTAAAACTCTCTAAATCTTTATAAAAAAGCTTAATTTTTTTTACTAATCAACAACTGTCAAAGTGAGAATTTTAATATATAAACTTTTATTATTTTAAAATTCAAAAAAAGTAACCATTTTAGTTACTTTGCTTCTTCAACAGCTCTAATTTCTCTTATTACAGTTACCTTTATTGTACCAGGATATTGTAATTGTTCTTCAATTTTATTTTTAATATCACGAGCAATTTTATAACTCTTTAAGTCATCAATTTTTTCTGGTTTTACAACAACACGTAATTCGCGTCCAGCTTGTACTGCAAAAGATTTTTCAACACCATCAATATCACTTGCTATTGCCTCTAATTCCTCTAGACGTTTAATATAATTTTCTAACGAATCATTTCTTGCACCAGGTCTTGATGCCGATAGAGTATCCGCAATTGCAACAAGTTCTGAAATAATAAATGATGCTGGTTTATCACCATGATGTGACTCAATCGCATTAATAACAACATCATTTTCTTTATATTTTTTGGCAAGTTCAGCACCTATTGTTACATGACTTCCTTCAATTTCATGATCGATAGCTTTACCAATATCATGAAGTAATCCTGCACGCTTAGCTAAAGTTTGGTTTTCACCAATTTCAGCTGCTAATATTCCAGATATTGTGGCAACTTCAATCGAATGTTTTAAAACATTTTGTCCATAACTAGTTCTAAAATGTAATTTACCAATTAATTCTACTAATTCTGGATCCATTTTGGTAATACCTAATTCAAATAGTGCTGATTGGCCATATTCCAATATTTTTTCACGCATTTCTTTTGATGTTTTATCATATAATTCTTCAATACGAGTTGGATGGATTCTACCATCTTTTATTAATGTTTCAATAGTAACACGCGCAATTTCTCTTCGGTAAGGATCAAATGAAGATAAAACAATTGCTTCTGGTGTATCATCTATAATTAAATCAACTCCAGTTACAGCTTCAATTGTTCTAATATTTCTTCCTTCTCTACCTATAATTCTACCTTTCATTTCATCATTAGGTAAATTTACAACAGTTACAGTTTGGTCATTAGCAACGTCTCCTGCATACTTTTGCATACATGAAACTAACATTTCTTTAGAAAGTTTATCAACTTCTAATTTAGCCTCTGCTTCTTTATCTTTAATATATGCAGCAATTTCTAAAGTCATCATATCTTCTACTTTTTTCATAACTAGTTCTTTTGCTTGTGTTTTTGAAAATCCTGCGATATTCTCTAATAATTTTATTTGTTCTTTTTTTATTTCCTCCACTTTTTCTTGTTCAACTTGGATATCTTTTTGTCTGTTAATTAAATTATTTTCTTTATCTTCTAACATTTGTTCACGATTTTGTAGGGTTTGGTCACGTCTATCCATATTATTTTCACGAACTAATAAACGTTCTTCCATATCCTTTATTTCATCTTTTTTTTCTTTTACTAATTGTTCTGTTTCTTTTTTTATTTTATAAGATTCCTCTTTAGCTTCTAAAATTTGTTCTTTTTTTATTTTTTCTATTTCTTTTTTTGTTTTTTCTAATAAAGCTTCTGCTTTTTTAGAAGCTAAATTTCCTTTAATATAGCTAAAGACGATAATTATTATAACTCCGACAATTATTCCAATTAATACTAACAAAATGGAGAAAGCAATATCATTCATATATACCTCCATTTATTCTATAAACATTTAAAATGTTCTAAATCAATTGTAAAGGTAATATCAAAATAAGTCAAGTCGTAATTTATTTTGATATTAAAAGAAAAAAATTACTATTCAGCAATTTCTTCCTTTACTTTACTACTTTTTGATGATTCATTAGTATCTAATTCATAATAATTTCTAACTTTTTTCAATAATTCCTCTTTTAAAGCAACATTCTTTTTAAGTAACTCTTTAACATTTTCCTTACCTTGACCTAATTTTTCACCATTATAAGAATACCATGCTCCAGTTTTTTCTATTACACCAATGTCACTAGCTAAATCAACAATTTCGCCTTCAATCGAAACACCCTCACCATACATTATATCAACAACACAGCTTTTAAAAGGTGGCGCCATTTTATTTTTTACAACTTTAATACTTGTTTTATTACCAATAATATCAGTTCCTAATTTAATTTGTTCAGATCTTCTAATTTCCAATCTAACTGACGCATAAAATTTTAAGGCACGTCCACCTGGCGTTGTTTCTGGATTACCAAACATTACTCCAACTTTTTCTCTCAATTGATTGATAAATATTGCAATCGTATTAGTCTTACTTATAACACCTGACAATTTTCTAAGTGCTTGACTCATAAGTCTAGCTTGTAATCCAACATGTGAATCACCCATCTCACCTTCAATTTCTGCTTGTGGTACAAGAGCTGCAACTGAGTCAATAACAATAACACTAATTGCGCCACTTCTTACTAAAGCTTCACAAATTTCCAAAGCTTGTTCTCCATTATCAGGTTGAGATAATAGTAAATCACCAATGTTAACGCCTAGCTTAGCTGCATATTGCGGATCTAGTGAATGCTCAGCATCAATAAATGCAGCACGTCCACCTTTTTTTTGTGCCTCCGCAATCGCATGTAGTGCAAATGTAGTTTTTCCGCTTGATTCTGGTCCATATATTTCTATAATTCTACCTTTAGGGTAACCACCAATTCCTAAAGCAATATCCAGTGATAAAGATCCACTTGAAATTGTGTCTATTTCTCTATGTTCACGTTCTCCCAATTTCATAACAGCGCCTTTACCAAATTGTTTTTCTATATCTAATAAAACTTGATCTAATGTTTTATCATTAGTAGTAGTCTTTGTTGCCATAATTTTTCCTCCTAACCTTACAAACCAATTGTACATAATTTAAAATTAAATGTCAATAGTTTTTACGAAAATTTGTTCGTTTTAAATTTTAAGTATTTTTATTTTTTTATTTGCAAAAATTAAAAATGACTCAACAAATAAGTCATTTCTGTTAATTTTGTTCTACAGTTTTGTCATTTTTAAATAATAAATCTTTATTCATCGAATAGTACTGAACACCAGAAATCAAAGATAAAATAGCAGCTACAATAAGCAAAACATCTGAAACTTTAATATTCCATAATTCAAATGGTAAATTATAAAATAAAGTAAGAGTTATTCCACACATCAAACAAATGGTTTTAATTTTTCCACTTTTAATAGCCGCTATAACCCTACCATTATTTCCAGCAACCATCTTAATCGAATTAACAACGATATCACGAGTTATAACAATTACTGGTATAATTGGATGAATAAAACCGCTAGATGATAAAATTATAAGTACCGAATTAACTAAAACCTTATCAGCGATAGCATCCATAACCTTCCCAAAATCAGTAACTAAATTATATTTTCTTGCAATATGTCCATCAAGAAAATCTGTAACTGAAGCTAAAATAAATAAAAATCCTGCAATAAAATATTTAATATCAACAACAATTGATTCATTTATAAATAGTTTTGGTAATTCTATACCAGCAGCATCAAATGGAAATATTAAAATTATAATTATAAATAAAGTCATAATAATTCTTGCTATAGTTAATTTATTAGGTAAATTCATACAACACTCCTTCTATTATAAAACAATAAACATAATAATTAAGGTTAAAACTAACAGTATAGCAATAACTATAATTAACACATTTAATTTAATAGTTTTTCTTTTATATTCTAATGTATATGGCGACATAATTCTTTTTTCTTCTTTTTTCTTTTTATCTTTATTTTTTGCTTGTTTAATATCCTCTATAGATATCTTTGAAGTATAATCAAACAAATATTCATTGAATTCATCAACCATATCTTCATAATCAAGGCCTAAGTATTTAGAATAATCACGAATAAAGTATTTTAAATAAAAAACATCTTTAAAAGCATCCATATTACCTTGTTCTATATTTTCAATTTGAATTTCTTTAACTTTTAAATCACTTGCTGCCTCATCTATAGATATTCCCATGCTTTCTCTTGTTTCTTTTAATTTAATACCTATCTCTTTCACATTACACCTGCCTTTATCAAATAAACAAATAATAATATTTTATAAGCCATGTTCTGTTCCTATTTCTAGGCGACAAACATTTATCTATTACATTTGCAATCCCATAAGAAATTCTTAATTCTTCCTTATTAGGTTCCCCTACCAAAATTTGGGTTTCTCACTCGCGGGGTTTACCACGTTCCACTTTTTTTATTTCTAAAAAAATTCGTCACTTTGGCACTTTACATCTAATTTAACCATGTCTAACGATTTAGGTTAACTCGACGCCGTTAACAAAAAAATTGTTACCTTAGATTATTTTTTCTCTAAGCACGAACACTACTATCATCACAGAATAGTGTGAGCATGGACTTTCCTCTATATTATAAAAAATACAGCGTTTGTCAAAATATTATTAATCGTTTTCTTCTCTACCATATATAACTTTTTCGATATTTGATAATCTTCTTAAAATATCAGCATTAGTTATTTCTTCATTAGCGTTTTCTTTAACAACTTCTAATTTTGTTTTCAAATTACGAACTTCTTGTTTTAATCTAATATTATCATCAATAAGTTCCTTTTTTTCATTTTCTAAACCATTAATTATATTAGAAAATTCCTCATAATCTTTAATTATAAGATCTAAAAATTTGTCAACTTCTTGTGGTCTATAGCCTCTAGTATCAATTTTAAATTCTTTATCTAATATATCTTTAACAGTAAGTAAAACTCCTTCTTGATACATACTAGTACACCTCACTTTATTTACATACATATTTTATAAAAAATTTCTAATTTTGTCAATTGAATTTATAAATACAATTAAATTACCAAAATTTAGATAAATTATAATAAATAAGTAAAATAAAAACTACTTATTTTCTTTTTATGTAAGTAGCCATTTTTATATAACAAATATCATCAATCATTTCATTAAAAATGTTTTCTATATGGTGTCTAGCATTCATTTAATCACCTTCCAGTAATTAAAATAACATATTTATAAATAAAAAACTTTCGTTTCGACAAAACTAGAATAAATAAGTAAAAAATATTAAATTATGACAATTTTTTCACTTTACACTTTTTAATAAACTTTATATGGAAAAATAAAAATTTTTATAGTATAATTTTTAAAGGTGGTTAATTATGAACTATCCAAATAATATAAAAAAGGATAATTACAAAATAAATTATGGTAACCGTGGTATGTGTTTAGAAAACGACATCAATGATACAAATGAATATTACCTACAACAAGATATTGCTGTAATTCATAAAAAGCCAACACCTATTACAATTGTTTCTGTTGATTATAAATCAAGAAAAGATGCCGTTATAAAAGAAGCTTACTTTAAAACTCCATCAACAACTGATTATAATGGGATTTATAAAGGGAAATATATTGATTTTGAAGCAAAAGAAACTAAAAATAAAACTGGATTTCCTTTAATAAACATTCATGCTCATCAATTAAAACACTTAGAAAAAATTATAAATTGTGGAGGAATCGCATTCTTGATTATAAGATTTACCACATATAATGAAACATATTTAGTTGATGCTACTAAATTTCTAAATTATTTAACAATTGAAAAGAAAAAAATAATTCCAATTAAATTTTTTAGAGAAAATGGACATATATTAAAAGAGAAATACACACCACGATTAGACTATTTAAGCATTATAGATAAAATTTATTTAGGAGGAAATAAAAATGAAATATAAAATTCAAGATTTTGTAAACAAAATTAAAACATTAGTTAAACAAAATCCCATTTATTTAGCCATTTTTATAATTAGTATTATAATCCTTATTATAGGAAGTATTACGATAGGATTTCTTAAAACATTACTATTCTTAATACTAGTTGACGGAATTTTGATATTAAGTGAATATCAAAATATAAAAAAAAGAAAAAAGAATATTGATACAAAAGAAGATACTAACGAAAATTTCATCGAATCTAATGAAGAAAAATTAACTAATAATGAAGAAACAACTGAAGAAATTAATAATACAAACCAAAATAGGAGTAGTGAGCTTATGACAAATAATAAAAAAAATGTATCACAGAAAAAAATACAAAATAAAAAAGAAAATAAAGTAACAAAAGAAACGAAAGAAAAGAAAAAAATTAAAGCAAAAAAAATAATAAAAATAATTTTAATTGTTTGCTTTGTTATTGGAATTGCGGCACTTATCGCAATGTGTCTATTCTTTAAAATGATTGTTGATGAAGCACCCGATTTTGATGTTGAAAATTTAATCATGAAAGAATCATCAATTATCTATAGTAGTGACAATCAAGAAATAGGAAGACTTGGAAATGAAAATCGTGAAATAATTACTTATGATGAATTACCAGAAATTTTAATTGACGCTATTGTAGCAACAGAAGACTCAAGATTTTTCCAACATAATGGTTTTGACCTACCAAGATTTTTAAAAGCTAGTTTAGGCCAAGCTGCTGGAAATGACAATGCAGGTGGTGCCTCTACCCTAACTATGCAAATTGTTAAAAATGCATTTACAGTTCAAAACAAAAATACCCAAGAAAAAAGTACAGGATTTTCTGGTATAAAAAGAAAATTCACTGATATTTATATGGCAATTTTTAAACTAGAAAAAAATTATACAAAACAAGAATTAATGGAATTCTATGTAAATTATAGCTTTTTAGGTAGTAATTCTTATGGTGTTGAACAAGCAAGTTTAACATACTTTAATAAACCAGCTAAAGATCTAAATCTATCAGAAGCTGCCCTAATCGCCGGTCTATATCAATCACCAGGTTCTTATGATCCATTAAAAAATGAACAATGTGCAGAACGTGCTGAAAAAAGACGTATCACAGTTTTAAAACTTATGGAAAGACATGGTTATATAACTAGCGAAGAAAGAGAAATTGCAGAAAAAATGACTGTTAGTAAAATTGTTGTTGGAACACGTCCAAACGAAAATGGTGACTACCGTGGTTTTATAGATATGATTGCTGAAGACGTAGAAGAAAAAACAGGATGGGATCCTAACACAATTCCTTTAAAAATTGAAAGTACAATGAATAAATCTTATCAAGATCATATAAATAAAATTATGACTGGCGAAACATTTGTCTGGGAAAATCCTGCTGTTCAAGCTGGAATTGCAGTTATAGATGTTAAAACTGGTGCAATTGTAGCAATAGGTTCAAATAGAAAAAATGAGGCAAAAATTTGGAATTTTGCAACAGATGAAGTAAGACAAATTGGTTCAACTGCAAAACCACTTTATGATTATGCCCCTGCTATTGAATACAATAATGCTTCTACTTATGGACCTGTAACAGATGAGCCATACACATATACAGGTGGAGGCGAAATTAATAACTGGGATGGTGGATATCAAGCATTTCTTACAATAAGAGAAGCTTTAAGAGTTTCTAGAAATATTCCAGCATTAAAAATATTCCAATCCGTAAAAAATTCAGATATATATGAAATGGCAACTAATTTAGGACTACATCCTGAACTCGAAAACAATTATGTACACGAAGCACATTCAATTGGAGCATATACAGGAGAAACACCTGTTTCACTAGCAGCAGCTTATGCAGCATTTTCAAATTCTGGATATTATAATGAACCATATAGTTTTACTAAAGTAACAAGATTGGATACTGGAGAAGTATATGAAATAAAAACTTCATCTAGAAAAGCCATGGGAGCAGATACTGCTTATATGATTACAAATATGTTACAAGATACAGCTACTTGGGCTCTAGGAAAATATTCTTACGTTAATGGAGTAAAATACGCTGCAAAAACTGGTACAACAAATTTTGATGACAAACAATTAGCCGCAAAAAATTTACCTGGTTCAGCCATTAATGATTTATGGGTTGCTGGATATGATTCAAACTACTCCATAGCTGTTTGGTATGGATATCAAACAATTAATAAAGAAGATGCCGCAAATGGATATTACACAAATATGGGTAATACTAATCATTCAAGATTATTTCAATCAGTAGCTCAAGCAATATTTAGTGAAGCAAATTTTGAAAAACCATCTAATGTCGTATCAGTAACAGTTGAAAAGGAAACATCACCTGCTATGTTACCAAGTGAATATACTCCATCAGATTTAAAAATAACAGAATTATTTAAAGCAGGTACTGAACCAACAGAAGTATCAAATAGATATTCAAAATTAAGTAATGTTACAAATTTAAAAGCAACACAAAATGGTTCTAAAATAACACTTACTTGGGATAAAATAAAAACACCTGACGCAATTGATGAAAAATACTTACAAAATTACTTTAATAAAATTTACACTAATGAAGGATATAGAGCATCTAAATTACAAGAAAGATTAAATTACATTAATAACTATATAGGAACAGTCGGATATAATATTTACCTAAAAGATGCTGACGGTTCATTAAAATTAATTGACTTTACAAAAGAAAATACATATACACACGAATTAAAAACAACAGTTGCAAAAGATGTTACATACATAGTAAAAACATGTTATACAGTATTTAAAGATAACACAAGTGATGGTACTGAGGTAAAATTAAGTATTGGCGCTAACACAAAAGAAATTAAGGCAACATTAACTACAGAAAGTACTATATCATTAAAAATTAATGATGTATATAAAGAACCTACAAGCCCTATAAAAGTTACAGAAAATGGTACAGATGTAACAAATAAAGCAACTATTAAAATTGATACAATAACTAAAAAATCAGATAATAGTAAAATAAATTCTGTATCAGATATAATAACAACTACTGCTGAGGTATATGAAATAAAATATATAGTTACATATAATAATGAAAATTATACAGTAATAAAAACAATCAATATTTCTTAAGATAGACAACAGTCTATCTTTTTTGTATGAAAAAAAGAATAAGATTTACTTATTCCTTTAATAATTCATTTAATGAAACAATTTTTAATCCTTTACTGTTTATATAGTTAATTATTGTTGGTAATTCCTCTTCTACACTACTATTAATTGGTATAGATATAATACTACCATTAGAAATTTGTTCCTTTATTTCCTTTAACGGATATTTTTTTACTACAATACTTGGCTTTATTGTAAAATTCTTATTCATCGCACATAATTTTAAATTGTCTAAATTTTCTTCTACACTATAACAATAACCATACTTTTCATGAGACATTCTTTTGATAATTGTATCTATCCAAGAAAAAGCACTATTTTGATAATCCATATTATAACTTAAATTTCCAATAGTATAATTTTTATCTATTAATTCTTTAAGTAATTCATTATTTTTTTCAACCCAACTTCCATCAACAAAAAAATTAACTTTTACATCCTTATTCTCTACAATCGATAATACTTTATCAATATTAGTATTACCAGAAACTATAAATATTAAACTAACCATATTTTTACTTTTGTTACCACTAATTATGTATTTATTCAAATTATTTTCTAAAGTATTATTTGGTTTTATTTCTTTATATTCTAATAGATTTTTATTAAATCCTCCAAATTTTCTCATACTTTTATAACTATTATTTTGATCAACTTCTCTACCACTTACACCAGGAATAAATAAAATGTCATCAATTATTATCCCATCAATTGGATCAACATAATAATCTTTACTTACTTCGTTTATAGTTGTCATAACATTATCAAATTGTTTTGCAACATCAATCGTTTTATCAGTATAAATAAAACTTACAATAGCTAGTGTAATAATTCCAATTACACTAAAAACTTTCTTCATGTTATCACCTATTTAAGTATATGTAAATATATTTGTTTAATAACAATTAATAATATATTCACTATTATTTTAAATACTCATAATATAATATGAAAGGATGATTTTATGAATTATGGATTTAATTACCAAAATAGACCAGGTTTTAATGTAAGACCAAATCAAGATAGATTTGTAGGTGGTGGATTCTTAGGGCCATTTGTTTTAGGAGGTATAACAGGAGGATTACTTGCTCCAGCATTTTATCCAAGACCATATTATAATAACTACTACCCTTATCCATATCCTTACTATGGACCATATTATAGATAAAAGTAGAATAATTTCTACTTTTTCATTTAAAAATTTGTTAATATTTTTTTATAAATTAAATATAATTTTATGAAAGGATGATTTTATGAATAATAATTATTACAGTAGTCAAAATTTTCCTGGAACACCATTATATGTTGGATCAAATCCTACACCAAACCAAACAACAGCGCAAAATATGCTTGATACTCTACCAATGGAACAGTCATATATTGAAAATATATTAAGACTTAATAAAGGAAAAAAAGTTAGAGTACACATGACATTCCCTGATTCAAATGAATATAGAGATAGAGAATTTGTAGGAATTATCGAACAATCAGGAAGAGACCATATTATCTTAAGTGATCCATCTACTGGTACTTGGAATTTATTACTAATGATTTATGTAGATTTTATTTCTTTTGACGAAAAAATAAATTATAGTCAAGAATTTATACCAAACAATTGAAAAATTTACTAAATATGCTATAATTATCATAGGTGGTTAGTATGGAAATATTTAATATTTGTATGATAATAATAATTATAGTATCTTTTTTAGGAATAGCTTTTGCTAGTTTGTTTAATAAATTTCAAACATATATTATAAGAATGAATGAAGCTGAGGCAAATATCGATTCTACTTTAAGAAAAAGATTTGATTTATTAAATAAATCTATTACAATTATTAAAACTACAGCAAAAATAGAAGAAGATATAATGTCTAATATAGAAAATTTACGTTCACAAAAAATTTCAAACTTTGATTTTGACCGTAAATTATATGATTTGATTAATGAGTTTAACAAATATAAAGAATTATATCCTGAATTAAAACAAAATGATACATTTGTAAAAATCGATATTGAGCTTGGCGAATCAGAAGCAGAAATTGTTGCATTTAGAAAATATTATAATGATATTGTAACTGATTATAATAAATTAATACACAAATTTCCATCTAATTTAGTAGCGTTAATATGTAGATATAGTCATAAAAATTATTTTGATGGTAAAGATATGACTGATGACGATACTGAAGACTTTAAAGTATAACTATTCTTTTGGAATAGTTTTTTTTAT
This sequence comes from uncultured Caryophanales bacterium, assembly GCA_905206805.1. GTDB lineage: Bacteria > Bacillota_I > Bacilli_A > RF39 > UBA660 > CAJLIR01. The sequence continues at coordinate 21,932 of CAJLIR010000008.1, read as the reverse complement.
ACTCACACTATAATCATTAGATATTGGTAATGAATTAACTTCTTCCATTAAATCTGTAATAACTCCGTTACCACCTAAATTATGGTATTCACTATATAGATCACTTATTAATTGCTTATCAAAAATTGTAATTGTCCCTAATTCTTTATAATAATTATATTTTTCAATAATTTTTGTTTTTAAAAGAGCCTTTACTCCATCTCGTACAAATTTAATCATTCTATTATAATTAATTAACTTTTTATACATATATGTCAAAAAAGTAATTATAAATCCTAAAATTATTTCAATAAAATGATTTATTAAAATATCTAACATTTTAATTCTCCTCTCATTATAGTAAATGAAAGTAATTTTAAAACAATTATAATATATGTTCAAGATAAAGAAAAAAAGAGCAATTAAGCTCTTGATACATATTTTCCATCACTTGTTGAAACTAAAACATTTTCTCCTTCTTCAATAAATAATGGAACTTTAATTATTAAACCAGTTTCTATTGTTGCTTCTTTAGTAGCATTATTTGTTGTGTTACCTTTAACAGCTGGTTCTGTTTTTATAATCTTATATTCTATTTTATCAGGTAAAATTATTCCTAATACTTCACCTTCATAAAAAGTAATATTTACATTTAAGTTTTCTTTTAAAAATTTAGCATCATCACCTAAATGACTAGCAGGAATTTCTATTTGTTCATAAGTTTCCATATTCATAAAGTTATAACTGTCGCCACTACCATATAGATATTGCATATCAACTTTTTGAATCATTGCTCTTTCTAACTTAATAGAACTATTAAATGTTTTTTCAACTATAGATCCTGTACGTAAATTTTTTAATTTAGCCTTTACGAAAGCAGCACCTTTTCCTGGTTTTACATGTGAAAATTCTAATACAACATAAATATTATCTTCAAATAATATTGTCATACCATTTTTAATATCATTAGCGTTAACCATTATATTCACCTCCTAATACATCAATAAAATTATTTTGTTTCTTTATGTGCAGTTGTTTTTTGACATTTAGAACAATATTTATTTAATTCTAAACGATCAGTAGTATTTCTTTTATTTTTTTCAGTACGATAATTTTGTTCACCACAAACAGTACATTTTAAAGTAATTCTTTCTCTTGCTTCTCCTTTTTTAGCCATGCTTTTTCCCTCCTTTTGATAACTACATACTATTATAACAAATTATTTATAAATTTCAAAGAATTTTTTTGAAACTTCGTAAGATATTCTCTTATTTACACTAGATGCATAAGAATTTCCATTATAATAATGAGTATAATCGGGAGAAATAACTGTAAATGTTACAATTGGATTATCATAAGGAGCATAAGCAACAAACGTATTAGTTAATGTTTCTAAATCAATTTTACCATCAGAATCTGAATCAATAAAACTTTGACTTGTACCAGTTTTTCCGGCAGCATTAAAAGAAGAATCAATATATCCATAACCTGTTCCACCGGCTATTACTTCTCTAAAACCTAATTTTACACGGTCCATATATTCGCTTTTAGTAGAAACTGTATTTAAAATTTTAGGTTCTAATTCATAAATAACGCTCTGATCTTTACTAGAAATAACCTCTTTTAACAAATTGAACTTATATCTATTTCCACCATTTGCGATAGTACTTATATATTGTGAAAGTTGAATAGGAGTATAAGTATCATATTGACCTATTGAAAAATCTAAAAGCAATCCTGGTTTTTTAGAATCACCAATATAACCTAAGCTTTCAGTAGGTAAATCTATTTCTGTCTTAACGCCAAGTCCAAAGGAATTAAATGTTTTTCTATATATATCAAAAGCTTCTTCATCTAGTTTTAAAGGACTATCGTAAGAATAATACCCTTTTCCTACATTAATTGCGGTTCTAAATTGATAAGTATTAGAAGAATATTTTAAAGCTGTTATATCATTTATACTACCTAAATATGTCCAAGAACATTTTTCTTTTGTAGCCGCAATTTTAATGCAAGAATCATCCCTTACCTCACCAATACTTAAAGCACCTGTATTATATCCTACAATATGAGAAGCACCTTTTATAGCAGATCCAACCGCTACTGGAGAAGTTAATATTCCGGGTGTATAATCGTATATTTTAGCGCCATCACTAGCCATAACAATTTGTTTTCCTGACATTGCTAAAATATCACCATTATTTGGATCTGTAATAATAACAAATGATCTATTATAATACTCTGTATTAGGTTCATTTTTAGTAATTAACAATTGTTGCTCTAAAATTTCTTCTACTGCTTTTTGTAATTCAATATCAATTGTTAAAACCAAATCATTACCACGAACTCCTTCAGATAATAAAAATAGTGTATTATTATTTGATAATTCATATATATTTTTTTCACCGCGAAGATAATCTTCATATTGATATTCTAAATAACTTAATCCAACTCTATCATTTAAATTATAACCTTTAGATAAATAATAATCTTTTAGTTCATAAGGAATACCAGTAGAAGATGTTGAAACTGTACCTAAAATAGATTTAAATGTATCATTATAAGGATATAATCTTTGCCAATCTAATTCAGTATTAATACCCTTTAAATCACTTAAATTCTCGGATATATAAGCATACTCCTTATCACTAATTGAATCTCCTCTTTTTAATACTTTTGTATCGTAATAATAACCTTCATTCATTAAAGAATAAATGTAAGCTGATTTTCTATCAATATCATTAAAAGTTGCAATTTCACTATCAGTTACTCTTTCTTTTTTTAATTTATAAATGTCATTATTAGTCAATTCTCTTGATTTTAACTTACTCCATTCAAGTTCAGAAATTTTATCATTTGCTTCTTCTTTATTATTAATAATCCAAAATTCCTTTAAAATATTATCATCTATATTATCTATATTTAATTCTAATATTGGCGCTAATTTATACGCTAGAGAAATCTCTTCACTTTGACTTACACCAGATAATTTTTTATAAGTTATTGTTTTGATAGGAATATTATCAACTATTAATCTATGATTTCTATCGTAAATTCTACCTCTTGGAGCAGTTTCACCACTAACAATTTGTTTGTTTAAACTATTTTCTTTTTCTAAATAATAAGTATGATTTACTATTTGAACAGAATAAAGAGAAATAAGTAAAGTAATATTTAGTATAATTACTAGTATAATTAAAATATTAAATCTTTTTGAAATTATTGCTTCTAAATTTTTTTTCTTAATTTTATATATATTTTTTTTATTTTTTACTGATTTCTTTAACGGCTTTTTCATAGTTTTTATTTATGTTATTATAATCAACAATTTCAAAGAATTTTTCTATATATTCACTACGTCTATTTCTATAAACTAAATAATAAGCGTGTTCCCATAAATCTAGGGCCATTATAGGAATTAATCCATATAAATAAGGTGTTTCTTGATTTGGTGTATTAATGATTTCTAATTTTAAATTATTATTTAATACTAAAAATGTATATCCTGATCCGACTAATTTATTTGCAGTTTTTATAAATTCATCTTTAAAATTTTCAATTGTACCATATTCATCTATAATTTTTTTTCTTAAAACACCTATTGGAACATTTACTTTATTATTACTCATGGAATAAAAATATAATTCATGATTTAAAACTCCACCCAAATTATAAAGAACATCATCTCTAACATCAATAGGAATTTTCTCAATATGACTTACCAATTCTTCTTTAGTATATCTATAATCATAATTAATATCATTTAGTATTTTATTAAGCTTTTCTAAATATCCTAAATAATGTTTATTATAATGAGCATTAATTGTCTCAGAATTTAAAACAGGTTCTAAATCACTATAATTGTATGGTAATATAACACTTTTATACATAAAATCACCCATTTTTATTCTATGAAATTTAATAAAGTTTATTCTTATTTATAATTATTTAGAATATATTATATTGGTGATTCTATGAAAAAATTTATAATTAAAAAATATATTGATAAATTATCTATTCAAAATATAAATAATTTTGCTTTAAATAATAATATTGTTTTAACTGAAAAAGAATTAGAGTATATGTATAATTTAATAAAAAACAATTGGGAACAAATTTTAAGTAATGATGACTCTATTTTATTAAAACTTAATGGTAATGTAGATAATGAATCTATTAAAAAAATAGAAAAATTATATTATGAATATAAAAAGAAATACAAAGACTATTTAAATTAAACTTTGTATTTTTTATTTCTTTTATTTATAAAAATTTCTTATATCATTAATTAAATTTGGATTAAATTTTTTATTTCTTATCATTTCAATTTCAAATTTATAAGGAGGATATATTTTATCTTTTGATTCATCACTATTAGTTACATAAGGAGTTTCTAAAATTTTAGGAATATTATCTAATCTTTTATTATAAATAACATTAATTAAAGCATCAAAACCTATCGTACCTAAACCTATATTTTCGTGTCTATCCTTATGAGATGATTTTAAATTTTTACTATCGTTTATATGAATACAACCTACTTTTTCTAAACCAATTTTACTGTCAACTTCATCCAAAATTTCATCAAACTTGAAAATATCATATCCAGCATCATTCAAATGACACGTATCTAGACAAATACCTACATTTTTACTATATTCTATATTATCTATAATGTATTTTAAATCATCAAAATTTGTTCCTAATTCTGTACCTTTACCTGACATAGTTTCAAGCAATATTTTTACAGTCATATCTTTTCTAATAACTTGATTTAGTGTATCTATTATATTTTTAATTCCTTCATCATGAGTTAATTTTACATAACTACCGGGATGAAGAACTAATTTAGTAACACCTAAACTTTCTACTCTATCAATTTCTTGTTTCAAAAAATTAACATTAAAATCAAAATTAGCATTATTAGCAGGATTTACTATATATGGGGCGTGAACAACTACATTTTTTAAATCTATATTATTTTCTTTCATCAGTTCTAAAGCACTTAATGTTATAGAATCATCTATACTAGCTCTATTTGTGTTTTGTGGAGCACCTGTATAAAACATAAATGTATTAGCATTATAACTTAATGCTTCCTTGACACTACCAATTAATTGTTCTTTTTTATTAAAAGAAACATGTGAACCTATTATTAGCATAAATACACTCTTTTCTATTTTTTAACTAAAATTCTTACATAAAAATTATATCATTTAGAAATTTTTTTGACAATAAAAAAGACAATCATAAATTATCTACTTTATTATGTAACGCTCTATTAATACCATTACCTATAATGTCACTTAATTTTTCTATTTCAAAGTCAATTTCTTTTGGTGTTACCATTAAATTATAACCAATTGGACTTAAAACTTCAAAAATTAATTGTTTAACTTCATCATCATTTAAATTTCCAATTACACCAAATAATTCTTGCTTCAAATTATTATCAACTGAAACATCTTTTTTGAGGTAATTAACTCCACCTGTAATCAATCTATTACTTGGTTTATTTATATTGTCTTTTGTATAAGAGTAATGTTTATACATATAATTTATTGTATCACTTACAATTGTAACCGCATCAACAACAGTTGGAACACCAATTGCGATAACTGGCTTTTTTAAAGTATCTGATGATATTTCCTTCCTTTTATTACCAATACCACTTCCAGGATGAATTCCTGTATCCGTCATTTGAATAGTCTTATTTACTCTTTCAATTGATTGACTAGCTAGAGCATCTACTACAATAACAAAATCTGTATCAATTGAAGAAATAATACCTTTAATTAAATCACTCGTTTCTATACCAGTTTGCCCCATAACTCCTGGGGATATAGCGCTTACTTTCCTAAATCCTTTTTCTACATCACCATATAAAAACAAATGATTTGTAACCAAAATATTATTAATGACTAAAGGTCCTAAGGCATCTGGAGTTGACTTATCATTTCCAAGTCCAATAATAAGACATGATGCTGAAGAATTAATTTTCATTTTTTCTAACAAACATTTAAGTTTTTTACTAAATACTTCTTTTAATGCTTCAGAATGATTATAATCAGTTATATCTGAAAACTCAATAGTAATATAATTACCGATTTTTTTATTTATTTTTTTACTACCTACTTCCTTCACTAAAACATTTGTAACTTTTATATCATTAAAATTTTCAACATTACTTTCTATTCCTTCTAAATCGTCACTAATTACATCGATTGCTAAATCAGTTCTTAACGTATATTTACTTAAATCAATTTGATTACTCATTATATCACCACTATTATTGTTATCTTTTTTATCTAATTTATTATAATTTACAATAAAAACACTATTTTTATTGCTTTTTTATAGAAAATTTGTTAAAATTAAATTACTTGATTTAACTGGGAGGTGAAATTATGGCAAACATGAAAAACGCTAAAAAGAAAATTAAAGTTATCGCTAAAGAAACTGTAAGTAATAATAACTATGAAGCTAGTATGAAAAGCGCTATGAAAAAAGTTGAAAGAGCTGTTAGTGCTAATGATAAAGAACAAGCTAATGCAAATTTAAAAGTTGCTATTAAAGCAATTGATAAAGCTGCTTCTAAAGGCGTTGCTACAAAAAACTTCGTGGCTCGTAATAAATCTCGTTTAACTAAAAAAGTTAATGCTATGGACTAATCAATTCTTTAAAAGAATTGATTTTTTTATATTTTATCATACGGTATTGTAACATTAAATTCACCATAACTATAAGGTGCTACTTGATACTGAGGAAAAAAGATAATTAAACCATCTTTAGAAAACACAAAATTTTTAAAATTATCTTTAGAATTACTAGTTCCTTCTAACATCATATCATAAACTAATTTATCTTTAAAAAGAGGATTTTTAAAAAAATTTTCCCTACTTTCTATAGACATAATTTGTAAAATTTTATTATTTTTTTGAATGAGATTATTAATATCTATAAATTGATCATTTTTTTTATCATAATTTATAGTAAAAATTGTATTATCGGGATGAGCACCACCTAAAAATGTTGAAACTCTAAAAACATACGACAAGTAATCTTCAAATTCATATTTAGTATAGAGAATATATAAACTAAAATACTGATTAGGTAAATCATCTCCCTCTAAAACAGATTTTTTAAAATTACTTATATAACCATTTAAAGTTTTAACTACCAAATCATTTAATTTAGAATAGTCACTAACTGGATAATAAACATTTATTTTACATTTTTCATCATCATTAATATTACTTACCTTTTTCTCTTCAATGTTATAATCAATATTAGTATTGTTTGTTAAAATTAAACAGATGTTTTTTACTATAAAACAAATATTTAATAAAATCAAAGTTAAAATAATTATATTTTTTTTAGTCATCATATCACCATTTAATACTATGAATAATAATAATAAATTATTTTGTTAATTACGCTTCTTTTTTTTTTAGTTTTTGATATAATAATAATGGTGATAATAATGAAAAAATTGTTAGCTTTTTTAATTACTATTGGTGCTCTTTTTACAATTTACGTCTATAGAAATGAACTATTTGAATATATTGTTTTAAATTATGTTTATAAAGAAGAATTTACATCAAATAATTATAATGAATATAAATTAAGTTATAACTATAAATTTGTAACTCAAACTGATAATTATAAACCACAAAATAAAAGAGACATTTTAAATATTATTTATAGTGGATTAAATAATGGATGGGATGAATTTAGTTATTTCTGCACTATGGAATATGAAAATTGTATAGAAGACTCTAAAAATATTACTAAAGATGCTACTACAGTATCATATATGAATAATTTTATACATCCATATAATAGTTTTAGTAATATAAAAATAAGTATTAATAATCTTGGTAAAGTAACTATAAAAGTTAATAAGTTATATACAGAAGAAGAAATTGAAGTGTTGAATAAAAAAATAGATGAAATCTATAACAGTGTTATCACTAATAATATGACTGATGGTGAAAAAATAAAAGCAATCCACGATTATATAATTAATAATACTGTTTATGATAGTGAAAAAGCTGACAATTTAAATAATAGTAATTATATTTCTAAATATAAATCGCAAACAGCTTATGGACCACTTATTCAAGGAGAGGGAATCTGTGGTGGATATAGTGACGCTATGGCTCTGTTTTTAGACAAAATGAACATTCCTAATTATAAAATATCAAGTGATAATCATGTTTGGAATTTAGTATATTTAGATGATAAATGGTATCATTTAGATTTAACTTGGGATGACCCTGTTGTTAATACAAAAGAAAATTTACTTTTACATAATTTTTTTCTAATAACATCAGATGAACTTGCAAGCAAAAATACGGGTCAACATAATTATAATAAAGAAATTTTTGAAGAAGCAAAATAAAACATTTTAAAATTTAAAACGTTTTATTTTTTTATAAATATTCTTTATATTTTTTAAATCCAATATTATCTTCTAAGTTAGTATCATTCAATTGCTCAAATAATTTTTTTTGATTTCTAGATGATTTTGTTGAAATAATTACCTTAGTAATTACATACATATCACATTTACAACCAGTTTGAACATCTTCCTCAATCAACTTTAAAAACATATCTTTCTCTTCTTTTTCTTTAAATTCATATAAAGAAATTTCATCTTCTATAACATATTGATATAAATAGTTTCTTCTTTATCTATTGTAAATGAATAAGGATTAGCATTATAAATTAAATAACTAATACCATTATTATCTATAACAATATAATTACTTTGTATATCTATTATTTTTCTCTTTATATATGAATACATAATCTCACACATTATCATTTTATAAAACATTGTTTGTGTGCCAATAAATTAAATTTTTTCATATAGAAAAATTAGGTACTACCTACTTTTATAATTAAGTCTAAATCGTCAAGTGTAACTATTTCTAACAGAGTACAGGGTAAATTTTGAAATCTCTATATAGACTTTTACATACTTATGTGTTAAAATGTCCTTTAGTAATCAAAATTACTATAAAAAAGGAGTGTTTTTCTTGAAAAATATTAAAGCAATAATTCTTGCTGCAGGAAAAGGTACAAGAATGAAATCAAATTTTCATAAAGTTCTTCATAAAGTTTATGATAAATGTATAATAGATTATGTATGTGATGCATGCCAAGATGCTGATGCATCAGAAATTTATATTATAACTGGATATAAAAAAGAACAAGTTGAAGAACATGTAAGTAAAACAAGAAAGAATGTAAAATTTTGCTACCAAGAAAACCAACTTGGTACTGGTCATGCAGTTATGCAAGCTGAAAAATATATTGAAGATGATGATCTTGTGGTTGTTATAAATGGTGATCAACCACTTATATCTTCACAAACAATTAAATCTTTAGTTAATTTTTGCAAACAAGGTAACTATGGTGGTGTAGTTTTATCTGGTATTGTAGATGAACCTGGTTCGCTTGGAAGAGTTATAAGAGATAATAACGGAAACTTAAACAGAATAATTGAAAAAAAAGATTGTAATGAATCTGAAGAAAAAGTTAAAGAAGTAAATATAGGTGTTTACTGCTTTAATGGAAATTTACTAAAAGATTCCTTCTCTAAACTTGATAACAACAATGCTCAAGGAGAATATTATATAACAGATATCCCTACACATATTAAAAAAGCTGGATATAATTTTGGTGTTTATACAATACCTGATATGTCAGAATTCCAAGGGGTAAATTCTAGAGAAGAACTTTCTATTGCAACTCAAACTCTACTTAATAAAACAAGAAAATATCACATGGAAAATGGTGTAACTCTAATTGATCCATCAAATACATACATCAGTATAGATGCAACAATTGGAAAAGACACTATTATATATCCTGGAACAAATATTCAAGGTGAAACTGTTATAGGAGATAATTGTATCATTGGACCAAATTCTACTATAATATCTTCTAAAATAGGAAATTCAACTACAGTAGAATCAAGCAAAATTACAGATAGTATTATTGGAGATAACGCACTAATTGGACCTTTTGCACACATTAGACCAAAATCAAATATTGGTTCTGATTGTAAAGTTGGAAGTTTTGCTGAAACAAAAAATGTAAACATTGGTGTTGGAACTAAAATTCCTCATTTAATATATACTGGTGATGCTGACATAGGTAACCACGTAGAAATTGCTTGTGGTGTAATAACAGCTAACATGAATACAAAATGGGAGAAAAATAGAACAACAATTAAAGATGGTGCATTTATACGATGTAATTCAAGTTTAATTGCCCCTGTTACTATAGAAGAAAATGCAATAGTTGGTGCAGGTTCAGTAATAACTGAAAGTGTTCCAGAAAATTCACTTGCTATAGCTCGTGCAAAACAAGTGATAAAGGAAAATTATCTAAAAAAATAGTTAATAACAAAGTTTATTTTGTTATTTGTCCCCTTATGGGGACATTTTTATTATAATATAATAAACAATAATTATGGAACATATGAATTCTAATACTTAAAATAAAAACAAACTTTATAAATAAAAATTAAACAGAACTCCTATTAAATAACTTAAAATTTTTTTTGAAAGATTAGTTATCAATTTGAATAAAAAAGAAATGATAAATCTTTAAAAACAGAATTAATTTCCGTATTTTTGCTTTACCTATATTTTTAAGTACATACATATTTTCATTTTGAAAATTTAAGAAAATTTTTCTAATACATAAAAAAATGGGATTTTATTTTATCCCATTTTCTTAATTATAAATATTCTTTATATTTTTTAAATTCAATGCTATCTTCTAAGTTAGTATCATTCAATTGTTCAAATAATTTCTTTTGATCTCTAGATAATTTTGTCGGAATAATTACCTTAGTAATTACATACATATCACCTTTGCGACCAGTTTGAACATCTTCTACACCTTTACCTCTTAGACGTTGTTTATCACCGTTTTGAGTACCAGCTGGAATTGTTAATTTAACAGTACCATAAAGAGTTGGTATATCCTTTTTAGTTCCTAAAATAGCTTCTGTTATTGTAAGTGGTAAAGTAATATATACATCATTTTCTTCCCTTTCAAATAAAGGATGTGCTTTTACATTAAATTCTAGATATAAATCACCATTTGCACCACCATTATAACCTGCTTCACCTTTTCCAGCTAAACGAAGTTGATTACCAGTATCAACACCTGCTGGAATTTTAACTTCAATATCTTTATTTTTCTTTAATCTACCTGTACCACGACATTTTGAACAAGTACTTTCAAAAATTTTTCCTTTTCCAGAACAAGCAGAACAAGTAGAACGTGTCATAAATGATCCTAAAATTGTTCTTTGTTCAGATGTAACTTGGCCACTACCATGACAGGTTGGACAAGTCTTTTCACCATGTCCCCCAAGGCCATTACAACTATCACAATCTTCTGTAACATCTAAATTAATTACCTTTTTACAACCAAATACAGCTTCCTCAAAAGTTAAATTAATACGCATTACAGAATCTCTACCCTTAGCTTTACGATTTTGTCCAGTTCCTCTTCCTCCAAAACCAAAACCTGATCCAAATATATCACCAAATATATCGGAAAAGTCGAAACCAGAGAAATCAAATCCAGATCCACCTGCAGCACCGTTGTTATCAAAAGCAGCATGACCAAATTGATCATATTGACGACGTTTATTCTCATCTGATAAAACAGCATAAGCTTCTTGTGCTTCTTTGAACTTTTCTGCAGCATCTGGTTCTTTTGAAACATCTGGATGATACTTCTTAGCTAATTTACGAAAAGCACTTTTTATTTCATCTTGACTAGCGGTCTTACTAACTCCTAAGACCTCATAATAATCCCTTTTACTCATACATCTTACTCCTTTCTAATCTATTAAATTAACTCTTTTAAAGCTATTAATTTTTGATTAAACATTTCTAAAGCTTTTTCTATCGGTTCACTAGTTGTCATATCAACTCCACATTTTTTTAGTATATTAAGTGGGTAATCAGAACATCCACTGCTCAAAAACTCTAAATATTTTTCCCTTGAACCACTGACATTATTTAAAATATCACTAGCTATTGCAATTGCAGCTGAAATTCCTGTTGCATATTTATAAACATAAAAACTTGTATAAAAGTGAGGTATTCTTTTCCACTCGTGACTTATTAATTCATCACTTACCATATTATCACCAAAATAAAGTTTATTAAGCTCATAATATGTTTTATTAAATTCTTCATCAGTTAATGGTATATTATTTTGATACTTATCATGCATAATCATTTCAAATTCTGCAAACATTGTTTGTCTAAATAATGTACCTTTAATCTTATCTAAAAATTCATTTAAATATAAGATTTTTTCTTCTTTAGTAGAAGCATTTTTATACATATAATCATTTAATAAAATTTCATTTACCGTTGAAGCAATTTCAGCTAAAAAAATTGGATAATCATGATATATATAATCCTGATTTTTTCTTGAATAATATGAATGCATTGAATGACCTAATTCGTGTGCCATTGTACTTACTGAGTCAACTGTATTATTATAATTTAATAGTACATATGGATAGGAATCGTAAGTTCCCCAACTATATGCGCCTGATTTTTTTCCAACATTAGGATATAAGTCAATCCATCTTTCATCAAAAGCTTTTTTTAAATCATTTAGATAGTCCTCTCCTAATGGAGCTAATGCCTCAAATAATATTTCTTTACCACGTGAAAAAGGTATGTTGGAATCAATATTATCACACAAATCAACATAAACATCCCACATATGTAACTGATCTACACCCAAGATTTTTTTTCTTAAATCTACATAATCATACATTAAATTCATATTTTTATGAACCGTATCAATTAAATTATGATATACAGATTCATCAATCGCATCAGCATATAAACTCATTTGTAATGGACTATCATATTTTTTTACACTACTATTGAAAAAATTTTCTTTAATTTGTCCCTTATAACTAGAAGCAACTGTATTTTTTATACTAGCCCAATATTTATACATATTATTAAAAGCATTTTCTCTTACACTTCTATTTTTACTATTCATAAATTTTATGTAATTACTATTGGTTAATTCAACTAAGTTTCCATCCTCATCCATGATTTTTCCTAAATTAATATCAGAGTTATCTAAGTTATAGAATACTTCGGCACAACCGCCAAATGCATTATTTGCTTTTGTAATTAATTCTTCTAATTCTGCTTTTAAAGTATGTTTTTTATATCTATAAGTTTTTTCTAGATCAAATTTATATAACTCTAATTTAGGCTCTTCATTTATTAATTTTAAAACATAGTCAAAATCATATTCTAACATTTCTGGTAAAATAAATGATAATTTTTCTGATGTATCTTCATAAAATTTATCAATTTGCATTTTTAAAGATTGATTTTCTACATTTTTAGTATCACTATCACATAACATATGTGAATAAACATATAAATTAATAATTTTTCTATTATAATCATTAAGAATATGATACATATTATATAAACTTGTACCACTTTCCATAATTTTACCTTTATATTTAACTAAATTTAAAACAATTTCTTTAACACTTTCTATACAATCATTTATTTCATCTTTGTTAGAAAACATTTTTTTAATGTCCCACTTAAATTGTTCACTAATTTCACTTCTATTCTTTTCTTTTTCCATTTTTTCTCCTTATAGTAGTGCTAAAGTTCTAGTTTCCTAGAACTTTAACTACATATCAAATTTTTACTTTTCTTCGTATTCTGCATCTTTAATATTATCATCTTTATTTTCAGATGTTTGTTCACTACTACTACTATTTTGTGCCTGACTCTTAGCAGCTTCTTCATATACTTTAGCACCTAATGCCATAGCTGATTCATTTAATTTTTCTTTCTTAGCTTTAATATCTTCTAAGTCATTTTTATCTAATGCTTCTCTTAATTCTTTAATTTCTTTTTCAGCTTTTTCTTTATCTTCACTACTTACTTTATCACCTAAATCTTTAATTGATCTTTCAGTTGCAAAGATTAATTGTTCTGCTTCATTTTTTAAGTCAGCTTCTTCTTTTCTCTTACTATCTGCTTCTTTATTAGCTTCTGCTTCTTTTACCATCTTATCGATTTCTTCATCAGATAATCCTGTAGAAGATGTAATTGTGATTGATTGTTCTTTGTTAGTTCCTAAATCTTTAGCTTTAACATTAACAATACCATTAGCATCAATATCAAATGTAACCTCAATTTGTGGTACTCCTCTTGGAGCAGCAGGAATATTAGTTAATTGGAATCTTCCTAATGTCTTATTATCACTTGCCATACTTCTTTCACCTTGTAATACGTGAATATCTACAGCAGGTTGATTATCAGCAGCAGTTGAGAATACTTGTGATTTACTTGTTGGAATTGTTGTATTTCTTGGAATTAATACTGTCATAACTCCACCTAATGTTTCAATACCAAGTGAAAGAGGTGTAACATCAAGTAATACTATATCGTTAACTTCACCTTGTAAAACTCCACCTTGAATTGCAGCACCCATAGCAACAACTTCATCAGGATTTACACCTTTAGATGGTTCTTTACCTAATTCATTCTTAATTAATTCTTGAACTCTAGGAATACGAGTTGAACCACCAACTAATAATACTTTATCAATATCATTTTTAGATAAATTAGCATCTTTCATAGCTTTTCTAACTGGCTCTAGAGTAGAATCAACTAAATCACGAGTTAATTCTTCAAATTTAGCTCTTGTAATATCCATTTCAAAGTTTACTGGAGCACCATTTACTTGAGCAATAAATGGTAATGAAACTTGAGTTGTTGTCATATTACTTAAATCTTTTTTAGCTTGTTCTGCAGCTTCTTTTATACGTTGCATAGCCATTTTATCATCTTTTAAATTAATTCCTTCTTGTGAGTTAATTTCACTTATAATATAATCAACTAATTTATTATCGAAATCATCTCCACCTAAATGGTTATTTCCACTTGTTGATAATACTTCAAATACACCATCACCAAGTTCAAGAATTGATACATCGAATGTACCTCCACCTAAGTCATATACAAGAATTTTTTCATTTTTATCTTGTTTATCAAGTCCATAAGCAAGTGCTGCAGCAGTTGGTTCATTAATAATTCTTTTAACATCTAATCCAGCAATTTTACCAGCATTTTTAGTTGCTTGTCTTTGAGCATCATTAAAGTATGCTGGGACTGTAATAACAGCTTCTGTTACTTTTTCACCTAAATAAGCTTCTGCAGTTTTCTTTAAGTCGCCAAGAATCATAGCGCTTACTTCTTCTGGACTATAACTTTTACCATTAGCTTTTACTTTTTCATTTGTTCCCATTAATCTCTTAATTGAAGAAATTGTTTCAGGATTAATTACAGCTTGATGTTTTGCCTTTGATCCTACCAACATTTCTCCATTTTTGAAAGCAACAACTGATGGAGTTGTTCTTCCTCCCTCGGCATTAGCAATAACTTTTGCTTCTCCACCTTCATATACACATACACAACTATTAGTTGTACCTAAATCTATACCTATACATTTACTCATAAAAAATCACCTTTCTTTTTTTTAATTTATTCGGATACCTTAACCATTGCTGGTCTAATAACTTTATCCTTTAATAAATATCCTTTTTGTAAAACTTCTAATACCATACCAGGTTCTACACCTTCACGTGCTTCTGTCATGACAGCCTGATGGTATGTTGGATCAAATGGTTTATTACCACCATCTATTGCTTTCACTCCATTTTTTTCCAAAATAGATACGAATTTGCAATAAATCATTTTAAATCCAGATAAGAATTTAGAAACCTCATCTTCCAAATTATCATCATCCATATTTATAGCTCTTTCAAAATTATCTAAAATCTGTAAAAGCTCTTTAATCATATCTTCTCCAGCATATTTAAGCATTCTAGATAATTCATCATCTTTTCTTTTTCTATAATTAATTAATTCCGCTTGACTACGTAATGTTTGATCAGATAATTCTTTATTTTTATTTTCTAATTCTTCTATTTTTTTCTCTAACTCCTTAAATTTCTCTTTATGTTTATCTTTCTTTTCCTTTTTATTCTTTTTTAAATCATTAGATTCACAGCAGTCACCACATTCACATTTATCTACATCATCACACTTACAATCGCATTCGTTATCGCAAGTGCAAGTATCATCGATGCAATCGCAACTGTCAGAATTATTGGTATTACCACATTCACAGTTTTCTGATTTAATATTTTCATCCTTAATCTCTTCTTTCATCATATCCTCCTTATCCAATCACATTTTGTTTTCATCTATATTTTCTTTTATATAATTTAATAGAGTAACAACCCTATCATATTCCATTCTTTTAGGTCCAATAAGAGCAATAGTTCCTTCTTCTCCATTAGCTTTATATTTAGTTTTTATAACAGTTACATCATCATCAAATTCATTTTCACTACCAATATAAATTTTAATACTTCCATCTTCTGAATCATCTTGAGTAATATTTTTTATCATATCTTGATCATCAAATTTACTAACAATTTCTCTTACCTTATCAATATTATCAAATTCCGGTTCCATCAAAATATTACTTGGCTTATGTAAATTTATATTTGGACTATTTGCAAAGTCTGAAAATGCGTTATAAAAGGCATTATATAAAACTTCGTGTTGCTTAACATATTGTGGAATAATTGGTTTAATTTCAAATTCTAGTTTACTACTTACCTCGTTTATTGGTGTTCCAACAATTAATTTATTGATGAGCTCAACAGTTTTCTTTATTTCTTCCAAAGAAACTTTTTCATTAAGAACTATATTTCTATGTTCTACATGTCCTTGATCAGTTATAACAATACCAATAAAACGATATTCATCAAGTGGAACAATTTCTACTTTTGTAACTTTATTATAACTTGCTGTACTACCTAATACTATAGAGGTATAATGAGTTAAATCAGAAATTATTTCCATACTTTTAATAATAGTATCACTTATCATTAATGAATTGTTTTTAAATATTGTTTGAAGTTTTAACATATCATCACCAGTTAATTTTTTTGGTTCCATTATATTATCAACATAAAAGCGATAACCTTTTTCACTCGGAATTCTACCTGATGACGTATGTGTTTTTTCTAACAATCCTAAATTTTCTAATTCACTCATTTCATTTCTAATTGTTGCACTTGAACATTTTAAAATTTCACATAATGATTTAGAACTTACAGGACGAGCCGTTTTAATATAATCTTCAACAATAAGTTTTAATAATTCAATTTGTCTATTGCTTAACAAAATATCACCTACTTTTTAGCACTCTACATCTCCTAGTGCTGTCTTCATTATACTATTATATGTTAGCATTGTCAATATATGAGTGCTAAAAAATAAAAATTTTACAAAATTAAAAGTAACACTATAATTATGTTACTTTTTTCTAAAGAATATTCTTGCAGTATAAAACAAAAATATCATAAATATAATCGCATATACCCATATAAAAATCGTATTAACAATTCCACTTGTATATTTATTTATAATAGCTGGAATCGATTCTGGAAAATATCTTCCTATTAAAGCCTTTAACTCTGGAACTGGAACATGAATTTTTATAAATGTTAAAATTCTTAAAAATATATCAACAACAGCTACAAAATATATAAAGCTATCAAATCTTTTAAAGAAAAAAATTACAACTGCCATTAAAACTATTAAAATTGCTAAATCCATACAACACCTCTTTATTTTAAAATTCACTTACATTATTTATTTTATCATAACTTATAGTTATTTCATATTTAAAATAACTTTCTTCTATATTTTTATAGAAATTTGTGAGATCTAATTTAACAAAAACTACATCTTTATTTAATTCTGTTACTTCAATTAAAACAAAATCAGAATTATCATAATTAACCAAATTAAAATCTAAAATATTTAAGTAATCAGATAATAATATGTTATATTCTTTAATAATTTCATTATTAGAAATTACTTTTTTTTCAGAAATTAAAGAAGAATTTTTAATTATATTATCAATAATATCTGGAGTAAAATTAAAAGAATTAATAATATTTTTATCTAAATTACTCTCCATTATTTCAGCATAATTCAAATTAAATACTTCATCATTAAATGAAAAACTATAATTATTATTATATCTTTTTCCATCTATTTCAAATATATAGTCATTTATATTTATATTAGTTGTAAATTCATATACTTTATAATTTTTAAATGATATTCTTTGTGTATCTTTATTATTATGTTCATTAGAATTTACATTTAAAAATATAAATATGAATAGAAAAAATATGAAATACAACAATAATATCATTAAAGAACGATATCTTTTATCTTTCCATAATTCTTTAAATTTTGTAAAAATTTGTTTTATTTTTGATTCATTACTTTTATCCATATTAAATTTACTCCAAAATTTTACCGACAACAGGTCCTTTATTTAACAAACCATTTATAAAATCTGTTGCACACATTTTAGGTTTTCCTTCTGGCTGAACAACGGTAAATACAATTTCACCATTTTCTACCTTTACACCAAATCCATCTTTATATACATTAGTTATCTCGCCATTAAACTTATTTGGATAAAAATTATCAGTTATATAACTTTCCCAAACTTTTAAAATTTTAGAATCACATAAACAATAACTACCAGGCCAAGAATTTAAACCTCTAATTTGATTATAAATTTCTCTTTTAGTTTTTGAAAAATTTATTTTTTCATCTTCTCTTTTAATTACAAATCCATAGGAAGCTTTAGAAGGATCTTGTGGAATTCTATTATTAGTACCATTTAAAATACTTGGTAAAGTTTCCATAAGCAATTTAGCACCTAAAATAGATAACTTATCATGCAAAGAGGAAGCAGTTTCAGTATCTGTTATATCTACCTCTGCTTGATTAATAATATCTCCTTCATCCATTTTAGGATTCATATACATAATAGTAATTCCTGTCTTTTTAGCACCATTCATAATTGCTCTATGAATAGGAGCACCTCCTCTATATTTTGGTAAAAGAGATGCATGAACATTTATACAACCATACTTTGGAAAATCCAAAATTGCTCGAGGTAAAATTTGACCATAAGCACAAGTAATAATTAAATCTGGTTCTAGTGCTAATATTTCATCAACAGAATCACGAATATGTTCAGGTTGTAACGTTAAAATGGTATTTTCTATAGCAACTTTTTTTATTGGCGAAAAAGAAATATTACCGCCTCTTCCAACAACCTTATCAGGTTGTGTTACTACTGCTCTCACTTTATAGTTTTCTATCAAACTTTTTAATATAGGAACACTAAAATCTGGAGTACCCATAAATATAATTTTTAATTCTTTTTCAATTTTTATATTTTCTAAATTCATTATATCACCTTTATTATTTTATCATAAACTATAAAAAATAACTATATTTTTATTGGATTTAAATCCACTTCTAAATTAATTTTGTTATTTAAATATTTTTGATTTAAATATTCTAAACTCTTTAATATTTCGGAAGTTTTCTTATACTTAATCATTATCTGCATATAAAATATATTATTAATTTTTGGAATACTAGAAAAATTTGGACCAAATATTTCTACATTATTACTTAAATTTGTATCTAAATATCTTTTTACCTTGTTAGCTTCTAAATTTAAAACATCAGAATCCTTACCACTCATTTTTATTAAACAAATATTATAATATGGTGGATATTTTAATTTTTTTCTAAGTTTCATCTCTTCATTATAAAAACTTAAATAATCATTATTACAAGCAGTTTTAATACTATAATGATCTAAATTAAATCCTTGAATAATAACCTCACCACTTAATTCTCCCCTTCCAGCACGTCCTGCAATTTGATTTAAAAGTTGGAAAGTTCGCTCACCACTCCTAAAATCCGGAATATTTAGGGAAGCATCACCATTTAAAACACCAACTAAAGTAACTAATGGAAAATCAAGTCCCTTAGATATCATTTGAGTTCCAACTAAAATATTATATTTATGTTTTTTAAAATCTTCTATAATACGTTCATGACTACCTTTTTTAGTAGTAGTATCAACATCCATTCTGACTACTCTAGCATTAGAAAAATTTTCAAGTAAATATTCTTCAAGTTTTTGTGTGCCAAGACCAAAAGAATTAATATCTTCACTATGACAATTAGGACAAATAGTTAATTTTTTATTACCATATCCACAATAATGACATCTCATGGTATTAGAAGTTTTATGATAAGTAAGTGGTATATCGCAATTTGGACACTTTTCTGTATAACCACAATTATGACAGGTTAAAACAGTAGAATATCCTCTTCTATTTAATAAAATAATAACTTGCTCATCCTTACTAAGTCGTTCATTAATTTTATCTGATAATATTTTTGATAAAATATTATTACCAGTTTTAAATTCATCTTTCATATCTATCAATTTAATATCCAACGTTTTATTATTAACTCTATTTTTTAAAGTCATTAATTCATAAACACCAGTAATAGCTCTTGTATAACTTTCAATAGATGGTGTAGCACTACCAAGTATTAATGGACAATTATGTTTTTTTGCCCTAAATATTGCTACATCAGTCGCACTATATTTAGGAATATTTTCTTGTTTATAATTTTGAGAATGTTCCTCATCAATAATAATGATACCTAAAGAAGTAAAGGGCGCAAATATTGCGCTTCTAGCACCTATCGCAATTTTAACCTCTTTTTTTTCTATTTTACGCCACTCATCATATTTTTCACCATCACTTAATCTACTATGTAATATCGCTATATCACTACCAAAACGTGATTTGAAATTATTAACTATTTGTGGAGTCAAGCTTATTTCTGGAACTAAAACAATGGCTTCTAGATTTAGTGAAATTACCTTTTCAATAATATGCATATAAACTTCTGTTTTTCCACTTCCAGTAACACCAAATAATAAATATGGTTTAAAAGTATTCAAATTGCTTATAACATTATTTACAACATTACTTTGTTCCTCATTTAATACAATACTACATTTCTTTTTTTCATAACTATCATTTATACGATATATTTCCTTATCAAAAGAAACAATAATATTTTTTTTCAATAAAGTATTAACAGACGAAACAGATATATTATTAGCTACACTTTTTTCAATTTCACCCTTATCTTTGATAAAATCAATTATTTTATTCTGAGTTTCATTTAATTTTGAAAATTCTTGTATTTTGTTTAATTTTAAATACGTAACATATTTCTTATTAACATTAAATCCCTTATGGGCCTTTAGGGCAGATGGTAACATTGATTGATAACAACTTATTAAAGTTGACATAGTTTTTTTACTTATATATTTACCAAGTTCTAACATTTCACTATTTAGAACCGAATCAAAATCAACAATAGAAATTATTTCTTTAAGTTCATAATCATATATTTTATCATTTTCAATTTTTAAAACAAATCCTTCTAATTTTTGATATTTAAAAGGTACTAAAACCCTTATACCTATTTTGATTTTATCCTCTAAATCTTTAGGAACTAAATAAGTAAATGTTTTATCAACCTTTTTAGCTTTTAATTCAACTAAAACTTCTACTGTCATGTTATCACCATTTACATTATATAACATTCAAACAAATGTTTGCAATAAAAAAGTTGAAATTTTCATTTCAAACTTTTTAGTGAATCTTTAATTTTATCTTAAAGAAACAAGTTGATCTTTGGTAAGTCCAGTTACTTTTGATATTATATTTATATCTATATTTTCATTCACCATCGACTTTGCAACTTTAACAATACCTTCACTAATTCCAATTTTTCTGCCTCTTTTTTCTCCACGTTTCTCACCGCGTGCTTCTCCGCGTGCTTCTCCGCGTGCTTCTCCGCGTTTTTCTCCATCCATAACTCCACATTCATATGCTGCTCCATAATCTTCTTTCT
>CAJLIR010000007.1 GCA_905206805.1 uncultured Caryophanales bacterium | reverse complement strand
GAAATACCAAAAGAATTACTAGATATGAGTAAACCACCAAGTGAAATAGATTTAAGTTCATTAACCGAAAATAACAGATAAAATCTTGTATATAAAATAAATACTAGGCAAAAATTACCTAGTATTTTTTATTATATATTAATAGTTATTTGCACGAAATACCCTTTTTCTTGCATGAAAATTCATTGCAAAAAATGTCAAAATATGGTACTATTTACTAGTATGATAAAGGTTTGCAACTAGCAATTTTTTTATTTTATTTTGGAGTGGTGATTTATGATTCATTTTATTGTATGTGACGATAATAAAAATTTATTAGATAATTTAGTTTTAAAAATTAATGACATAATGATGAATAACGCAAATGATTATGAGGTTCATCCATTTTTAGATTATAATGACGAATTTATGGAAATGGTTACTGCAAAACTACAATATAAAATTTATATATTAGATGTTGAAGTTCCATCTCAATCTGGTATTAATGTAGCAAGAAAAATTAGGGAAAATGATGTCGATAGCGCTATTATATTTTTGACATCACATAATGAAGTTGGCTCACTTTTACTTAAGGAAGAAATAATGTTTTTAACATTCATTTGCAAATATGAAAATGCAGATGAAAGATTAGAATCTGCTATTCAAAAAGCAATGGAATTAGTTGGAAAGAAAATGGCGATTAGATTTGAAGATCAAAATGCGATTTATACGATACCTGTAAGAAATTTAATTTATATTACTACAGATACCCTTGAAAGAAAATTAATTATAAAAACTGATTATGCTACTATAAAAGTATCAAAAACGTTAGTTGAAATGGAAAAGCTACTACCACATCAATTTAAGCATTCCCATAGAGCATGTATTGTTAATGTAGATCGTATTAGAACAATAGATAAGAAAAATAATGAAATTATATTTGATAATGGAGATAAAGTAGATTTATTAGCAAAAAGTTTTAGAAAGGAATTGGTGTAGGAATGAAATTACTATTTGATATTATAGGAGCAGTAATTTTATCCATTTCAACTATTTATATTATGAGTACGATATTAGAACTATCAGTAAAAAAGAATGGATTGCTTAAATATATTATTTCAGTTATTTTATTATCTATTTACTTAATCATTAGTTATCATAGTACAATGATCTTTTTGCGGTATTTACTCTTTATATTTATCATGTCACTAATTATTACAACGGTTTTTAAAAAAACAATTAAAGAAACTCTGATTGCCTCTGCATTTACATGGATAATAAGTGTTGTTTCGGAACTTATATTTGCAATAATAGTTGTTTTTGCATTAAATATGCAAACGGAAACATTTTACGGAATGTTATTGGGAAACATTGGTATATCATTGATATTAGTTTTAATTATTAAAATTCCAAGATTTAATGATATATTAAAAAAATCTTTAAATAAAATTGACGATTCAGAAAAATATTATTCTGTGTTACTTATTATAATTTTATCCTTATCAATTAGTATTATAGTTTATATTAATTATTTTGATACATCTTCAAAAATGAGATTTATATTTAGTTTGGGTGTTATTATAACATATACTACAATTACAATGATTTTATTTAAGGAAAAAAGTAATGGTTTAAAAATGCAATATGAGTATGAAGCGGTGTTGAAAAATTTAAATGAATATGAAAAAATGTTAGATTATCAAAAGGTTGCAAATCATGAAAATAAAAATCAATTATTAGTTTTAAAGGGAATGTTGGTTAAACATGATAAAAAACTTGATGAATATATTGATAGTATTATATCTGAGAGAAAAGAAGATGATGAAGATTTTTTCTACAAAACTAATTTAATTCCATCAGGTGGATTAAGAGGGTTGGTATATTATAAACTGTTAGCAATGAAAGACAAAAATATAAAAGTTGATTTAAAAATAGAATCAAAAATAAGAAAGGTAAAACTTGAAAATTTATGTATCAGTGTTAATAAAGATATATGCAAAATAGTTGGAGTAATTTTAGATAATGCAATTCAAGCTGTAGAGAACTTAGAACAAAAAAATATTGATATTGAAATGAAAAAGGAAGATAATAAATTTATAATTACTGTGTCTAATAATTTTGATGGATTAATTGATTTAGGAAATATTGAAAGTAGTGGTTATACTACAAAGGGAAATGGCCATGGATATGGTTTGACATTAATGAAACAACTTGTTGATAAAAATGAAATAATCGAAAACAAAAGATATATTTATGGCAATATGTTTGTACAAAAAATAATAATTGAAATATAAAATTATCAATTATTATTTTTTATTTATATAATCTCATTAATAAAAATAAATTTATCTTTATTTTATATTTTTAATTTATATATTATGATATTAATTTTTGTTAAAAATATGTAGTATGATTATTTTTCATTAGAAGAATTTCTTGTATCAGTTGCTATGATATATTTCAAACACAAGTTTAATGGCATTTTTTCAATTATAATTTGATAAAATTGTAAATTCGGCAATTTAAAATTGAAAAGACTTTTTACTAATCATAATAAATTAAGTTAAATTATTATTATAATTTATAAAATGTACGTCTCATCTTATATAAATAAAAATATTTATATTTAAAACGATTTTATTATTAAATTTATTATCATGAAAAGGTGTTCATTGTATAAATTTATAATCTTATAAAGAGCCATAAATGTTTTTATGACTCTTTACCAGTTATTTTTTTATAAAAAATTGTATAAAACTATCTAATTAAACTTTTTGGACACTCTGGTTCATCGATTACAAGGATAAAACAAGCACTACTTCCTAGTGAAGCAACAAAGCTAGCAACAGAAGCAACTGCAGAAGAAATTAAACTCATCATAAATACATACCTCCCATCTTTTTATTCTATGTTTAAATAAAATTTAAACCAAAATTAAACATATCTTTTGTAATTGTTATATGGTAATTTAAAGAATTTATAAACAGTTGGTGATATCATAAAACATTGCAAAATAATTGAAAATAATAACGAATTTGCTAAAAATTGATCTTCTATAAATAACGAAAATAAAATCATTGCAATAGTAACGATAGAAGAACAAACTTTAAAAAACATTCTTCTTTTTTTACTTATAATAGGTCTTTTATATGTATCGGCAGGTGCATTTTTTATAATAAATGCTAAACCAATTAATCCAATAATAATTTTTAAATACATAGGTATTGTAATAACTGTACATATAAAAGGTAGTATTATAAAAATCAGCAAAGATGAAACCAAACAAATCCAACTTTTAGTCGCATGTAGTCCAAATGAAGGAATTCTAATAAAGTTATAACATACAAGAAAAATTACGGTTTGTTTTAATAATCCTAATAAATAGGATACCAGTAGAATAATAATTGTTTTTGTAATTAAAATATATATAGATTCTAAACCATACTTTATAACTGCAAGCTTATCATCATCAAAATTATTGTATTTTTTTATAACATTTAATTGTTTACCAATTATCAAATCTTTCATATACATCCCCTTTGCTAGTTTAATAATACATCTGATTTTTATATGAAAAATTTGTAGATATTTGTAGCAAATTATTTATTCTTAAACTGTGTAAAAATTAACTAAAAATATACTAATAAATATTTCAAACAAAAAAATAAATATTTCGTGTGAAAAGTCAAAAATAAATATATATTTTTTGCTAAAATGTTAAAATGTAGCTCAACAATTGTCGCAGATAATGTCGTTTTTTGATGACTCTAATTTGTTGAAAATCAATGGTTGAACAGGTATATTTATATTGTAAGCGAATTTTACAAGAAGGAGGATTTAAGAATGAAGGGTAGAGTAAAATGGTTTAACAACGATAAAGGATTTGGTTTTATCGAATATAAAGAAGGTGAAGACATTTTTGTTCACTATAGTACAATTTTATCAGAAGGATATAAAACATTAGTTGAAGGTCAATATGTTGAATTTGAACTAGTTAGAACTGATAAAGGATTACAAGCAAAAAATGTTGTTGAAATAAAAACTGCTTTAGTGTAAAAGTGGTTTTTTTTAATAAAACCCATAATTTTACATATTTATATTTAATATTTTGTGTTATAATTATTATAGGAGGATGATATTATGAAATTTAATATTAGAGGTCAAAAAATTGATGTTACACCAGCTATAAAGGAGTACACAGAAAAGAAAATTGGAAAATTAGATAAATATTTTTCACAATCTTTAGAAGTAACAGCATCAGTTCTTTTAAAAGTTAGAGGAAAAGAACAAACTGTTGAAGTTACAATTCCTTGTAAAAAAATCGTTTTAAGAGCAGAAGAAACAGGTAAAGATTTATATGCAGCAATTGACTTAGTATCTGAAAAATTAGAAAGACAAATAAGAAAAAATAAAACAAGAATTGCACAAAGAAAATTGAAAAATAATGATATAGAGATAAATGTTGATTTTGATAATAGTGAAGTAGAAGAAGAAAAAGAAAAAATTGTTAAAAGAAAAACTATGGATACAAAACCTATGAGTGAAGAAGAAGCAATTTTACAAATGAGTATGTTAGGTCACGAATTCTTTATTTATAAAGATTCATCAAATGGTAATGTTTGTGTCTTATATAAAAGGAAAGATGGCAATTTAGGTATTATTGAAACAAAATAGGATGTTTTATCATCCTATTTTCATTTAATTTATGAAAAAACTATTATTTTGCTTTATTTTTTGATAAAATATATGTTGGGAGTTGATTATATGAATTTTTTTAAAAAAATTTTTGATCATGAATATAAAGAACTTGAAAGATTTAAAAGTATCGCTGATAAGATTGAAGCGTTAGATTCAAAATATTCTAAAATGAAAGATGAAGAATTAAAAAATCAAACTAATATTTTTAAAGAAAGATTAGCTAATGGTGAAACACTTGATGATATATTAGTTGAAGCGTTTGCTACAGTTAGAGAAGTTGCATATCGTATTTTAGGTGAAAAACCATTCTATTCACAACTTTTAGGTGGTATTGCAATTCACGAAGGCAATATTGCAGAATTAAAAACTGGAGAGGGAAAAACTTTAACAACAACATTGCCTGCTTATTTAAATGCCCTTGAAGGAAAAGGTGTTCACGTTATAACTGTAAATGAATACTTAACAGAAAGAAATGCAGAATGGATGGGTGGAATTTATAGCTTTTTGGGACTTACTGTTGGTGTTAATAAACACGACCTATCTCCAAAGGAAAAAAAGGCTGCATTTGATTGTGATATTACATATACTACAAATAATGAAATAGGATTTGATTACTTACGTGATAATATGGTAGTTAAAGCTGAAAATCGTGTTTGTAGAGGATTAAATTACGCAATTATAGATGAAGTGGACTCTATCTTAATAGATGAAGCAAGAACTCCATTAATTATTTCAGGAGGTTCAATGCAATCTGCAAATCTATATATTCAAGCAGATAATTTTACAAAACATTTGAAAGAAAATGATGGATATATATATGATGAAAAAACAAAATCAGTTGTTTTAGATGAAAAAGGAATTGCAGAAGCTGAAAAAAACTTTAACATTACAAATCTTTATGATATACAAAATACAAATTTAGTTCACTATATTAATCAATCTTTAAAAGCAAATTATAGTATGAAAAGGGATATTGATTATGTAGTTGCAGATGGTAAAGTAGTAATAGTAGATCCATTTACTGGACGTTTAATGCAAGGAAGAACATATTCTGATGGATTACATCAAGCTATTGAAGCAAAAGAAGGCGTTGCTATACAACAAGAAACAAAAACTTTAGCAACTATTACATTCCAAAATTTATTTAGAATGTATAATAAATTATCAGGTATGACAGGAACTGCTAAAACAGAAGAAGAAGAATTTAGAGATATATACAATATGTATGTTATATGTATTCCTACTAATAAACCTGTAATAAGAGAAGATTGCAAAGATTTAATTTTTGCAACAAAAGATGGTAAATATAAAGCAATAGTTAAAGAAATAAAAGAAAGATATGAAAAAGGGCAACCAGTACTTGTTGGTACTATTGCAGTTGAAACAAGTGAATTAATAAGTAAAATGCTTACAAAGATTCATATTCCACATGAAGTATTAAATGCTAAAAATAACGCTAGAGAAGCTGAAATTATTGCAAAAGCCGGAGAGAAAAAAGCAGTAACAATCGCAACTAATATGGCTGGACGTGGTACAGATATTAAATTAGGTGAAGGTGTAAAAGAATTAGGCGGTTTGTGTGTTATTGGTACAGAACGACACGAATCAAGAAGAATTGATAATCAATTAAGAGGACGTGCTGGAAGACAAGGAGATCCTGGTTTAACACAATTCTGTGTATCATTTGAAGATGAATTAATGGTAAGATTTGGTACTGATAGAGTTAAACCAATGCTCCAAAGATTAGGATTTGATGGTGAAGCATCAATACATAACAAAATGTTGTCAAGCTCAATTGAATCAGCTCAAAAAAGAGTTGAAGGAAATAACTTTGATATTCGTAAACAATTATTACAATATGATGATGTTATAAATCAACAAAGAAAAATCATTTATGAAAAAAGAAATATTATTCTTGATAGTGAATCAATACATGATGTAATATTAGAAAGCTTCAAAAATTTTGTTGGAGATTTAGTATATGCACATGTTAATGAAGAAAATAAATTTGTTGGAAATAGTTTAGATGAAATGCTAGAATCAATTAATGAACAATTCTTGAAGATAGATATTTCAAAAGAAGGATTAAATTCTAAGAATATTGATGAAGTAATAGAATATATATATGGACGATTAGTTGATGAATATGAACAAAAAATTAAAGATGTACCAGAAGAAATAACAAGAGAATTTGAAAAAGCAATAGCTTTAAGAGTAATTGATATGCACTGGATGGAACATATTAATACAATGTCACACCTAAGAGAGGGTATTCATCTAAGAGGATATGCACAAGAAAATCCATTACGTGCTTATACTAAAGAAGGATATGATTTATTTGATCAATTATTAATGACTATTGATAGAGAAACAACTGTTTATTTAATGAAAGCTGAAATTAGACAAAATGTTGAAAGAAAGCAAGTCATAAAAGGTGAAGCAGTAACTGATAAAACAAAAGAAAAAAAGTCAACACCTAAGAGAGTTAATAAAGTTGGAAGAAATGAATTATGTCCATGTGGTTCGGGAAAAAAGTATAAAAATTGTTGTGGAAAGTAGCATAAAATAAGGGAAAAATTGAAATTTAAAAGGTAACAAATTTGTTGTTTGTCACCCAATAAATAAAAATGTGGACAAAATCCATTGAAATTAAAGGATGCCGGCAAAATAAAGTTTGTTGACATCCTTTTCGCATTAAAGCAGAAAGGAGAAATAGAATGAAAAATATATATGTAAAAGGCTATATAAATTATGAAAATACTAGTTACACTTTTAGTTATGAAAACAAAAAACTTACTTTAATAAATATAGAAAATAAACAATCTTTTTTTAGCGAATACAAATATGTAGAATTTTTTAAAGGTTTTACTGTAGATGGATTCGATATCCTTTTCTACATTAATAATGACATCTATTATAAAAATGGTTGTTATATATGTTCTCCTCGATGTATTATTTTTTTAAGAAATAGTGAATATATATTAGAAGAAATAAAGTTTGATACATTAAGAATTTCAGGAGGAACATTAAATAGATTTTATAGTAATAGAAAAATGATAGAATTTGATCCTAAAGAAAAAGATAATTTTAAATTTAAAGATATTCAGGAAACTGTCACAGAAGAGATTGTTAATCTGAATGACAAAGTTACTAAATTTGAATTAAGCATAATGAAGCCTGGTTGGATAGACGATGGTATAATAACATTTTATAATTATGATTCGTTACTAAGAATAAAATATGATTCAAAGCAGGATTATAAAGAAATAATAAAGGATTTGAATAGTGTAGATAAATTTTTTAAGTTTTCTGCTAATAGAATAGATATTTCTTTTGATGATATTTATTTGGAAATGAAAAATGAAGATGATAAATATGATAAAGCAGCAGAAATAATTATTCCATATATGATAGATAATGAAGTTAATAAAGATATGCTAGATTATACTGTTTTTAATGGACATTTAAATGATGCATTTAAATTTTTAAATAATTCCAATTATATATTTAGCATTATTCCTGATAATAACAAAGCATTTGAAACTATTTCAAACAAGGATTATTGTGCTGCATTTTCTTGCTTTGAATCAATTTATCAGTATATTCACGGAAATGATGAAAAAGTGAAGAAAACAAAGGATGAAATAATATTAGATGAAGTTAAAAAGGAATTATTACCATTACTAGAAAATGTTGAACAAAAATATAAAGGAAACAATAAAATTAAAAGAGATTTTATTAAAAGATTCCAAGATATTATTTGTAAGGCAAATTTAAAACTAGAAAAATGCATAACTAATGAGTTAGAAAATAATGATTTCATAGTTGAAAGTATTTATTATAAAACAAGAAATGAAATCAAAGAAAATGGAATAAATAAATCAATAGCAAAAGCGGTTAAGGACAGAGATGATATTACACATAATAATACTGTCAAACTAGATAATATATCAGTAGGAATCTATCAAATGATTTTAAAATTAAATTTTGTTATGATTCTGGAATATATTGGCGTTTCCAGAGATATTTATGAAAAAGAATTAAATCATTTAGGATTAGTAAACATAATTTAGAGTATTAGTGAAAACTGATATTCTTTTTTATTGTAAAATCATAATGGTCAAAGAGGAAGGAAGATGATAAGATGATCAATATTAGAAAAAGGGGCAAAGTATATCAATATTGCTTTGAAGCAGGAAAGGTAAATGGAAAGAGAAAACAAATAACAAAAAGTGGCTTTAAGACGAAGAATGAAGCATATATAGCAGGACAAAAAGCATACGATGAATTCATAAATGGAGTAACTAACATAGAGTGTAATATGTTGTATGGAGATTATTTAGATTATTGGATGAAAGAATATTTTGAAATAAATTATAAATATTCTACGTCAAAGAGATATAAAGAATCTTTTAGCAATATAAAAAAGGAATTAGGTAATTATAAATTATCAATTCTAACACCATATATTCTAAATCAAGCATTATTAAAGTTATATCAAACATCTAGTACAAAAGAGGCATTAAGAAACTATCAAAAAGTAATTAAAAGTTCATTGAGAGATGCAACATATTATTTTGGATTTATTAAAAATAACCCAGCAAGTTCTTTACAAATACCAAGAGTATTATCATTTGAATTAAAAAAAACGATATAGGTCATGTTTATAATAATGAAGAGATAAAGCTTATCTTAAAAAGATTTACAAATAATAAAGTATTTATAACTGCATTTCTTACTGCTTGTTATACAGGTATGAGAACAGGAGAAGTATTTGCATTAACTTGGAATGATATCGATTTAGATAATAGAATTATTAAAATAAATAAAACAGTGTATGCCAAAGATAAAGAAACAAATGGTAGATGGTATTTAGGTACTACTAAAACAATAGGTAGTCAAAGAGAAATTTATATATGTGATACCTTATATTCATTTTTATTAAAATATAAAGAATTACAAAATAATTATAAGAAAGAATTTGGTAAAAATTATAAATACTATATTTTAGAAGAAGTTAAAAATAAATATGGTAAGTTGGTGGAATATAAAATCATAAAAAGTAATTCTAAACGCAGTAGAGTAGAAATGGTGTTTACTAAAAAAGATGGAACATACTCTGGAACGGATATTGTTAGATATCCATTTAGAATAATTCATCATGAACTAGGAATTAAATGTAGATTTTATGATTTAAGAGGGAGTTTTACTACTATTAGCTTAAGAAATGGATGTGAAATAAAGGATATTGCTGAAGTATTAGGCCATAAAAGAATAGAAACAACTCAAAAATATTATATATTAAGTTTAGAAGAAAATAAGAAAAAAGTTATTAAAGTTTTTGAAGATGAAATGAATAAGTTTTAATTTGGCCGAATTTGAGCAAATTGATTGTTTAATAATGTAAAAAATAGTATAATATCTAATATAAATTAGCTAAAAAATATTAGGATAAGGAGGATAAAACATGGATAATAAATTAATTGGAAATGAGAAAAATATTTTGTTTTATAATGATGAAGAAGGCAACACAAAAGTAGAAGTATTATTAGAAAATGAAGATGTTTGGTTAAATACAGAAGCATTAGCAGCACTTTTTAATGTTAAACGACCAGCAATTACGAAACATATAAATAATATTTATGAAGATGAAGAACTTGAAGAAAGAATCACATGTTCCAAAATGGAACATATGGGTAATAATGGCAAACAAGTTTATAATACAAAATACTATAATCTTGATATGATCATTTCAATAGGTTTTAGAGTTAACTCTAAAAAAGCAATTAAATTTAGAACTTGGGCAAATAAAATAATTAAGGATTATATGGTTCAAGGTTTTGCATTAAATGATGAAAGATTTTTAAAAGCAAAAAAATCTGATCAAGAGTATTTTAAAAGATTACTTGAAAGAATTAAATTAATTCGTACAAGCGAGAGAATGTTTTATCAAAAAATTACTGATATATTTGCTGAATGTTCTATTGATTATGATAAAAATAGTGATACTGCAATAACTTTTTATAAAACTATTCAAAATAAATTTCATTATGCAATTACTGGAAACACTGCTGCTGAAATAGTTTATAAGAGGGTGGATTCTAAAAAAGAAAATATGGGACTTACTACCTGGGAAAATTCACCTGATGGGAAGATTTTAAAATCCGATGTAATTATTGCCAAGAACTATTTAAATGAACAAGAAATTAAAAATTTAAATAATTTAGTAAACTTATTTTTGGATATTGCTGAAAATAATGCAGAAAGAAGTATAACTATGTATATGGAAGATTGGAAAAATGAAGTGGAAAATGCCTTAAAAGTTTTCCATTATGAAGTTTTAGAAGGAAAAGGAAAAATTTCACATAAACAAGCGGTAGAAAAAGCGGAAAACGAGTATGAAAAATATAAAATTATACAGGATAAGAATTATGTGTCAGATTTTGATAGACTATTAAGTGAAACAAAGCAAATTGAAAATAAATAAATTGCACATTTTATAAGATAAGAAAATATGATATACTTATATTAGTGAACGGATGTGGACAATGTCCGCAATATGTCCACGTTGGAGAAATACTTATAGTACAGGTAATATCATAAATACAAATAATATAGATGTTACCTAGTCTGATAAACAAGGAAATCCGAATAATACTATAAGTATAGATAATACTGATAATATGGGAACATCCACTACTTGTGGCTCAGGACGCAAGTATAAAATGTGTTGTGGTAAATGAGCTCGCAAATCCTTATAAATAAAGGGCTTGCGAGCTTTTTGCTACTTACAAATTTTGGACAATTTCATTTCAAAAAAGGCGTTTAGATAAGTTTTAGATAAGTTTTTTTACTAGATTTAACAAAATGCAAGTACATTGTATGATATAATAATATGTGAAAGTTGGTGATTATAAAGAATTACAAAATAATTGATGTAAAACATCAAGAAAAAGAAAAATTATATAAATTGTTACAATATTCCTTATATGATGGTTCACAATATATTGATAATGATGTAAATGAGGAATGTATATTTGAATATAGATGGTTTGATAATTACTTTACTGATGAGGATCGATGTGCATACTTTATTAAAAGTGGAAAAACATATGTAGGAATGGTTATGGTAAATGAAAATTTAAAATTTAATAAAAATGGCAAGTGTATTGCCGAATTCTTAATAATGCCAAGATTTAGGAGAAATCATATTGGGAAAAGAGTCGCTTATGAAATATTTGAAAAATTTAGGGGTGATTGGGAGGTCCAACCAATGGAAAACAATCCTATTGCATATTCATTTTGGAAAAATATAATATCAGAATATACTAATGGAAATTATATAACTAAAAATGATGGAATAGAGGATATATTCATTTTTAACAATAAATAGAGGTGGCTAATTATGAAAATAATATAATATGAAGAAAAATATCTTGAAGACGTCAGAAATTTATTAACAGAACTTGAAGAATATATTGTATCTATTGGTAAAGATGAGTTAGATCAAGTTCATCCTGAATATCATGAGAAGATGGCATTAGTCGATTTGGATGAAGTAGATAAGAATAATGGTAAATGCTACTTAGCAATTGAAAATAACAAAGCAATTGGACTTATTATGGGTACGATTCCTCCATATGAAGAATATGATTATTTAGATTATAAATGTCCTAAAAGAGGGATAATTACCGAATTAATAGTTACATCTAAAATAAGAAGTAAAGGTGTTGGACAAGCTTTAATGGATAAGTTGGAAGAATATTTTAAGTTTAATAATTGTGAATATGTTTTGGTTGATGTTTTTGCTTATAATGAAAATGCTATTAATTTTTATAATAAAAAAGGATATCATCCTAGAATGTATACCGATATCAAAAAGCTGTAATAAAAAATAAATTTTTTTAGATAAGTTATTAGATAAGTTATTAGATAAGTTGTTGAATAAAAACTTGCAATATTTCAATAAAAAAATATAGATTTAAAATAAAAAACACCAATTAAAAAGGAAAAAATTACAAGGTTGTTTTAATATCTTACCATATAGTTGGAGAGATCCGTATAGTACAAATCCATATGAAGACTCTTTAGGAATTTTTGATTTAAATAGAAGAAAAATACTAGAATGTTTAGCAAAAAATGGCGATTATTCTAAAAAGAGTGAAGTATTATATGTAAAAAGGATGGTAAAAAATGAGAATAATTAGTATTGGAGATTTAGTTACAGATTTCTATTATAAAAATGGTAAATTGGTAGGAGTAAATGGAGGAATGACTTCTCATAATATAATTGCTAATATTGCTAAACTAGGTTTGGAAACATCTGTTTGTGGTGTATGTGGTGATGATATGGCAGGTACTATAGCAATTAATAGCTTAAAGGAAGTTGGAACAAACATTGATAATGTAAAAGTGATTGAAGATATAAATACTCGTTGCTTTCATGTATCATATCAAGAATTAAATGATAAATTAGAGTTTACTTCAAAAAAACGATGTCCTATTTGTAATATAAAAAAATGGTACGACGAAAGTAAAATAGAACCAAATGATATTTTGAAACAAATTAATAAAGATGATGTTTTGATTTTTGATAATTTAAACAATAAAAATCAAATTATAATAGATAATTGTAATAATAGAAAAATGCTAGATTTGGGACAGTATTTTGAATTAGAAGATTATAATGATAATGATATTATTGAAAAAATTAAAAATAAATTTGATGTTATAAACTTAAATGAACGAGTTGAAAAATATTTGAAAAATAGATTTTCTATAAAATCATTGGAAGAGATATATAATATACTACATCCTAAAATGATAATTGTAACTAGAGGAAAAAAAGGTTCAGATTTTGTTTTTGATAATAATAAAGTCAATAAAGAGTTAAATAATCCTGAGGTAGAAGTTGACCCAACAGGAGCTGGGGATGCATTTTTTTCAATGTTTATTAGTGAATATATAAAGAATAACTATATTATTGATTATAAATTTATAGATTCAACTTTTGAAAAAGCAACTAAACTTACAAAAAAGGTTGTAAAAAAGTTTGGTGCAAGAGGACATATACAAAATTTATATAAAATAAAAAAAGTGAAAGATGCTTGCACTTGCAGTAATTTTAATATTTCATTAAGGAAACAAATAAAAAGATGTAATATAAATATCAATAATTTAGAAACAAGAATAATTAATGCTATTAATAGTAGTGCTTATGATAAGTTAACTAAAATAGATTTTGAAAGTCTAAATAATAGTATTTTTGTAGGAACTGGTGGTTCATTTGCAGGCGCAAAATTTTCATCTAAACTTATTAATCATTTATATGGAATAAATACAATGGCTTTATATCCTAGAGACCTATATTATAGAAACAATAATAATGTTGATTCAGTGTTTTTGTTTACTTACTCAGGAACAACAAATGATTTGCTTGTATCAACAAGTTTAATTGATAACGATAATAAATATATTATAACAAAAGGTGAATTGCAAAAGGTTGTAACAAAAACTGGAATATCTAAAAATAATGTTATTTCATATCGAACAGGCACAAATAAAGGAAAAGAGAGAGGATTCTTATCTTTTGAAGGAGCATTGGCTCCAGCTAGTTTATTTTTAAAATTATATTTTGAAAGAAAATCAAAAAATAATATTGAAGATTTTATTAGAGATAGTATAAATTATTGGAAAAATTACTTTGACAAATATTTTAAAGAAAATAAAAAAATGCTAAAAGAATTTTTAAAAGAAGGAAATAGTTTTAATATTTTTACAGGAGATTTTACTGAATCTGCTGGTAGTGATTTAGAAAGTAAAATAATTGAGTCTGGTATATATAATTGTTTAATTCATGAAAAGAAAAATTTTTCACATGGAAGATTTATTAATTACGAGCATTTAAGTCATAACAAAAATATTTATTTTAAGCAAAAAATTACAAGTTTATATGAGAAAAAGTTATTGGAATATTTAGAAAAAGATCAAAATTTGATAATTGAAAGTAGATATGATGGAATATTATGTGAGTATGATTTATTAATTTCATCTCAATATTTAATATATTATATATCAAATTTTCTAAATATAGATATTTCAAAACCTACGTATAACGAAGATGCAATGAAAATTTATTTTTATAAAGGTGAATTATAGATCGTATATAAAAATAAAAATGTTATAATTTTAAGTAGAGAACGAATGCTAATGATAACAATGTGTGCAATTTGTGTGCAAAAATAAAAAAATGTATAGTTCTATATATATTATATGTATGACATAATACCAATACCGTTCAGACTCATTTTTCCTTGAAAAATATATAATACTATATATATTTCATAATATCATATATACTGAAAAAGTACGAACATGTGGATCTGATAAAAAGTACAAACAATGTTGTGGAAATAGATATATTGATTAGTAAATAATATTTAATTATTAAGCAATATTATTAAAAGATAATTTGATGAAAAAATAGACAAAAGGTTCACAATATATTTGTGAACCTTTTATATATTATAGCTTTTAATAACTATATTGATATCTGTAAATTTAATATTATTAGAAGTTGTATCACCAGTTAATTCTGTTCTAACTTGTAATTCAGCAGGACCTATGATATCAACAAAATTTGTTTCCGAAAAATCCATATCTGGTGTATTACCTTTATCAAGAAGAAAACTTAAATCAGTAACTTTTTCATCTGCTGTAACATTGTAAAGATAAAAGCTTCCTCCCGTATCATTACTAACACCCGAAATTCTTCCGCAAAGAGTAATTTCACAGATGCAAGTTCTTTTTACATTAATACTTTTTCCACCACCGCCAGCAATTTCAAAGATATTGTTAATACCAGGAATTAACCTAGTATTACCTATTGTCATTGTAGTTGCTGTTTGTGCATTCATCAAGCTTGCAAAAGCAATTGCGTCGTATGATGCGGGACCTGGATTTCCCATTGGTCCAGTCGGACCAATGGCGCCTTTGGGTCCTGTTGGACCGATGTCACCTTTATCACCTTTTAAACCTGTATCTCCAACAAGTCCTTGTGGCCCAATAGGTCCAATATCACCTTTAGGTCCAGTTGAACCCGTTGGCCCAGTTGGCCCAATAGGTCCGATATCTCCTTCATTTCCTTTAGGTCCAGTTGGACCTATATCACCTTTAGGGCCTTTAATATTGCCTACATCATCCCAACTATTATTTTCAGTATTCCATATATATAATATTCCTTGAATTATATAACAATCACCGCTATTACCAGTAGGATGATTTTTTATTAAATCATCATAAGAATTATAATCACCCTTTATTTGTAATCCATCACCCTTAGGTCCAGTCGGACCAGTTGGCCCTACAATAGTTTTTTTCTGTATGTGCGGATAAATTCCTACTTCGTGCAAACGTTCTCTTATTTTTTGATTTTCCATTATACGTGAAACTTTATCATTAAAATTAATAATCATCACCCCAAAATTCATATTAATACTAAAGGTAATAAAAAATAATAATTTAGAATTACCTCAGTTAATATATAATATGAAAAAATATTTTTTATAAATAATTTAATTAAACTAAAATTAGTACTTTTAATAATATATAGTTGCTTATTATTACGATATTATGATATAATTTAACAAGAAATTGTTATATATATTTAGAACCTTAACAATTACAAACATAATATTATTAACAATTAAGTATATTATGATATATATATTAAGTAGGTGGAAATATGAATGAATCGTTATATGAAAAGGTAAAAAGATTTAAAGAAAAATATCCTATGACAGTATGTTGGAGATTAAAAGCACATTGTAAAGTCGTTGAAAGACATTTAGGAAGTGACGAAGAAGTAAAATATGCATTTGTGGCCCAAAAAAATAATAATCCATTAGATATTATAACAACTTACGTAATTGCTATAACAAATAAAAGAATTCTTTTGGGTGAAAAGCGCCTTTTAATAGGATATTTATTTACAGCTGTTACTCCAGATATGTTCAATGATTTAAAAGTTCAAACCGGACTTATATGGGGAAGAGTATTTATTGATACTGTAAAAGAATATATTGAATTATCAAATATTGATAAAAATGCTTTACCAGAAATAGAAACAAATGTTGTAAACTATGTTATGGAAGAAAAAAAGAAGTATGGTTTAAAAGATAAAACAAATATCTAAGAGGAATACCTCTTTTTTTATTATAATATTGAAATTTTTATAATAATTATATATAATTATTGTAGAGAAAATTGGAGGAATTTATGAAAAGAATATTACAAATATTAATTTTACTTTTTGTATTTTATTATATAATTCAAATTATTTTCGATTTTACTAATAAAGGCTATGACATACAATACTCAAAAAAAATTGATAATGATGAATTTAATATAAGAGAAGTATATAATTCTAATCAAAAAAACGAAAAAGATAATTATTATTTAGAAATTTCTACAAATAATGAAACATTTTATTTCAAAACTTATGAAAATTTGAAAAAGTCAAAAAACATAGTTTATGATATCAAATATATAAAAACAGATAATTATTCATGTATATTACCAATTACTAAAGATAAAAAATTAATATCGGATATATTATGCCAAAATGATGATAGTATTAATTATTACCATAATATAATTGGATTTGATTCAAAAATAGATGAATTTGCAAATAGTATAGAAGAATATAATGTTAATAATTGGATAGATTCTGATACTGAGACGAGTAATTTAGGTAATGTTTTTGTTTATAGAAACAATGTTGGTAATAATTTATATTTGGGCCTTACAAGTTATAATGGATTATACAATATAAATAATACTGTATCAAAAGGAATTATAAATGTTTCTGTATTTAACAATGATATTTATAATCCAGAAATTAGCATACAAATAAATAATTATTATCTAGTTGCAGATTATAATGAGACTTACGAATTTACACAATTTTATTTAATAAATTTACTTAGTAAAGAAGTAGAAACAATAAAAGATAAATTTAAAATATCTTTAAATAGTTATTTTCTAGGTAAAGATGGCAATAGTGCTTATTTATTAGATATAGATAACAAAAAACAATATGAAATAGATATCAAATCAAAAAAAATAACTGAAGTAGGAAATGATTCTATAGGAGTTAAAATTTATGATAATGGTAAATTTGAAAATAAAAACATCTATGATGTTATAAATAATAAAATAAAATTTACTTATAGTGATGTAGATAGTAGTTTATTTAATGAACAGTTTTATAAAATAGATAAAATTGGTGGAGACAAATCAGGATACTATTATTTATATGAATTATCCAATAATGGTTATAAAGTTTATAAATCTTATGTAGAACAACCTAATAAAAAAATATATTTGTTTGAGACAAGTAGTGCTGACAAAGTAAAATATATAAATGATTCTGTTATATTTATAAGAGACAATTTTGTTAATATATATAATGATGAATATGGTGAAAAAAAGTTAATTAAATATAATGAATTAGAATTTAATAAAAATATAAATATCTATGGATATTATAGAAAATAATGTTATATAAAAATAATTGAAAAAACTTTTAAAAATATTGAAAAAAAGTTTTTTTTTGGTTATAATATTTTATAGAATAAAGGGAGGCTAGATACTATGGAGAAAATAGTAATTTTTAATGCTAATAATGAGAGTATGCAGGTCGAGGTTGTAAGATATTTTAGTGAAGGTGTAAATAAATATTTTATTTTTTCATTACATGAAATGGATAATCAAGGGCACATGAATATATATGTTACAAAAACTGTTGAACAAAATGGTACTTTAATTGGAACTAATATTATAGATGATGTAGAATGGTCGAATTTAAAAGCTAATTTACAAAGAATTATAAAGGAAAATAGAGCAAATGGAAACGCAATTGTTAATGACTTACCATATAATAGTTTACAAAATATAAAAGTTGCAGATAGAAGAGCTTTAAAGCTTTTAGCTACTTCAGTAGATATGTTAAATATGGGTTATAAGTCAGAACCAGTTGTTAATGAAGCTATTCCAGAAGCAGTTGATAATAGTTTTGCACAGCCAACTGTTCAAAACGTTCAAAGTGTTCCAAATAACACTGTAAATCAATTTCAAAATGTACCAAATAATTCTTTAAATACAGCTCAAAATATACAAAACAATATTCCGAATGCACAACAAAATACTCCAGTAACACCACAAAATATTGTACAAAGTGACATAGGAATATTTAATAATCCACAAAATATACCAAATAATGTTCAAAATTTTACACAAAACACTAATATGAATCAACAACCTGTTCAAAAACCTGTTGAGAACTCTGTTTCAGAAAATTATAAAGAACTTTACTTTAATGAAAAAGAAACTACTCAAAAATTAACGGAAGAAAATAATCGCTTAATCAATGAATTAAATAATTATAAAATTATGATTTCTGATATTAAAAATATCTTATCAAGATAATGATAAGGTATTTTTTGCATATAATTAATTGGGTGAGATAATATGAAAAATGCAATTAACTATTACTATCATTTATATCCCGTAAATATTTATCAGAATGAAAAACAATATAAATTTGTAATAGATGATTTAGAATATTATCTTGTACCATATAATTTTGATTTAAAACAACTTTCCCTCGCTTATGAAATATATGAATATATCTGGCAATACAATATATATTGTCATCAAATAATAAAAAATGTAATGGGTGAACTTGCAACAAATATTAATAATAAAAATTTTGTTTTATTGAAAATAGCAAAATATGATAATCAAAAAATTAATTTCGATAATATAATGTATTATCAGCTTACAACAAGTTTGCTTCATCTTGAAAATCTTACTAATGTAAAATCCTGGAGAGAGTTATGGATTGAAAGAGTTGATTATTTTGAATATTTGATAGCAAATTATAAAAACAAATTTCCATTAATAAGAAAAACTGCAAGTTACTATATAGGACTTGCAGAAAATGGTATTCAGTTACTTTTAAATGTAAAAAATAATTCTGATTATTGTGTTACACATTATAGAATAAAAAATAATTATACATTGTTTGATTTTTATAACCCTTTAGAATTTATTGTTGATTCAAAAACAAGAGATATAGCTGAATATTGTAAAGAACATTTTTTCAATAATAATTTAGATATAAATGATGTATTAAAATATATTGATACGAATTTATATAATAATATAGACTGTATTATGTTTTTTAGCAGATTACTGTATCCTTCATATTATTTTGATTTATGTGACAATATCATTTACAATAACATAAATGAAAATACATTATCTAATATAATAGTAAAAAATGAAGAATATGAAAAATTTTTGTCACATATACTTAATTATTTAAAAACAAAATTTCAAATTCCTGACATAGAGTGGTTAAAAAAAAGCTAGAAACTATACAGTTCTAACTTCTAACACTTCAGGTACTTCTTCTTTAATAGCTGCTTCAATTAAATCTTTTAGTGTAACATCAAGTAATCCACAACTTTGACAAGCACCTAATATTTTTACATAAACAATATTATCTTCGTACTTTACAAATTCAACATTACCACCATCAGCAATTAGAAATGGTTGTATTTGTTCTATTAATTCAATAATTTTATTTTCTTGATCTTTCATAATTTCACCAAAAACATTATATACTAAAAAAAATAAAAAGTAAACTTGTTTAAAACTTAAAAAAATATGCTATAATATTTTTGAGGTGGAACTATGGCAAAATATCAAAAGGGAAAAATTGTTGAAGGAATCGTTAGTGGAATAGAATCGTATGGTATATTTGTGTCATTTGATGAGTTTTATAGTGGATTAATTCATATATCGGAAGTATCAAATAATTATGTAAAGGATTTACATGATTTTGTTCAAATTGGTGAAACAATTTATGTTGAAATTTTAGATATTGATGAAGAACAAAATAAGTTAAAATTAAGTATTAAAAATATTAGATACAAAAAAAACAGTAGAAAAGAAAAGAAAAAAATTGTAGAAACTCGTAATGGTTTTAATACTCTTGCTCGTAAATTGCCTATGTGGATAAAAGAAAATTTGGAAAAAAATGAAAATGTTATCAAATAATTTTTAAAATAGTATTGACAAAGATAAATATAGATGGTATCATTAAAGACGTCTGGTGAGTTTAAATGGGCGATTAGCTCAGTTGGTTAGAGCACCTGCCTTACAAGCAGGGGGTCATAGGTTCGAGTCCTATATCGCCCACCATTATGCCGGAATAGCTCAATTGGTAGAGCAACTGACTTGTAATCAGTAGGTTGTGGGTTCAAGTCCTATTTCCGGCACCATTTTATGGAGGGATAGCGAAGTGGCCAAACGCGGCAGACTGTAAATCTGTTCCTTCGGGTTCGATGGTTCAAATCCATCTCCCTCCACCATCTGTTTGTGTTATTGCCT
This sequence comes from uncultured Caryophanales bacterium, assembly GCA_905206805.1. Taxonomy (GTDB): domain Bacteria; phylum Bacillota_I; class Bacilli_A; order RF39; family UBA660; genus CAJLIR01. The sequence continues at coordinate 52,227 of CAJLIR010000007.1, read as the reverse complement.
CGTAGCCAAGCGGTAAGGCACCACACTTTGACTGTGGCATTGCGCTAGTTCGAATCTAGCCGAGGCAGCCATCTTATTTTATGTCCCGTTAGCTCAGTTGGTAGAGCATTTGACTTTTAATCAAAGGGTCGGCGATTCGAGTTCGCCACGGGACACCATTTAGAATTTTAAAGCTTTTACTATTGTAAAAGCTTTTATCGTATTTTTTTATAAAAAGGTGAAGTTATGAAAAAAATTTTAGTGGCAGGAGCTGGACATGGCGGTTTAATTGTTGCGGCAAATTTAGCAAAAAGAGGATTTAACGTTACTGTTATTGAACAAAAACGTAGATCTGATTTGGGATATGATTGGACGGATATTTTCGATATTAATTCATTTATTTCAGCTGGCGTACCGATAAAGAAGAGTATGCATTTTGAATATAAGGATGATATGACATTTTATACACCTACCTTGAAATTCTCAAAAAAACCGACTATACCACTTCGTGAAAAAGAAGTTAAAATGGAAAGAAAACAAATATATGATATATTGATTCGCTTTGCTATTAGAAACGGTGTAAAAATGGTTTATAATACAAAAATAGAACGTGCAATTTGTGATAATAATAGAGTTGTTGGAATTAAAACGACTGAGTGTGATTATTATGCTGACTTAGTTATAGATGCATGTGGAATAAATAGTAAAGTAAGATGTACTCTACCTAAAAAATTTAAAATTGAAGGTAAAATAGACATGGATAAGCAATTTTACGTTTACAGAGCATTTTATAACTGTTTAAAAAATAAAGAAAATGATGAAAAATATAAAGTATATTTGATGCCAAGAAATAGTCGTGGAATTTGTTGGGTTGCAACAGAAAATAATTATGTTGATATATTAATTGGAAGATTTTATCCAATTAATAAAAAGGGTATAGATAGCGAATTGAGTTGGCTTAGGGAAACCAATTTTATTGGAAGTAAGATTTTAAGAGGTGGCCAAATAGAACGAATTCCAATTAGACGCCCTCTTTCACAAATGGTGTATAATGGATATGCTGCAATAGGCGATAGTGCTTTTATGACAATACCTTTAATGGGGTCTGGACTTGCAATGTGTGCTAAGGCAGCAAAAATTCTTGCAGAGGTTATTATAAAAAAGCAGGATACTGATTATAGAATAGAAGATTTATGGGATTATCAAACTTTGTTTTATAGAAAAATCGGTTACGATTTGGCCTATAAAGATGTATTAAAAGAACTATTCATTAATATGGATCCTAATGATATCGATGTAATATTTAAAAACAACATAATAAACGATGAAATCTTGTTAGATATTACCAATGGAAAAAAACTAGAATTAACAATTAAAGATATTATTAAACAAGGAAAAAATGGTGTATTTCATCCAAAAATATTATTGGAGTTAAGTAATGCATTGTTAAAAGCTAAAAAAATTTCAAATTTATGTAAAAGAATACCCAAAGAATATTCTTATTTAGAAATTGAAGAGTGGAAAGAAAAATATATGAACATAAAAGATATTAAGACTTTTTCTTAATATCTTTTCTCTTTTTAAAAAAACAAATGATAATTAATAAAATTATTATTGTAGCACCAATTAAATATATTAGCTTAGTTTGTAATAAAAATGTCAATAGACTAAAATTTATAGTTTCAGTTAAGAATACATCAAACGTATCTATTATGTTATCATCATATATTATATTTACACTACCTAATTTATCACCAATCTTATTTTTGTATGAGATTTTATCTAATCCGCTGTATTCATATTTTATTTTATCTTCATTGAAAGAATTATTTAAGAATTTACTAATTGTAATTGGTGATGTAATATCATATTTTTCTTTAGTTGAATATTCTTCATTGATTGTTTTGATATAATCGCCTGTATTAATTATATTTTTATAACCATAATTTGTAGAATAAAAATTATAAATTGTCATAGCATCAAGTAATTGTCTTGGTACATTACCTCGATAATCGGCTCCGGCTGTAACTAATAAATAATTGACACCGTTGTAGTTTGCAATACTTGACATACATAAACCAGCTTCATCAGTGTAACCTGTTTTTGAACCTAGAATATTAGAAACATCAAAAGAATAATTGTTTGAAATTTTTTTTAATGTACTATAAAATGTCAAATTACTAGTAGTTGTATATTCTCTAGTTGTGTACATATCTTTAAATGTTTGATTTTTTAAGGCATATTTTAATATTATAGATATATCCTTTACGGTAGAATAGTGGTTACTACTTTCTAACCCAGTTGTATTTTCAAAATGAGTGTTTTTAAGCCCAAGTTCAATTGCTTTTTTGTTCATTAAATTTACAAATTCACTTTCACTTCCAGAAATATTCAAGGCAAGTGCACGTGTAGCATCAGCCCCAGATGGTAACAATGCACCCATTAATAAATCACGAAATGTTACATTTTCACCGACTCTAAAACCAGCAACTGAAGCACCAGCTTCTGCAAGACCAGTAAAAACATCATTTTTTAAAATTATTTTTTGATCTAAATTATCTATATTTTCTATTGCAATAATACAAGTCATTATTTTAGTTAAACTTGCGATTGAAGTTCTTTCTTCTGAATTTTTTTCATATAATATAATGTCATCATCCATATTGTATAAAATAGCAGACTTTGAATAAATATCTAACTCTTCTGCATAACATATATTTGCACCATATAAAAATGATATGACGAATGTAAAAAAAAGCAAAAATCGTTTCATAAATACTCCCTCTATGATAGATATTATAGCATAACTCATTAAAATAAGTTAATTTTTTTAAGATAAATAATAAAAATATAAAAAAATTCAAAAAAATAGTTGCCAAATCAAAAATTTTATTATATAATTAAGTAGTCAATTTGATTATTGCCTTTATTTTATAAAGAAATGGATATCAAAGCGATATTGATGCCTGAGTGGCGAAATTGGTAGACGCACAGGACTTAAAATCCTGCGGGAGTCAAATCCCGTGCCGGTTCAAGTCCGGCCTTAGGCACCATTTATTTTTGGAGAAATACCCAAGTCTGGTTGAAGGGACTGGTCTTGAAAACCAGGAGGTCGGGTAACCGGCGCGGGGGTTCGAATCCCTCTTTCTCCGCCATTTGATTTATATTTTTGATATCGCGGGATGGAGCAGTCTGGTAGCTCGTCGGGCTCATAACCCGAAGGTCGTTGGTTCAAATCCTTCTCCCGCAACCATGGTTCCGTAGTGTAGCGGTTATCACGTCTGCCTGTCACGCAGAAGATCGCGAGTTCAATTCTCGTCGGAACCGCCATTTATTTTGGCTCTATAGCTCAGTCGGCAGAGCACAAGACTGAAAATCTTGGTGTCGGTGGTTCAATTCCACCTGGAGCCACCATTTATAATTAAGAAAAAAACTAAGTGCGCTCGTAGATCAATTGGATAGATCGTTTGACTACGGATCAAAAGGCTATGGGTTCGACTCCTATCGGGCGCACCACTTCGGGAAATAGCACAACTTGGTAGTGCACTTGGTTTGGGACCAAGGGGTTGCAGGTTCAAATCCTGTTTTCCCGACCATTTATAATGGGGTATTAGCTCAGCTGGGAGAGCGCCACGTTTGCACCGTGGAGGTCAGGAGTTCGATCCTCCTATGCTCCACCATTATAGATATATAACATTGAGAAATCAATGTTTTTTTTTTTTTTTCTAAATACTATTTAAGTTCTGCAATTGATTTATACTATAAAATATATTATAATGTACTAAAAGTAGGTGTTGTATGAATATAAAAATGTATTTTCTTTTATTTATTATATATTCATTTATTGGTTGGTCAATTGAAGTAATTGGTGTGTTAGTTCGTGATAAACGTTTTGTAAATAGAGGATTTTTAATAGGTCCATATTGTCCAATATATGGTTTTGGTGGAATTAGTATTGTTTTCTTTTTAACAAAATTTATGAATGATCCAATCGCGTTATTTGTAATGGCAATATTTATTTGTTCAGTTTTGGAATATTCAACTAGTTTTATAATGGAAAAAATATTTAAAACTAGATGGTGGGATTATTCTGATAAAAAATTTAATATAAATGGAAGAATTTGTTTAGAAACAATGTGGGCATTTGGTGCATTAGCCTGTTTTGTAATGTATGTTGTAAACCCACCTTTAATTAACTTATTAAATTCAATTCCAGAACCAGCGTATGATATAATATTTTATTCGATATTGGTAATATTTTTGATAGATAATATTTTATCATTTAAAATAATTTCTAATGTAAAATCAACTGTAAAATCAGTAACAAAAGACAGTACGGAAGAAATTACAAAATACGTAAGAGAGGTATTAATTTCAAAATCAATTTTTACTAAGAGACTTATGAAAGCTTTCCCAACTCTTCAAGCTGGTATTAAAAATATTACTGATGGTATAAAAAAGGAAATTAATAATAGTCGGAAAAAAAAGAAATAATCTAATGATTATTCTTTTTTGTTAATTATTTTGGTATAATTAGAATGATTGAATGGTGATAATATGAAGTTTGCTTCAATAATAGTTGGAATATATTTTGTAATAATGATTATAAAAGGCTCTATTGATAATACATTCTATACATTAGTAGTTTTAGCCTTTGTTTTATATGGTATTTTGAAAAAGAAAAAAACAAAAAGAAAGTATAAAAAAATTTCTAGTAAAAAAAATAATACAACTAAACTAAAAAATAATAAAGTAAATGAAACATTTAATAGTTATAAAATAGATCCTAAAAAATTTAATCAGAACAAATATACAAATGAACCAGTAAATCAAACAGAACAATTCTCTATTGAAAAGAAAAAAATATCGCGTTTAAGACAAATGAAAGCATTATCAGCAAGCAATGTAACAGATACCAATAAACTTTTTTACTTGCAAGGAACATTTATGGATGACTATGTAGATAACTATGATATAAATGTACCATGTAATAAAAATAATCCAGTATATAACAATCTAACTATATACCAGTTGCGTAGTTATTTTTCGTGGCGTACTTTAATAAGAAATAAATTATATAAACAAACAGAAAAATCTTATGTATTTTTATATATTTATGAATTGTTAAATAAAATTGGCGTAAAAAATGAAATAGATGGATTAAATAAAATTATTGATTTATGGCAAAATTATAGAGTTTTTGATAACAGTTTTGATAAATACCTATCAAATTGGGTAAAAGATTATTACATAATAAATAGAATAAATATTGACTTCAACTTAATCGAAGAAGAGTTTCCTATAAAGAATAACGATAATTTAGAAGATATTAGTGAAATTTTAATCGGAAACTATGAAAATAAATTAGAATTTCTTGATTCAATTTCAAACTATCATATTTTAAAAAGTAAAATTATGGAACATAAATATAGTTTTTTAATTAATTTAGTTATTCCAGAAATTTTTAAAAACTTTGATAAATATTTTAGTGAAAATAATGTATCTTTTGTGAATATTACATTCGGTGAATTCAAGAAAAAATATTGGAATGTTTACGAAAACGCAATATATTTTAACAATAAATTAGAAAGCGATTTTGTCTTTAAATTTAAAAATTTAGAAACATATTATAAAAAAGGCAATAATTACTATAAAGAAACATTTGAATTATCTCAATATTCAAAATGTATAGTTGGTTATATATTAAAAAACATAGAGATAACTTTAAGAGAATGTTTGAAATTTTCCAAAAACTTAAAAGTAAATATTAGTTCACTTGACGAATTATCAAGTAATGCAGAATTATATTCTGTTGTTACAGATAAAAAATTTAATATGATTATAAATAATACAATAAAGAAATATTTAATTGAGCATAAAACTGAAATAAATAATATTATTACAAAAGAAAAAAAAGAAGAAATAGTAATTGATGCGAATAAATTTAATGAAATTAGAAAATCATCAAGTAGAATTCAAGAAAAATTAATTGTAGAAGAAGAAAATTATCTAGAAAAGGAAGAACAAATAGAGATAGAAATAATAAATAGTTCACAAGATATATTTAAGAATTTAGTTGATAATTTAAATAATATTGAATTAGATTTTTTAAAAAAGATTGTTAATAACGAACCAAGAAATAATTTAATAGATTATTCTAAACAAAATAATATTTTATTTGAAATAATGATTGAGAATATAAATAAAGTTGCTTTAGAAACAATAGGAGACAACCTAATTGAAGATAATAGTGATGAAATTATAATATATGCAGAATATATAGATTCATTAAAAGAAAAATTATAGGAGGTAATTATATGAATGAGGTAGTACCAAAAAGAATTGCAACTATGCTTATGAATGCCCTAAAGGGTGGTGTAGTTCCAAGAACCGGTTTAGGATATATTGCAGTAGGACGTGAAAATGAAATAAATGCTTTATTAAATGATGTTAGTATAATAGAAAGTGGAGGGGCAACATTTAGATTTATTGTTGGAAAATACGGAAGTGGTAAAAGTTTTTTACTTCAAACTATTAGATCACATGTTATGGAAAAAGGATTTGTAGTAGTAGATGCAGACCTTTCACCTGATAGAAGGTTAGTGGGAAATAAAGGACAAGGTCTTGCAACATACCGAGAATTAATTCAAAATATGTCAACTAAAACAAGACCAGATGGAGGAGCACTACCACTTATTTTAGAGCGTTGGATAGCAAGCATTCAAAATGAAGTAATAGAACAAAACAATATAACACCAAGTGATTTCAAATTTGTAAGTTTAATGGAAGCAAAAATATATGAAAAAACAAGTTGTATTGAAGGCCTTGTTCACGGTTTTGAATTTGCTAAAATAATTAATTTATATTTTAAAGGATATATGGAATCAAATGATACTTTAAAAAACAATGCGCTTAAATGGTTAAGAGGAGAATATAATAATAAAACTGAAGTAAAACAAGAATTAGGAATAAATTTACTAATAACAGACGAAGACTGGTATGAATATATAAAAATTTTCGCACAATTTATGGTAATGGCGGGATATAAAGGAATGCTTTTATTAATTGACGAATTAGTTAATATCTATAAAATTCCAAATCAAATTTCACGTCAATATAACTATGAAAAAATATTAACACTATATAATGATACATTACAAGGAAAAGCTAAATATTTAGGAATTATTATGAGTGGAACTGAACAATGTGTATTAGATACGAAACGCGGTATATTTAGTTACGAAGCATTAAAATCAAGATTAGAAGATAGTAGATTTTCTAGAGATGATTGTCGTGATTTTTTAGCGCCTATTATTAAACTTCAAGCTTTAACTAAAGAAGAAATGACAATTCTAATAGAAAAATTAACACATATACATTGTGGTTTATATAACTATCAAACAAAAATAACTGAAAATGATATGATAGAATTTATTAAAACAGAATACGCAAGGATTGGGGCAGATTCGCATATTACACCAAGAGAAGTTATTAGAGATTATATTGAACTTTTAAATACTCTATATCAGTATCCAGATAAGAATTTATTAGAAATTATAAATGGTGATGATTTTAAATATACTAAGTCAACTACAAACGATGAAGAAATTAATGCAGAATTTGCGGATTTTGAATTATGATGAATGATGCATTTTCTAAATTAGCTCCCTTTATTAAAGATTATATATATAGAAATAATTGGGAGAGTTTAAGAGATATTCAAATTGCAAGTTGTAATGTTATATTTAATAGTGATGACAATTTGCTTTTAACGTCTTCTACTGCAAGTGGAAAAACAGAAGCTGCATTTTTACCAATTTTAACTGATATATACAATAATCCTAGTTCATCAGTTAGTATTTTATATATTAGCCCATTAAAAGCTCTAATAAATGATCAATTTTCAAGATTAAATGAATTACTTAAAGAAGCTGATCTTAAGGTTACTAAATGGCACGGAGATGCAAGTCAAAATAGAAAAGATAAAATAATAACAGAACCAAATGGTATAATACAAATAACACCAGAATCCTTAGAGGCACTACTAATGAATAAAACTAGTGATGTCTATAAAATGTTTTCAGATTTAAGATATATAGTTATAGACGAGATACATTATTTTATTGGAACAGAAAGAGGAATTCAACTAAATTCTTGTTTAACTAGATTATCAAGAATAATAAATCATGTACCAAGAAGAATAGGCTTATCTGCTACCTTAAAAGATTATAGTGAAGTGGAAATTTGGCTTAATAGTGATACTAAAAGAAATTGTTCTACACCAAAATGCGATTCAAAAACTAGAACAATTAGTCTTATGTTAGAAAGTTATAATGATAAAAAGGAATTCTATGAATCATTATATAAAAATTCCCTAAATCAGAAATGTATTGTTTTTTCTGAATCAAGAGCTAGTGTCGAAGAAAATGTTTCTTCTTTAAAAGAAATGGCAAAAATAAATAAAACAGATGATGTTTACTATACTCATCACGGAAGTGTTAGTACAAACTTAAGAGAAGATACAGAAGATTTAATGAAAAACACTGACAAAAAAATAGTAACTTGTGCTACATTAACATTAGAACTTGGAATTGATTTAGGAAACCTAGATAGAATTATAGAAACTAGTACTCCATTTAGTGTATCAAGTTTTGTGCAAAGACTTGGTAGATCAGGTAGAAGAAATGGTAAATCGGTTATGCTTTTCTTATTTGATAAAAGTGAAACAGAAAAAAAAGAAAATTTTTATGAAAATATCGATTTTGATATTATTATGTGTATTGCAATAATAGAAATATATTTAAAAGAAAAATGGGTTGAACCATTAATAATACCAAAATATCCTTATGAAATATTATATCATCAAACAATAAGTCATATAGTATCAGTCCATAGTATTACACCAGCTTCTTTAGCAAGTTATATGTTAACGATTGAAGCATTTAAAAATATCACGAAAGAAGACTATAAAATTTTACTAAACCATTTAATAAAAATAGGTCATTTAGAATTAACTGATTCAAACGAATTAATAATAGGGCAAAAAATTGATAAAATGGTTAATAATTATAAATTTTTTTCAGTATTTCAAAATAAGTTAGAATACGTTGTATATGGTGATTCAAAACAAATTGGAATTATTACAGAAAATGTTAAAATTGGTTCTAAATTAAAACTAGCTGGGAGAACTTGGGAGGTAACTAGTATAGACGAAAATAAATTTAAGGTATATACAAAACAAAGTAGTGGTGAAAGTGTAAATACTTGGAAATCTAATATTACAACTAATATAGATTTTAAAATAATAAATAAAATGAAAGAGATTTTGCTTGGAAATGAAGTCTATGCTTACCTAAAAGATAATAGTAGAAAATTACTAGAAAAAAACAGAAATATATTTAAAAAGAATAAAATGGATGAAAAAATAGTTATTAATAGTGGTGATGATAAAATTATATTTCCATTTCTTGGAACTAAAGCTTTAACTACACTTTCATATATTATTCAAAATGAGGGATACAATAATGAAATTTTAAAGTGTAATGGAATACCGCTTGGAATAAAAGTAAATGGTTTAATTACAGAAAAAAATGTAAAGGATATTGTAAATAAAATAATAAACGATAAAATAAAAATAGAAGATATTAAATTAGATGATATTGAAATTAATAAAAAATATAGTGAATATATTCCTGAATGTTTGAAAGAAAAAGAATTTAGATATGATATTTTATCTATCAATAAATTAAAAGAAGAATTAAATTATACGCAAAAAAAATAAACAAATATTGACTTTTCAAATTTGATATTGTAATATATATACTCAAATCAAAGGAGGAATATATTATGTATGGTCAAAAACATTTATTTGAAATGGCAAGAATACAATTATACAATCATCAATTGACTAATTATTTAACTTTATTAAGTGATGAATCATTATATACTATTATGCATCTAATAGTAAGTGATGACATTGGTGATGACGAATGTCTTATTTATGATGCAATACGTAATGAGCTTGCATATCGTGAATCTGATAAACAATTGAGTTTGAGAAAAATTAAGTAAATATTATTATTAGTTATCTAATATGTCTTTTTTTTATTTAAAATAATATTAATGAGATATACCTCATCAACATTAAATATTATAGCAACATGAAATATAAATAATATTTTTTTATGACAAATTACTTGACTAAAAATATAATATGATAGAATGTAAAACACAAAAGTTAAAAAATGGTGATATTATGGATAAAGATTTTATAGATATATATAATAGAATTGGTAATGAACCATATAATGAAACAAATGAAATTAAATCTAACAAAGAAAAACAAATTAATAAAGAAACTAGAATAGATAAAACATGGAAATATTATTATAATTTAGCGAAAAATATTATGAATTGATGGCAATATATAGAGGGGGATAAAAATGATTGATAAAGAATTTCAAACAATTTGTTTATACAATCATAATGCCGATAGCTATAGAATAATAAAATCAGCGTATGAATTAGGAGAAAAAGTTGTTGGTATTGTACATGCTACAGGAACTGGTAAATCATATAATGCTCTTCAACTTGCTTATGATAATAAGGATAAAAAAATTATATATATAGTACCATCTAATGGAATAATTGAACACATAAAAAAAATTATAGATAATAATTCTAATTTAAATTTAGAAAGAGATTTTCATAATTTAGAGTTTAGAACATACCAAAGTTTTATATCATTATCTAAAGAAGAAATAAAAAATATAAAATGTGATTTGTTAATTTTAGATGAATTCCATCATATAGGAGCACCAATTTGGGGTTCAAGGATTGATACTATTGTAGAAACACATCCAAAAATGAAAATTTTTGGTATGACAGCTTATACAGTAAGAGACCGAGGAACATCTTATGAAAGAGATATGGCTAATCCTGATACTGATGAATTATTTTCTGGTAAGATAAAGAGTAGATATGATTTATGTGACGCGATGATAGATGGAGTTTTACCTAAACCAATATATATAGGTGCACATCATAATTTAATCGATAAAGAACAAGAATTAGAAGAAAAAGTGAAAGAACTTAATGCAACAACACGTGAATATCAAGAATATATGGCAATTCTATTAGCTGTAAAAAGAAGAATTCAAGAAGCTCCGAGTATTCCTAAAATTTTAAGAAAAAATATTAAGCCAAATGGTAAGTACATTTATTTTTGTCCACCATGTTCTGAAGAAGGGACAAATGACATAGAAACAATAAAAAAACAAGCATTAACTTGGTTTAAACAATTTATAAAAGAAGAAGATATAATTGTTTATACATCAACGAGTGATATGGGTAATATAGGAAAGCTAAATAGAGATGCGTTTTATGATGATGTTACTTTAGAAGGTGAGAAGGTAGATAGTAAATTTCGTATAATGTTTGCGATAAATCAATATAATGAGGGAATTCATGCACCAAATATAGATGGAGTTATAATGGGACGAGGAACAACATCAGACATTGTATATTTTGAACAATTAGGAAGAGCCTTGGCAGTAAGAGGAAATACAAAAGAAATGTATGATGAATTAGAAAAATGTGAATTAGAAGAATTAATTCAAATGTGTAAATCTAGAGATATAAAGATTAAAGAAAATATAGAAAAAGAAGAAATAATTGAAAAATTAATAGCTCCAATTATAATCGATTTAGCTGGTAATTATGAATTTATAAAAGAATTAGAAAATGATTTAAAAAATAGAATCAAAAATATACAAAGTAATGGATTAGGTAGTCATAGAGATATAAAAATAAGAGATGCATCATTTGATATAAGTATAGAAAATCAAGATTTATTTGAGATGTTAATGTATGTAAGTGATAAATTAAAAATGACTTGGGAAGACTATTATAATTTAGCTGAATCTTATTACAAACATCATGAACATTTAAATATACCTTATAGTTTTAAAACAACAAATGGATATGAATATGATGAAGAAGGTATTAAATTAGGTAATTGGATAAATACTCAAAGACAAGCATATAAAGGACAAGGACAAAGAAACCTAACAGAAGAACGAAAAAAACTATTAGAGAAAATAGGGATGGTATTTGTTGATGTAAATTTTGAAAAATGGATGAAAAAATATAAATTAGCTGAATCTTATTACAAACATCATGAACATTTAAATATACCTTATAGTTTTAAAACAACAAATGGATATGAATATGATGAAGAAGGTGTTAACCTAGGTAAGTGGATAAGTCGTCAAAGACAAGCATATAAAGGATATGGAGCAACTAAAATAACCGAAGAACAAATAAAGTTACTAGAAAAAATAGGAATGGTACCTGATGTATATAATGATACTTGGATGAAAAATTATAATTTAGCTAAATCTTATTATAAACATCATGGACATTTAAATATACCTCAGAGATTTAAAACAACAAATGGATATGAATATGATGAAGAAGGTTTTAACCTAGGTAATTGGATAATTTGTCAAAGACAATCATATAAAGGACAAGGAACATGCAAACTAACAGAAGAACAAAAAAAACTATTAGAAAAAATAGGAATGGTTTTTGATGTACATAGTGATGATTGGATGAAAAAATATAAATTAGCTGAATCTTATTATAAACGTCATGGAAATTCAGAAATACCTCGAAATTTTAAAACAACAAATGGTTATGAATATGATGAACAAGGTATAAATTTAGGTAGGTGGATAAGTAATCAAAGACAAGCATATAAAGGATATGGAACAACTAAAATAACCGAAGAACAAATAAAATTATTAGAAAAAATAGGAATGAATTTTGATAATGTAAATTTTGAAAAATGGATGAAAAATTATAATTTAGCTGAATCTTATTACAAACATCATGGACATTTAAATATACCTTATAGTTTTAAAATAACAAATGGATATGAATATGATGAAGAAGGTGTTAACCTAGGTAGGTGGATAAATACTCAAAGACAAGCATATAAAGGATATGGAGCAACTAAAATAACCGAAGAACAAATAAAGTTACTAGAAAAAATAGGAATGGTACCTGATGTATATAATGATACTTGGATGAAAAATTATAATTTAGCTAAATCTTATTATAAACATCATGGACATTTAAATATACCTCAGAGATTTAAAACAACAAATGGATATGAATATGATGAAGAAGGTTTTAACCTAGGTAATTGGATAATTTGTCAAAGACAATCATATAAAGGCCAAGGAACTCACAAACTAACAGAAGAACAAAAAAAATTATTAGAAAAAATAGGAATTGTGCTTGATGTACATAGTGATAATTGGATGAAAAAATATAAATTAGCTGAATCTTATTATGAACATCATGGAAATTTAGAAATACCAATTAAATTTAAAACAACAAATGGGTATGAATATGATGAAGAAGGTATTAATTTAGGTATTTGGATAAATACTCAAAGACAAGCATATAAAGGCCAAGGAACTCCCAAACTAACAGAACAACAAATAAAATTATTAGAAAAAATAGGAATGGTGCCTGATGTATATAGTGATAATTGGATGAAAAAATATAATTTAGCTGAATCTTATTATAATCATTATGGTCATTTAAATATACCTCAAAATTTTAAAACAACAAATGGGTATGAATATGATGAACAAGGTGTTAAACTAGGTATTTGGATAAAAATTCAAAGACAAGCATATAAAGGCCAAGGAACTCCCAAACTAACAGAACAACAAATAAAATTATTAGAAAAAATAGAAATGATTTGGTTCGATGAAAATACAGATAAAAAATTACAAAATGAAATCATTAATGAACAAAATAAAAAGAAAAAGAAAATGGAAATATTAAATAGATTAAAATCTTATTTAAATACATTAGATGAAAATAAAAGTTATTCTAAAGAAGAAATAAATTCAGGTTTTGTTAAGAAACTAAACATGTAGGCATTATGAAATATAAATGACAATTTTTATGACAAATTATTTGACAAAAAAAACATAATATGATAGGATATAAAACACAAAAGTTAAAAAGGAGTGATAAAATGACATTTGGTGATATATTTTGTGATATATATAGGAAAGTTAATGATAAAAAATATAATCCAGACAATAACTTAACCTTTAACGATGAAATAGAAGCTAATGAGGAATATAAAAAATGGATGAAAAATTATAAATTAGCTAATTCTTATTATGTACATCACGGAAATTTAGAGATACCAAAAAATTTTAAAACAACAAATGGATATGAATATGATGAAGAAGGTGTTGAACTAGGTATTTGGATAAGTATTCAAAGACAATCGTATAAAGGCCAAGGAAAAAACAAACTAACAGAAGAACAAATGGAAATACTAAATAGATTAAACTCTTATTTAAATACACTAGATGAAAATAGAGTTTATTCTAAAGAAGAACTAAATTCTGGATTTGTTAAAAAATTAAGTAAATAAAATTTATTTCTATAAAATTATTTGTAGTATAAATTAATTATAGGTGTAAAGAATTGAACCTAAAAAAAACAAACACATTAGTGTTTGTTTTCTTTTGATATAAGTGTAAAATTACTATTTAATTATGTAAAATTCAATTAAAAAATCAATATTTAATTGATATAAAAAGTTTTTAATGTTAAAATAAATCAGTATAAGAAGTTGGTGTTATTATGATTTATCTACCTAAAATATATGGAACATGTTGTGGAGCACAAAACGCTTTAGATGTGGTTTATAAAGTATATAATAAAGAAATAAAAAAAGCTAAACCAAAAAGAATAGTTGTCTTAAAAGAAATATTACACAATCATCGTGTTATTGAAGATTTAAACAAAAAAAATATTGTTTGTGTTAATGATTTAAAAGAAATAAAAAAAGATGACATTGTTATCATTAGAGCACATGGTGAAGGTAAAATAACTTATGATTATTTAAAAGATAACAACATAGAATACTATGATGCCACATGTAAAAATGTTTTACATGTGCATGACATTATCGAAGAAAAATATTACCAAAAATATGAAATTATAATAATAGGCAAAAAAAATAAAGATGGTTCATATCATCCAGAGGTAGAAGGATCAAATGGCTGGTGTTGCAATAATGCAATAATTATTGACTCACTTGACGATATAAACAATTTAAAAATTAAAGGTGATAATGTTTTAATTGTTTGTCAGACAACTTATAGTGAAGAGAATGCTAATCTCTTTGCACAAAAAATAAAAGAAAAATATAAAGATAAAAATATAGAGTTTATAAATACTATTTGTAGTGCTCAAAAATTAATACAAAAATCAGCAATAAAATTAGCTAAAACTTGTGATTACATGATTGTTGTAGGTGGTAAAAATAGTTCAAATACCACAGAATTATATAACGTATGTAGTAATATAACAAAAAGTATTAAAGTTTCTTCATTAGAAGAATTATTGATGAACTTAAACAAGATAGAATTTCTAAATTCTAAAATAGGTATAACAGGTGGCGCATCAACACCTAAATATGAAATAGAAGAATATAAAAGCCTATTAGAATTTTATACATTTTACAAAAAAGAAAAAGAAATATTTGAATTAGAAATAGAAAAATATAATAATAATTATAAAGAAGAAAAAGACAATTTAATTGTTAAAGACGCAATAGAAAAGTTTATTAATATTAATTGTGGTGGAAAATATTTAAGAGCAACTCTAATCGCATTAGGATATAAAATTTTTTCTAAGTGCGATGACCAAAAATATTTACCACTATCTATTGCTTATGAAACATTTCAAACATCAATTTTAATACATGATGATATAATTGATAATGCAATAAAAAGACGTGGTAAAGATACAATACCAACTACTTACAAAAAAGAATTCACAAATAATTATATTGGAGATAAAGTCGCAAATGATTTAGGAATATGTTTAGGTGATTTAGGATTTTATCTTGCTAATAAAATTATTATAAATTCTTACTCAAAAAATACAAATATTTTAAATGTTTTGGACTATTATAATAATGTTGTTATAAAGACAATAAAAGGTGAAATAATTGACATAAAATTACCATATGATATAAAATATGAAGGAAAAAATTGTACTGAAGAAGCTATAAATGAAATATATAGATTAAAAACTTCTTGGTATACAATAGTTGGACCATTTTGTTTAGGTGCAATACTTGCTGGTAAAAATCAAGATAATTTAAAAATATATGAAAAAATTTTAGAAAAAATCGGTATAGCTTTTCAAATAAAAGATGATATTATTGGAATATATGGTGATTCTAGCTATATTGGAAAATCAACAAGTTCAGATATTAGTGAATTTAAACAAACAATTTTATATTCATATATTTTTAATCAAAAAAATGAATATTTAGAAGAGTTAAACAAATATTATGGTAAAGAAAATTTAATTGAAAATGAAAATAAAAAGGTAAAACAAATTTTTATGGAATCAGGTGCATTAAATTACGCTAATGAAATTATGAATAATTTGTTTGATGAAAGTATAGAACTTATAAAAAATATTGATTTACAACAAGAATATAAAGAAATTATATTAGGATTTATTTATTATTTAAAAATTAGACAAAAATAATTAAAGGAGGAAATTATGGGAAAAAAGAAGAAAAAATCAAATAAGCCAAATAATTACAATAAATATAATTATAACAAGTCTAATAATAAAGAAACACTTAATAAAGAAAAAGAATCTAGTATAAAGGAAAATAATCAAAATGATGATATAGTAACATTTACTAATTATGATTTGGATAAACGTTTAATTTTAGAGCAGACAAAAAAATTAGATATAGAAAAGATTTTTGAACAAACAAAAAAAACTCCAAATAAAATAAACAAATGGAAACTAATATCTTTAATTTTATTTTTTATTATAATTATTCTAATAATAATAGTAACTTTATTTGGTTTTAATAAAAAATGTGATACACAAGTAACTGAGTGTGAAGAAATAAAAAATGAAGAAAAAAATAATACAGAAACAAAAGATGACAAAGTTGATGACGTAAAAAAAGAAAAATATGTTTTTTTAGGTGATTCAATTTTTGAACAATATATGACATCATATTTCTTTAAAGGATATGATACTGTAAATAGTGGTGTAAGTGGTATAACTGCCCTAAAAACTCTTGAAAGACTTGATTCAGGATTATATGAATATAATCCAACTACAATTTTTATTCTATTAGGTACAAATGATTTATATTTTGGTTATACAGAAGAAGAGACATTTGAACATTTAAAAAACCTTATTAATAAAATTCATGAAGATAAACCTGAAATTGTTATAAATGTTTTATCACTTCTTCCAATAAATTTATCAGATGACCCAAAAATTAATAAGAGTGTAAATGAAAATAGAAGTAATGAAAAAATAAATAAAGTAAATGAATATCTAAAGGATTTTTGTAATTCAAAAAATATAAATTATATAAATGTTCATGATATTTTATTAGATGAAAAAGGGGAATTGGATTGGAATTATACTAGAGAAGGACTACATATAACAGATTTAGGATATCACCCTATTACCATGGAATTGTTAAAATATATGAAAAAATAATGGAGAAATTATGAAAAGAAAGTCAATATTTTTAATAATAACAATTTTTACATTAATTGTATTTTCAGCATGTGATAAAAAAGAAATAGTAAAAGAAGATAATGAAATAACACCTTTATTTTATAAAATAAGTGATAAAAATAATACAACAATATATTTATTAGGATCAATTCATGCTGCTGATGATACCATTTATCCACTTAATGATACAATAATGAACTCATTTAATGATAGTGATTATCTAGCAGTCGAAGTCGATACATTATCCTTACAAAACAATTTTGATTTATCTTTGAAATTAGCAGAAAAAATGATGTATAACGATTCTACAACTATAAAAAATCATATTGGTGATGAATTATATAATAAAATGGTTAATTTTTTAAAGGAAAAGAAATCTTATAGTTCATTATATGATAATTATAAACCGGTATTTTTTGAATCATTATTTGAAAATTTAATAATTAATGATGCAATGTTAAAATCAGAGTCAGGAATAGATATGTATTTTTTATCGTTAGCAAGTGAAAATAATAAAAAAATATTAGAGGTAGAAAGTGCAGAATTTCAATATAATTTACTTTTAAATACTCCATTAGAATTAGATAAAATAATTATTGAAGAATACATTGATAACTATGATTTGAATGTGTCACAAATGAAAGATTTATATGAATTGTGGAAAAAGGGAGATAAAGAACAATTAGAAAATATCTTAATAAATTCTGAAAGTCAAAATGCAACTGAAGAGGAAAAAAAATTAATGGAAAATTATAATCAATCTTTAATAATTGATCGTAATTATGGAATGGCAAATGTTTTAGAAAATTATTTTGAAAAAAAACAAAATGTATTTTGCGTTGTTGGACTAGGACACGTCATAGGTGATGAGGGAATTATTAATCTATTACAAAAAAGAGGATATGATGTTGCGCAACTAAATTGAAAATTTATATAATGGTAATTAGTAAAGGAGAAATATAAATGGACAAAAAAGATTTTAATAATTATAGAAATTCTGTGATTGAAGGATGTATAGAAAATATTTTTGATGAAGATTACATATACTATTTTCTTAAAATTAATGAAATGAATTTTATTGATGAGGATTCAATAAAGTATTTTAAATATAAAAATTATAGTAATAGTGGAATGTTCAAAATATTATTTTCAAATAGTCTGAGAAAAAAATATTTGGGTAAAATTAACAATGAATTACTTAATATTATTACTAATTTAGCAAAATCTGATAACAAAATTGATGTTTCAACGATGATGGCATATACCTGTTTTGAAAATATAGATAATACAGTTGAAATTAGTGAGTTTGAAAATAAATTCAATGTATTAAAATATTTTGTTAAAAAAAATTTACAAAAAAATGAATTTAATATTTCAATTGATAATTATGCTATATTAAAAAAATATTCAAATATTTTTTGTATGAAAGATAACCATAAATACTTTAAACCAATTAGTGAAATTGACACTATAATAAGTGAAATGAATAATTTTATAAGTATTGAAGAAAATACATTTGAAGAAGCTTGTGAATTATATAGTTGTTTAAGTTTTAATAAGATATATAAAAAAATGTAGTTAACCTACATTTTTTAATTTATTTTCCATAATAGAATATAAATAAATATTTACATTCTTTTTAGTTTTTTTCATAATAAATTTTTTATAACCTAATAATTGACTTATATAATTATCATCATCAATATTTCTGAACTTGTAATCAATAATATCAATATAATCATGGTATTCAAGCATTAAGTCAATAATACCATGTTTTTTAATATTGTCAGAACAACTAATAAACTCATATTCTTTATAAATTATGGCGTCATTTATATTATTAAAAATATCAAGATTTAAAAATTTAATAATTTTGTCCTTATAAAAATTATCAATATTGTATTTATCTAAATCATTATTTTTAAAATCAATCATTTCTAATAAATAATGAAAATATGTACCAATTTTTAAATTTTTTTCTTCTTCTTTAGAGATATAATTATTATTAATTTTTGAATATTTACTCGTTTCAACTTTCTTATTATCAAATTCCAATTCATGAGTAATTATCTTGTTAGAATTTTTTGCAAATTTACTTAAATCAGATATTTTTTTATTAAGATTATAATTATGCGATAAATCAATTTTTTCTAAATCCACATTATTTTTATAAATATCTAAATTATTACCTAAATATTTAACCATATCTAAAAATGAACGAAAATTTAATTTATCACTTAAAGATTCATAATCATTTATATCTGCAATCATAATTATTTTTTCTTTAGCTCTTGTTAATGCTACATAAAAAAGTCTTATTTTTTCGGATATTTCTTCCTCAACATATTTGTTTTTAAGCAAATACTTAAAAATTGTTTTACCTATTCCTTCTTTAAAATAAGGTGTTATAATACCATATTTATTATCAAATAAAAATTTCTCATTCAAATCTCTTAAATTAAATTCTTTATAAAGTAAAGGAAAATAGCAAACACTAAATTCTAGACCTTTTGATGTGTGAATAGTCATCAATTGAACACTATTAGGACTTTCCTTAGATAATGAAAATTTAATATCATATTGATTTTTAGAAAGTTGTGACAAGTAGTCACTAAAATCTTCTATTGTATATCCCATATTGTCTAGATTACTTGCAATATCACTTAAATAATCTAGTCTAATTAATCTATTTTGAACCTCACCTAAATTTATTAATTTTTCCATTATAGAAAACTCTTTCAAAATTTTATCAATTAACATTGAACTAGTGTATGTATTTATGTATTTAGATAATAAATAACACTTTTCATATATCTGATTATCTTTAAAATTATCATCAGTAAACATTTTAAAAATATCATTATCATTAAGTTTAAAAACAAAACTTCTTGCAACACTTACAAATAAATATTTGAATTCTTTATCAAAAGTATTATTATATATTTTTAAAATAAGTTTAATTAAATTTTTAATAACAATAATTTCGTCACCATTATTAAGTTTTTCATCTTTATATATAGTAAGTGGTATTTTTTTGTATTCAAAAATTTTTCTAAATAAATCAAAATTGGTAGATCTATCAATTAAAATGGCAAAATCATTAAATGTGCAGTCTCTTAACATAAATGTCTTTTTATCTACAACCTGGTATTTATTTTTAACTTTATTTAAAATATCATCAGCGATAATAAATATTTCTACTTCTTCTTTAGTAAATCCCATATTTTTATCAAAACAATAATTTAAAATATCCATATTATAATTAACTACATTCATATCATCATATGATTTATTACCATATATCATCTCGTGACCATCTGTGTAACTAGCGCCACCAATTTTTAAGTCCATAAGATGTGAAAAAATTAAATTAATGTTATCAAGAACTTCTTTTCTTGAACGGAAATTTCTATTTAAGTCAATTTTATAGCCATTATTACCATCAGAATATTTTTGATATTTTTCTTTAAATATATCCGGATTAGCATTTCTAAATCTATAAATAGATTGTTTAATATCACCAACCATATAAACATTATTATTTTCTATTAAAGAGATAAGGGCCTCTTGAATGTCACTTGTATCTTGATATTCATCAACCATAATTTCTTTATAACTATTTTTAATTTCTAAACGTATATCGTTATTATTTTTTAAAATATCAATTAACATCATAGATATATCATTAAATTCAAAAATATTATTTTTAAACTTATAATCTGTTATTTTTAGATCTAAAACTTTAATAATTTCAATAATTATTTTGGCGTAATCAACTGTTGAAATAATTGTATTATAAATTTCTTCTCTACTATCATAGAAAGTTAATTCTTGTATTTCTTTAATTGTATTACTAATATTTTCCTTTATATTTTTTAATTCCTCATCAGATTCTTTTTTTAGGTTAGGTAATCTAAAATCTAAATTATTTTTTACCTCATCATAATTATTAGATTCGATTAATTTAATAATAACATTATATATTTTTTCATAATATTCATTATCTATATTAGATACTTCTTCTAAATAAATATTTAATTTTTCTTGCTTTGAATAAATTAAATCTTCATATTCTTTTATATATTTATTAATACTTTCATCGCTATAAAAATTTTCAATATAGTTATTTAAAAAATTTTTCTTATCAATCATAATACTTAGTGAATTATAAATATCTAAAATACTGTTTCTAATTTCTTTATCATCTTTAATACAAAAATCATCTATAAGTTTTAAAAACAAATCATTTTTGCACTCATACATATTTTCAAAAATATCATTAATATATTCTTGCTTTTTTAAATAAATTAAACTTGAATCAGCTATTTTAATATTTTTAGATAATGACAAAATATAGTGGTATTTCTTTAAAATTGAAAGTGCGAAACTATCAAACGTTGTAATATATGCTTCATTTATTAAATCAAGTTGACTTTTAAATTCTGGGTATTTTTTTAATGATTTTCTAATTCTTTCTTTCATTTCTAATGCAGCTTTATTAGTAAATGTTAAAATTAATAGTTCATTAATATTGACACCATCTTTTATTTTTCTGATTACTCTTTCAGTTAAAACAGCAGTTTTGCCACTACCTGCACCGGCACTAACAATAATAGATGTATTATCCTTACCAATTGCTTCTAATTGTTCACTAGTCCATTTCATTTACATCATCCTTTAAAAATTCTAAATTTTTGTATTCTTTTAAATTTATAATATTATCTTCTGTCATAAAACATAATTCTTTATATGTACAATTTTCACATCCCATTAAATTTTTAACACCAATTTTTTTAGGATTAATATAAAATTCTCTATTTAATATTTTATCTCTAGCTTCATCAATATTATTTTCTACAATATTTAATATAGAATTTAGCATAGCTTGGTCAAAGACTTTACTATATGCATAAAATCCTTTACTGCTAACCTTCATACCTTTTATTAATTTACTATCAGTGTAAGTATTATCAAAAACTTTTAAAATACTTTCATTAGAATTACTATATCCTTGTAATTTTAAATTTTCTTGTTTCATAGTTATGTACTGTTTATTTTTATTAATATTTATCTCATTATTCAATATTTTTTGTAAGTATATACCTACTAATAAAGGATTTGCGAACAACTTTAACTTTGAACTTAAATAAGCATAAATACATAACTGCATATCAATACCATATATAATATTATTAAGATTTAAATTAGGATTTCCTGTTTTATAATCAATTATAGAGATTAAAGTATTACCAGCTTCTTTTTTATAACTTATTTTATCAATAATACCTTTAAATGTTATATCATAATTATCTTTTGATAAATCAATTTTAATTAATTGTTCAAATTTATGTGAATCAAAATTTGTAAATTTGTCTTGTTCCTTAATATTATCAATAATAAATTCAAGTTCTTTTTTTAATTTGTTTATAAAAAATCTTTCTTTATAGGTATTAAATTCATAATTTTCATTAACATAAGTTTTAAAGCTATCTGAAAAATTAAAATCCCCATTATACATTATTGATAAAATATAGTGAAATAAATTCCCAATAAAAAGTGAAAATTCGTTAGATGATATTTGTAAATTAAGAATATTTTCCATATAGTATCTAAATGAACACTTATAAAAATTGTTAATACTAGAATATGAAAGTGATAATTTGTTATTTAGATATTTTCTAAATAAATTTTCATCAATTTTTGTATATTGATTATTATAAGTTTTATAATTAATACTTGGATAATTACTATATAAAAGTTCTAAATCTTGAGATTCTTCACCATATTTTAAATAATTATCAAGAGTAATTGCTAGCTTTAATTTATCATTTAGTACAGAATAATGTATATTGCAATTATAATTTTTAACTACATTAAGATTTAAATCATCGATTATTTGTGAACGATAAAAAGAGTTAAAAGGGCTTTTTAATTTATAAGAAATAAAAAAATTTTTAATAGAATACAATTTATTTACTAATATATTATAATTTATTTTATTAATTTCCGTAGTTGTTTCTAGACTTAAAAATTTTTTAACTTCATCGCACAAAAAATCATCATCTTTAACAGTTTTAGGATATGTATTTTGATTGAATCCAATTAAAAATACATATTCATCATCATAAAAAAAATTATTTTCTAAAGATACAAACTCAATATAATTTGCTTCTTTTTTTATATCAATTTTAGTATTACTAAACTCATATATAAGATTATTTTTAATGTCTAGAAAATTAGAGCACCAATTATATTTATTACATATTTTAACTATTTGATTATATTCAGTTTGTTCTAATTCATCATTTAAACTAATTGTTTCTTTTAATTTTTCTAAAGTTTCTACTATATCATTACTTAAAATTTCAAAAAAATTGTTAGATATTTTTGTCGATATTAAATAATTGTTGTTAAAATAAAACGGTAAATTAAACAAGTTAAAAATACGTTTAATAGTTGCATTATAATCACTACTAGGATTAATAATTTTTATTTTATTTAATTCTATTTTATTTTCTATTAATTCACATATTTTGTTAGCAACGAAGATAACTTCATCTTGAATGATATCAAATTCCATAATATCGTGGTTAAATTTAGAGATATTTTGGTCTATATAATTTACATTTAAAGTACTAAATGCTTTTTTATAAAAATTATTTATATAGTCATATCCATAAACATATATTTTTTTGTTTTCTAGTGCGATTTTAAAAACATTATCAAAAATAAGTAAGTTATTATTAATTAATTTATTTTTAATATTTAATAAAAACTTTAGTTTTTCGTGATCATAATTTTCGGAAGATAAAAAATATAAGTTGTTTATTATATCAAGAGAAAATTCATAGTCATAATTGTAATGCTTCATAACATAAAAAATTGTCTCAGTAGTATAATCGAAAAAATACTTTCTTTTAAATTCATTTATTTCCATTAACTTTACATTAAAAAGTTTTGATTTTTTATCCATTTCAGTTAATATTTTTTCTTTTATTTGACTAGGTACAATTAAAATAGAATCATTTTCCAAGACATCATAATTCATACAATCACCAAAAATATTATAGCATATTATTAAAATATTTTAATTGATTTCCTTATATTTGTATGATAAAATTAAGTAAGAATGGATGCGATAAATATGAAATTGAAAAAAACTAATAATGAAATACCTAAAAGAAATTATGTTATATGTGCCTTTTTAGTCGTTTTAGTAGTATTAACAACAATTTTATTTAATAGATGGTATTCTTTAAGAGAAGATTTGAATAAAGAACCATCAATTATGTCACAATTTTTGGTTAGTATGAACGAAGAAGAATTTGAAAATTATACATTAGAAAATAGTAATATAATTATCTATCTAGCAAGTAGTAAGGATGAAACAATTTCTGAATTTGAAAAAGACTTTAAAGAATTTTTAGTAAAATATAATTTACAGTCACAAGTAGTATTTATTAATTTAGAAAATATAAATAAGGATTTTTTTGATAATATGAAAAATAACTATTTTGCTGAAAATATAAAAAATATTCCGTTTGAAAAATATACAAATTTATTAATTATGGAAAATGGAAAAATAAGTTCAGTTTTATATACAAAGAAAACTGATATAAATATAAATGATGTAAAAGAATTATTTTATAATAGAGGAGTTATTGGTCAAGCATGATAAATGTCGTTTTATTTGAACCTGAAATACCAGGTAATACTGGAAATATAATGCGAACTTGTGCAGGAACTGGAACAAAATTACATCTTATAAAGCCTTTAGGTTTTTCACTAGAAGATAAGTATATTAAACGTTCTGGTGTAAATTATATTGATCATTGTGATTATACAGTATATGAAAATTATGAAGATTTTTTAAGCAAAAATAAAGGGACTTTTTATTTTCTAACTAGATATGGAAAAAAGCCTTACGATTCGTTTGATTATTCTAATAGGAATGAAAATATTTATCTAGTATTTGGTAAGGAAAGTACAGGTATTCCTAAAGAAATATTAAAAAATAACTTAGATCATTGTATGAGAATCCCTATGAATTCTAATATAAGAGCACTTAATTTATCAAATTCAGTTGCGATTATGTTATATGAAGTTTTAAGACAACAAAATTATCGTGATTTGCTTAGAACAGAACCATTTAAGGGTGAGGATTATTTAGAACAATAATATTGTTTAAATTTATTAAAAAATGTTATCATATTAAAGAATAAGAAAGGGTGTTTTTATGGATATAATTTCTTTTGTAATAGAACATTATATTGCGTTTATTATAGTAGGAATAGTTTTTTTTATGACTATAATTGGTTATATTGCGCAAAAGACAGGATTTGGCAATAAAATTTCAAAGGAAAGTGACAAAGATAAAAAAAATACTGATGGTACTGAAAAAGAGGAAAATGTAGAAATATTAAATGAGAGTGATAGTGATACCTTGGCTCAACAAAAAGATGAAAATAATGATGAAGTAGAACAATTAGATATATTAGACACAATCGCTCCTAATTTTAACAATAGTGGTTTAGTTGTTGGTGATATAAATCAAAATTCAAAGGTTTCTAATGAGGAACTAGGTATTCCGGAGGATTTATATGTGCCATTTGGTGATCAAACAACCGAAAAAAAAACAGAACCAAGTATAGATGATCTTAAAATTGAAGATGTAGACGATAAGTATGATTTTAATATAATAGAAAAAGATACAAACAAAAATGATGACGAAAATATTGATGTAAATGCAATAAATGATATTAATGCTACTGTACCACCTAAAGGTGAAAATGTTAATGTAGAAGAATTAAAAATAGAAGATGTTGAACCATATGAAACTTTGGAACAAGATAAAAAGGAACAAGACAAAACAGAGGATAAAGTTGCTGAGACCATAAGCAATTTAGTGGACAATACATTTGTTATTAATGATGGAACGGACGATTTTAATTCGACAAATAATGCTAATACAAAAAATTTTATAGATAAAGAAGAAAATCTAAAAAATGAAGTTGATGAAAATATAAAACAACAAAGTGAAAAGTCAAAGGTAGAACAATTTGAAATCGATGAAAATAGTTTCCCTGAAGAGATTAACAATGATTTAGAATTGGAAGCGACTACTAATTTGAAATTGGATGAAATAAATGAACAAATTAAAAATTTAAAACTTGAGGATTTTGATAGTCCAATTGTAGATGAAGAAAAAAGCAATTTGTTAAGAAAAACAACTAAAAGAAAACCTATAAACATAAAAAGTGTTGATCAGTTAAAAAATGAAAAAGATAACACATCAAATAATGATGTAAAATTAGAGTTGCCAGATTTAAATACTGTTATAGAGAATAATAACATTTCAACAGAAGATAACACCGTTAAAGATGAAAACAGTATCACAAATGATAATGTGGATTCCGATGAAGATATTTGGAATTTTTAATAAAATAAAGCTATTAGCTTTATTTTTTTTCTTAAAAAAATATTTGTGTTTCTTCTTATTCGTGATATAATATATACATAATATTGGAGGTATAAGATGACAGTAGATGGAATTATTGAATTGATAAAAAAATTACTGGATGTATTAATTGTATGGTTAGTTCTATACTATATATTAAAAAATTTAAGAAAAAATGTAAAAATGGTTATGCTATTTAAAGGTGTAATAATTGTGTTATTATTAAAATTAATAAGTGATGCATTACAATTAACAACAATTGGTTACTTACTTGATTATGCTATTACTTGGGGACCTCTTGCTTTAATTGTAATATTTCAGCCTGAAATTAGAAACGTTTTAGAACAATTAGGTAGAAGTCAACTTTTAGGGCGTCATAAGGTGTTAACTGTTGATGAAAGAGAAAAAGTTGTATATGAAATTGTAAATGCTATGGATCAATTAAGAAAAAATAGAATTGGTGCATTGATTGTTATAGAAAGGGATCAGAGTCTAAATGAATATATATCAAAATCTAAAAAAATATATGCAGACATTTCTAGTGATTTATTGATTGCCATATTTTTTCCAAATAACCCATTACATGATGGTGGTGTTATAATTCAAGGTGATAAAATAACAAGTGCCGGTGCAGTTTTTCCAACTAGTGATAATTTGAGAATTAGTAAGAGATTAGGAACTCGTCATAGAGCTGCTTTAGGAATTGCTGAAGAAACGGATTGTATTTCATTAATTGTCTCTGAGGAAACAGGAAGGGTATCAATGGCAGTAAATTCAGAATTACATTATAATTTGACAATGGATGAGTTAAAATTAATGTTATTGGAAGAGTTGAGACCTAAAAAAGTTATAATACCTGATGATGAGGAGGAAATGAATAATGAAAAAGATAATTAAAGGCATTGGAAATTTTTTTCATGCTATTGGAATATTTTTTGATAAAAAAATTATCATTCCTATAACAAAATTAATATTGAAAATAACTGAAAAATTTGATAAATCTAGTCGTAAAGTCGAAAACTGGTTATCAAAAACTAGTACATTATTATTTATTTCACTTATAATAGCAATAATTACTTTTATAGTTATAGATCAAAAAAAATTATTTTTCTCAGAAAGCTCTGCTGAGATTTTAAAAAGTCAACCTGTACAAGTTATAATGAATGAAGAAGCCTATGTTGTAGAAGGATTACCTGAAGAGGTCGATATTACCTTAATAGGTAGAAAAGCAGATTTATATTTTGCAAAGCAATCACCGTCTCATGATGTTGTTGTGGATTTAACAGGATTAAAACCAGGAACACATAAGGTTAATATCAAATATAATCAAGCATTGGCATCAATAGATTACAATGTTAACCCATCAACTGCAACAGTTATAATTTATCCAAAAATTTCTGAAACAAGGACTTTAACTTATGATCTTTTAAACCAAGATAGTTTAGATAGTAAGTTGGTTATAGATAATGTTTCAATAAGTACTGATAAAGTCGTAATAAAGGGAGCAGAATATCAACTAAAGAAAGTTGCCACTGTAAAAGCTTTAATTGATATTAAAAATTTAGTAAAACAAGAAGTTGGGGTAATAACTATTAATGATATAGCTTTAAAAGCTTATGATGAAAATGGTTATGTTGTCGATGTAGAAATAGTACCTGAAAAAATTAATGCTGATATAACAATTAGTTCACCAAGTAAAGAATTACCAATAAAAGTAATTCCAGTTGGAAATGTTGCATTCGGAAAAGCAATTAGTTCAATAAATTCTAGTGAAACGAGTGTTACAGTTTACGGTGATGAAGAAACATTAAATTCGCTTACATATATACCAGTAGAAGTTGATGTTAATGATTTAAATAGTAATAAGCAATATAAGATGGAATTAGAGAAACCAGTCGGCATAAAATATATGAGTGTAAATAATATAACTATAAATGTTGGCTTGGATAATTCAACGTCAAAAGATTTAGCAGGAATAGATATTAAATATAGAAATCTTGCAGATGGATATAGTGTTCAAGGTGTAAGTGCAAATGATACTAGTGTTACGGTTACATTAAAGGGTGTAGAATCAGTTATAAAAAATATAACAACAGATGATGTTACCGCATACTTAGACTTAAGTGGTTATGGAGAGGGAACACATGAAGTAGATGTACTTGTAACTGGTGACGATGTAAAAGTTGAATATGTAGTTAAAACAAAGAAAGTAAAAGTAAAAATTACAAAAAAATAATTAATAAAAAAACTGAATTCAGGATTATATCTGGCTTCAGTTTTATTTTGATTCTATATGACTAAAAAGTGTATATATATTGATGATTCCAGCAATTCCAACAATCATATATATAATACGAGTTAAAAGAGTTCCATCACCAAAAATCATAGTTACGAGATTAAAATCGAAAAAACCAATTAATCCCCAGTTAAGCGCACCAATAACAGTAAAAACAAGTGCAATTTTTTGTAATGTTTCCATATAATCTCCTTTCGTAGTTTCATTAATATAATTTCCAGAAAAAATAAATTTATTCATCATAATTAGAATATTTGTTCCATATAATTAAATGAAATTAATTATGAGGTGAAAAAATGAAAAAAATACTTTTAGTAAGTATATGTGCAGTTTGTTTATTTTTGTTTTCTGGTTGTGGAAAAAAAGGCGAAAAGGATATATTAAAAGAGCTTACAAAAAAAATTGAAAATAGTAGCGCATATCATGTCGTAGGTGAACTTGAAATTATAAATGCAGAATATGTTTATGACTATGATGTAGATGTAGCTTATAAAACTGGTGATTATTTTAGAGTAAGTTTAAAAAATAAAACAAATAATCATGAACAAATTATATTAAAAAACAAAGATGGAGTTTATGTTATGACACACAAAAGTACACAACTTTTATAAATGAATAAGTTTGAGGTTATATCAATTCAATTAGTATCTTATAAACACTAGAATATGTTAAACGCATATTCTTTTTATTTTGTTAAAAAAGAGAGGAGATTGATATAATGAATTATGCAATATTTAGAAGTGAACCTATTATGACTACATACGATTTAGCTGGGATTGGTTCTCATAACAAACGCGAAAAGAAAGCATATAATTCTAATCCTGATATAAGGGTTGAAGATAGTTATAAAAATTTAGAATTAGTACCATTAAATTATAAATATGTTAAAAGATTTAAAGAGATAACAAAAGAATACGAAAAACAACATAATGAAAAGCAAAAAACTGAAAGAAAAGAAAGACAAAGAAGTTATATACAAATGCTTAATCAATCAAGAAATTGTGTAGCAGATGAATTATTATTTACTGCTTCACCTAAATTTTTTGAAAATATGAGTAATGATGATTTAATGAAGTGGGCAAATACTTGTATGGAATTTGTTTATAATGATTTAGGTTATAATAAAGAACAAATACTTCACGCAACAATTCATTTAGATGAAAAATCACCACATATTCATTGTGTAGTAGTACCACTTGTTAAAAAATTAGATAAAAGAACTAATACTGAAAGATGGACAATATCTAAAAAACAATTTATAAAGGATAAAATACACTTATCCCAATTGCAAGACAAATATCACGAGCGACTAACTGAAAAAGGCTTTGATTTAGAAAGAGGTATTAAAGGCAGTAGTAGAGAACATTTAAAAACTAAAGAATTAAAGAAAGCAACTAGATATTATGAAAATAAAGTTGAAACTATTAATAAAAATTTAGAACAAGCCATAAGTGATCTAAATGATAAAATGAAATCTAGTAAAAGCACTATCTTTAGTAATGAATATATAAAGGTTAAAAATGAAACCTTTGAATCTATGAATAATGTTATTAAAGAAACTGAAAAGGTATTAGAATTTCAACCTAAGATAGAACAATTATTTAATGAAGTAAAAACATTTACTAAAAGCCATCAAATATTGGAAAAAGAAAATACAAATCTTAAAAAAGAAGTTAAATCTCTTACTATTAGAAATCAAAACTTAACTGAAGAAAATAACAAATTAAGAAACTATATTGAAGTAATATTAGAAGCAATTAAGAAATTTTTTAGAAAGATATTACAATTTGGTAATGAAAAGACAAAAGACGAAACAACTATAGAAGTTAAAGATTACTATGATAATAATGATTTTGATATGAATGATGTAATTAAAATATCTAGAGGAACAACTAAACAAGATGAATTATTTGAATATGTAGAGGCACCAGATTATTTAAAAACAAGAGTTAAAGATATAGATGAATTAGATAAAGATTATGATAAATCTGATGATTTTGATTTAAGCAGATAAAAAGATAAAAATGGTATTGATTTTTTAATTTTCTAGAGTGATAAATAGAAGTGCAGAAAAATGGTGTTTAATCCCATTAAATCGTCTATATTGGAGTTTTAATGTAGGGTTTAATCTCTTATCTGTACTTTAAAATAATTGCCTTAAATGTCAAAAAAGGAAGGAGAATATTATGTTATTGAGTAATAATACTGAAAATGTTATAACATTAGTTAAGATGGTAGATAAGTTAAGTGGTATTGATAAAGTTAGATTAGCCATACATTTATTTGAAAATTTAGGATTTGTACCAAACTATAATATTGATAATTTTATTAAATTATTTCAAGAAATAGTATTAATATTTGATCCTAATTCTAAAAAAGTAATAATTAACTTTGCTAAATATGAAAACTTAATATTTATTTTTGCAAAGTATATGGAATTATCATTATTAGAAAAACAAAAGTTTACAGTAGAAATGTTATTTAATATTTTTCAATATAATTTTAATAATGATGAAATTAATATTAAAATTAATAATAAATTAAATGTATATGACTATTATTATTCATTAAATATACTATAAAAGCGAGAATATGTTATTTTTATATCATACTCTCGTTTTTTTATTTATCAATTCTAGAATTATTTGTTCTACCAACTATCCAATCCATTGGTACATTATATGTTTTACAAATATAGTACAAATTCATTGTGTTAATTAAATAGTTACCTGTTTCATAACCACTATAAGTAGTTTGTGAAATTTTGCAATCATCAGATAATTTTTGTTGGGAAATTCCTAATTTATTTCTTAATTCTTTTAGTTTTTTACTTATTTTAATTTTATCAGTTGTAAATTTCCCATATTTAATATTATTTCTTATTAAACCACATACGAAATCCAATGAATAATCATACATATTACAAAATTTAATGAGTTTTGGTAATGGTATAGAGTCATGAGCAGTTTCCCAAGATCGAACAGCTGAATCTGATACCCCAAATATATATCCAAGTTCAGTTTGTGTCATCTCTAATTCTTCTCTACAATATCTTATATTATTATCAAACATAATCATCACCAATATTATTTTCCCATTAAATATTAATTTAACTAATGAAGAAGTAGAAAATGTGTTAGAACAATTAATTAATGCAAAATTAGAAGAAATACAGAAAAGTAGTAAGGTAGACAAATTTAGAGAAAATAATAGATTAGTTGATGATGTAACTGAATTCTTTTATGATAATAAGGAAGAAATTGGAGCTATTGTTGAGGAAGGAAGTTGCATAGCAACAGATTTGATTTTAAAAACAATAGGTATAAATGGTAGAAAAATTGAATTACCAGTAAAAATTTCATATATAAAGGAATATTGTATAAGTAATATCATTGAAGAAAAAGATATAAGAAAAACATTGTTATGGATAGTTTTAGAACTATCAGTTGTAAGTTATTTTTTAAATAATTAAAAGTACATATATAAGTAGTAGTAATTAGCAGTACCTAAATCTATCTTTTTGAGAAACTTCTATTATAGATTATAATTGGGTTATGTTTATATAGAAAAGGTCGTGGTTTGATGTTACAAGTTAGTAGAGCTAACAATCTTAAAATTCCAAAAAAATTGGAAGATATGAATGAAAATTTAAATAATATTGCTGATAAAGTTGCAGTAAAACAAGCTTTAGCAACAGCTAATAATCAAAAGTTTGACAAGAAAAAAGTTAAAGATAATCTTGAGAAAGATAGTGAATTAGAAAAAATTGAAAAAATTCCATTTAATGCAAATGATTTAATGGTTATTACAGTTGTGAAAAAATTGGGAGCATATATAATTGCAGTTACCGAAAAATCTCCAGCAAAATATAGAGGTGTATTCGTTAATCGTATGCAAAATTTATCTTTAGAGATATTAGAATTGCTTTTACAAGGTAATTTTGTTAGAATTGATTGCTTAGAAAATAAGAAAAAACGCGAAAAATTTCAAAAAGATGCAATAATAAAATTAAAAATGTTAGGATATATATCCATGTTAGCGGAAAATTGTAATTGCATTTTATCTAGACAATTTAAGCAAATTTCTATCCAAATTGGTGAAGCTATTAATTTGATAGCAGCATGGAAAAAAAGTGATGATACCAGATGGAGTAATCGTACAAATAATTAATGGATTTTAAACTGAAAGGTTTTTAATTAAGTAAATAATTTATTCTAGCGGACTTGCTTGTGTTGCACCTTTGGTGCAGGGCTTTGTCTTTGTCCGCGCGGTTAATAAAAATGGTAATAGGAACAACAAATATAGGTATAAACGCAATGGTGCTGTTCGCCCAGATTTGCTTTTGAAGAGATTTTAGAATCTAAAAAACAGGTCAGAGAAATATATTTTAAGTAAGATATATCAAAACTTTAAAGCAAAGGAATTATTTACTTTTCTAACCGCTATAATAGTGCGGTGGATAAATTTTAGTGCTCACACCAACAACAATATCTTATTTATTTTTGAAGGTTTAAAGGGGCACTTTTTTAGTGGTGATAAAATGAAGTTAGAAAATATATTTAGTTTTGAAAATTTATATAATGCACATAAAAAATGCAGAAGATCAAAACAACACAAAGGGGAAGTAATAAGATTTGAAACAAATATTTCTGAAAATATTTATAAATTGAAAAAAGAGTTAACATCAAAACGATATAAGATCGGTAAGTATAAAGAATTCTTAATATATGAACCAAAAGAGAGATTGATACAAGCTTTACCCTATAGAGATAGAATTGTACTAAGATGTTTTTGTGATAATATTTTAATTCCAAAAATTGAAAAAAAGCTAATTAATGATAATGTTGCATGTAGAAAAAGTAAGGGAACAAAATATGGTATGGATAGATTAAAATATTTTTTGCAAAAAGAATTTTTTAGAAACAAAGACAATAAAGTTTATTATTTAAAATGTGATATTCATAAATATTTTCCTAGTATTGATCATGATATTTTAATAAACAGATTAAAAAAAGTTGATTTTTCCGATGATGAATTTTGGTTTATTAATAAAATTATAAATGAACAACCAAATAATTTAGGAAAAGGGTTAGCATTAGGTAATCAATCTAGCCAATGGTTTGCTTTGTATTATCTTGATAGAATTGATAGATTAGTTAAAGAACAATTAAGGATAAAAGGTTATGTTAGATATATGGATGATTTTATATTAATTCACCGCAATAAACAATACTTGCAACATTGTTTAAAAGAAATAAATAAAGTATGTAATGAGGAATTAAATTTAAAACTCAATCAAAAAACGCAGATTGGGATTGCTTACAATGGCATAGATTTTCTTGGCTTTAATCATATTCTCACTAGTAGTGGGAAAGTTATTAGAAAACTTAGATTTTCTTCTAAAGAGAGAATGAAAAAACATATTAAAACAATGAAAAAATTGAAAGACAAGTCCATTATTGATGAAGAATATATCAGTATGAGAATTAACTCTTTTAAAGCACATTTAAAATGTTCTAATGAAAAGAGTATGGATAAATTATTATCCAATTTAGATAAAAAAATATAAAATTCGCAAAAATAATAAGAAAAAAAGAATTTATATGGTAAAATATAGTTATGGTGGTGATAAAAATGAATAATCAAGATTTAACTTTATTGTCGGAAGGACAAATTTGGGGTAATGATAAAGAATCTCAATTAGAAGTAATGAGAGAGTATGGAACAAAAGCTGCAATCTCAGATTTATGTGTATTGACAGGTAGCTTTTTATGCGAAAATACATATTATAATATTGATGAAGATAGTTCTTTAAAAGGAAGGACTAGTTGGTTTTGGACTAGATCAGATGATAACGATAATGATGTCCGCGCGGTTGATCGAGATGGTAATAGGTACTGCAACTATAGGTATCTACGCAATGGTGCTGTTCGCCCAGCTTTGCAATCTTCTGCAATCTTTTCTCAAATCTCCCCGAACAGAGTGAGGGGATACAACGGAACTGGGGAAGTAGAATATGGTGAATATCCACAATATGCTGCTGATTCAAGAATGCAAAGTATATTAGAATCAGAATATACTAGGGGAATGAATAAAACTGGAAGAAGTTATACATTTGATTCAGTAAAATATGATGATTATGATACAGGATTCAATCCAATAACTTATGAAGAATATGAACATCAAGGAAAGAAATATATTCGTATAAGAGTAAATTCTTATTTTGGTGGAAATAAATTTAAACTTTCGAATGGCATTGAATATAGGAATGGTGATTATGTTTGGGTAGAAGTATCACCAGTAAAATGGTTAATTGATGATAGAACAGGAATATTAATTTCAAAAATAGGGTTAGTTTCTGGAATAAGATTTCTTGATAGAAATCATAATTATAAAGGTGATTTTAGTAGAACAGAAATGAAGGAATATCTTGATAGATATATGTTACGCGATTTAACACAGACAGCAACATTTACTCATGTTCAAGATATGTCACCAGAAGAAAAAACTCAATTTGAAGAAGAAACTCAATTTGAAGAAGAAAGAAAACAAGCTGAAAAAAGAAGAAATCCTTATGGTTTAAAATTTGGACAAGTTAGTGAAGAAGAAAGAAAACAAGCTGAAAAAAGAAGAAATCCTTATGGTTTAAAATTTGGACAAGTTAGTGAAGAAGAAATTATTAAGGGTGCAATAGAAAGTGGTGTAGCAGTATTTTTGCATGGACCTTCATCAGAAGGTAAATCTGCAAGGGTAAAACAGATAGATCCTGATTGTGTAATTATTTATCTAAGAAATGCGACACCAGAAAGTTTAAATGGTAAAAGCGTTTATAATCAAGCAACAGGTGAGATGATTGATGTTAAGCCAAGTTGGTTGAAAAAATTAGAAGAAAAATGTGAAAAAGAACCAGATAGATTTCATATTGTATTTTTAGATGAAATTACAAATGCGCTACCAAGTATTCAAGGTATAGCATTTAATATAGTATTAGATAGAGAAGTTAATGGTATTTGGAAATTACCAGACAATGCAAGAATTGTTGCAGCGGGAAATGATATGGAAGATTCATTAGCTGCAAATCAATTAGCAGAACCATTATTTAATAGATTTGCTCATGTTTATATTAAAACAACTACTGAAAGTTGGTTAAAATGGGCAAGTGAACATAATATACATCCTGCTATTTATTCATATATTGCTTATAAAAAAGGCGAAACATTAAGAAGTGAATATGATGGTGAAAAACCTAACGCAGATCCAAGAAAATGGGAAATGGCTTCTAAAATGTTATACGCAACAGGAAGTCCAGAAATGTTAAGAGCACTAGTAGGAGAAGATATAACAAGAGAATTTGTACAATTCTGTAATCAACAAGTTATAACACTAGATGATGTAATAAATGAAAATTATACCCAAAGAGACATACAAGCATTAGATACAGCTGAAAGATATGCAACAACCCTGGGATTATCACAAGTTGATGATAATAACTTAGAAAAAGTAAGAGATTTTGTCGTAGGTTTAGGAGCAGAGTTTGGAGCAATTTTTGATGCTTTATGGACACATGGCGATGAAAGTAAATTAGAAAGACTTGCAGAAGCAAAACTTGCTGAAATGTCAGAAGGAGGTATAAGAAGATAATGGGAGATAAGAAAGAAATATTACTATCATATATAAGAGCAAATGTTGCACCAATTTTAGTTGATTTTATATTTGGTAAAGATATAAATGGTGCAGTTGTATTACCTGCCAATGTTGATGTTAAAGAGTTAAATGGTCATTATGATGGAACTGATTTTATGCCACCAAAATGGCTTAGTGAAATATTAAGTACAAATGCAAGTAAAATTTTAGTGATTGATAAAATTGATGCAATAGCAAAAGAAGAACAATTAAAATTCTGTGAATTGTTAGAACATAAAAAAATATCTACATTTGAATTACCAAAAAGTTGTGTGATAATTGTAACAGCAAACGAAATAAATAAAGATAAGATAAACGAAGAAATATTCTCATTAGTTGCACGAATTTGAGGTATAAGTTATGAAATATGATATTGCAGCATTAAAAAGAAAAATGCTTGTTAAATATCCCTTTTTTGGGAGTGTAGTAGCAAGTGTAGATTATAAAGAAAACAAAGATATACCAACCGCAGGTACAGATGGAGAAACAATTTACTATAATCCTAAATATTTAGAAAGTTTAAGTGTTGAAGAACAAACTTTTATATTTGCTCATGAAGTATGTCATATTGCATTTAATCATATTTTAAGAAGTGAAGGCAAAGATCCAGAGTTATGGAATATTGCTACAGATGGTGTTATTAATCAGTTTTTAAAACGAGACGGATTAAAAATGGCTCTGGGTGGTGTTGATATGGCAGAAGCTATTAATTACGATGCTGAACAGTTATATGAAAAACTATTACAAGAAAAACAACAAAGACAACAACAAAAGGGACAAGGTAATAGTCAAAGCGAACAAGGTAATCAGCAACAAAATCAACAACAAAGCAGTGGTAGTAGTCAAGGCGAAAATGTTCAACAACAATCTCAATCA
Source organism: uncultured Caryophanales bacterium (assembly GCA_905206805.1). Classification (GTDB taxonomy): domain Bacteria; phylum Bacillota_I; class Bacilli_A; order RF39; family UBA660; genus CAJLIR01. The sequence goes on along the minus strand of CAJLIR010000007.1, from coordinate 14,323 downwards.
CAACAACAAACTGGCGATTCACAAAATCAAGAATACCAGAAACAAGATAGTGGAGCAGGACAAAGTGGAGATGAACAGCAACAATCTCAACAACAAAGCAGTGGTAGTAGTCAAGGCGAAAATGTTCAACAACAATCTCAATCACAACAACAAACTGGCGATTCACAAAATCAAGAATACCAGAAACAAGATAGTGGAGCAGGACAAAGTGGAGATGAACAGCAACAATCTCAACAACAAAATAGTTCTAATAGTGGAATTTCACAAGAACAAGATAAGCAATCCCAAGAACAAAGCGGTGGTGACTCGGGGAAAAATTTACAAGAAGAAGATAAATCAAAGCAAGATGTTGGCCATGATACTCACAGTATGTGGGAGAAAGCAGTTAAAAAGCACAAAGAGCAGCAAGAAAAATCTGATAAAAAAGAGAGCTTATTAGATAAACTTTTAGGAAAAGATACAAAAGAAAAAGAAAAGAGTGAACTAGAAAAGAAACAAGAAGAACTTGAGAGCATAGGAGAAAAAGATGCTTTTAAGAAAAATCTTGAAGATAAGAAAAAGCAACTTGAAGAATTAAAAGAAGCAATTTCTAAACAAGCATCACAAGCAGGAACTTCAACAAATAGAGATGTTAGACCAGTTAATGATATTGGCACTGCAAAACCAATAGTTGATTGGCGATATGTTTTGAGAGAAGCAATTAAATATGATGTAGATTGGTCATATAAAAATGCTACATTAGAAGATGGAGTTGTTACTGCTAATTTAGAAGAACAACCAATGCCGGAAACTGAAATTGTTCTTGATACAAGTGGTTCAATAAATGAAGTATTATTAAAGAACTTTTTAAGAGAATGTAAGAATATATTACAACATACTAAATTAAAAGTAGGATGTTTTGACACAGAATTTTATGGATTTCATGAAATTAGAACAGAAGAAGATATAGAAAATATGAGATTTGAGGGTGGTGGAGGAACTGATTTTGATGTTGCTGTAGGTGCTTTTTCAAGAAGAGTTGAAAATAAAATAATATTTACTGATGGAGAAGCTTCAATGCCAGATATGCCACTTGATGCAATATGGATAGTATTTGGCGGAGAAAGAATTAATCCAAAAGGAGGAAAAGTAATTAATATTACACCAGAACAACTTGACAGACTATATTTATATGAAATGAATATAGAATCAAAGGGAAAAACAAGATAGACAATTTATGAAATATAAAATAATCTCTATATCTAATTAAAATTCCATAAAAAACTATCTTTAAGACAAGATAGTAACACACTACCAAGATGGACAAGCCATCTAGGAATAGTGTGCAAAGGGAGAGCCCTTTTGAAACCCCATTTAAGCAACATACCACAAACTAATCGTAAGTGGTATTGTTGCCTTTTTATTTAAATCAAGTTTAAATAAAAAGAAGAATGCTATCGCCAATTTCATTGCTAAAGCAACAAAACTTGCCACGCATTCTTATATGAAAAATAGCCTAATACCTAATCTAACGAAAAGGTAAAAGGCTATTTTTTTTGTATTATTTATTATCCTTTAATAATTTAATAGTATCTTTTTTAGCATTCCATATTGATAGATAATTAAATAATACAAATTCTATTGTCATAATAAAGTATCCTATTATGACATAGTTATTTTTCATTACTTCGTTATTAAATTGATTAAAAAATATAATTATTAAAAGTAAACTACCATAGAAAACAACTAATAGTGTTGTACTATCATCAAAACCTCTCCTAATAGTTTTAGATTTATTTTTATCAACATCTAGTCCTAATTTGCTCCACGCATTAAGATCTAATAATACACCACACATAAGAAACATACTAGCAACCCAAAACATATTCTTAAAATAATCATTTGCAATAGTTTGTGTTAATACAAAACTTACTACAACAAATATACATAATAGTATAACTAAAATGTTTAATATTTTTCTATTTCGCATTTCTATTTCTCTCCTTTACTTTTAAACTTTGAATTAAGTTTATTATCTCTTGTTGTGTGTTAATCTGATAATTTGTATCTTCAATAGTATGTAGTAATAAATCTTTTTCACTTTCTAATATAGTTTTATCTTTTAACTTTTCTTCACAAGATAAAACTAATTTTTCTAAATTTTGTTTATTACCTAAAACATTTATTTCAGCCTCGTTTAATTCATTTCCTTTTAAATTAGAATAGTAATCTTTAATAAAAGGATTTAATGGGCTAACTTCAATACCTAATCCCATTTTATACATTAAATCATTATAATTAACATCAATATATTTACTTATCTTTCTTAATATTTTAGGACTAGGGTCTCTTTCTCCTGCTTCTATTTTAGATAAACCTGAACTATTAATTCCAGCAAGTTTTGCAAGTTGTCTTTGAGATAGATTTTTTTCTTCTCTAGCTTCGGCAATTATTTCACCAATAGTTTTATCACTAGACATTTTTTTCACCTCACACATTAATCATACACCAAACGAGTACAAAAGTCAACAAAAATACAAAATATGAATAAAAAGGTATTGACAAGTTAGTATTTACTATGTTAAGATTAATTTGTCAGTGAGTACAAAAGTACACAATAAAACAATTATTGAATACAAGAAGGGAGGAAATCAAATGTATGCTGAAGAACAAACAACTAGAATTAATTAATCCAAAGATATGGAAAGACAAGAATATAAAGTTTGAAACTAAACTTATATATAAAATACTCTGTGCAGAACAATCACAAAGAAGTAAGTTCACAAGCATAAGTATAGGTAGAGTTCAAAATCACTTAAGTATAACAAATGTTGGATTCAAAAAGAACTTACAAATATTAGAAGATAATAAATATATAAAGTTCATTGAATATAGCAGAGGATTATACACATACGAATTTTGTTAGAAAAGATTAAATCGCTAACAAATAAAGGTTCAGTAAATGTTCGTAGATTTATATTAGAACCTAGTCTATAAGACTAAAACACTTCAATCCTAGAGACAGGATTTAAAATAAGGTCTCTGGGTTAGTATTGCCTTTTTGTAGTTTATATCGGTATGACTTGTAAGATATTTTACAAGTTTTTTTGTTAAAAAAATAAGGAAAGGAGGACGATAATATGACAGATATAAGTAATTTAAAATATGTACAAGTACCTATGATAGTTCTATTAGATGAAGATGTTTCTTCTACTGCTAAACTATTAATGGGATTAATCACTACTTTAACTATGCAAGAGGGATTTTGTTATGCAAATAATAGGTATTTAAGTAATCATATGAAAGTATCAAAGAGAACTATTACAAGTTGCATAACTTCATTAAAAAGAAAAAAATATATTAAAGTAGAAAATGAACCTAATATACGAAGAATATATTTAGCAAATATCTTCCATAGTTAGTAGCAGTATTTTGTTATATGTAATAGCAAGAATCTTCTAATAGAATAAATAATATTAATAAATAATTATAATAAATAATATAAATTTAAAATTCTTTTAATAATTTAAATAATTAAAAAGAAAGGAGCGAAAAATGGATATAGATTTAAATGAAATAATAATATCTGGAACTATAAATAATGTGACAGATAATAATAAAGATTATATCAAGTTTGGTTTAACTACCTTAAAATATGATAAAAGAAAAGTATATTCAAGTTTAAATATTAACCGAAATCTTTATACAACCTATAAAGATTTTTTTGTGAAAGGAACTAAAGTATTTATAAGAGGTTATCTTAATTCTTATATTACTAACAATAATATACAAAGTTTTATTACTGTAATAGATATTGCTGATAATCAAAAAGAACTATTAAATGGTAAAAGTGGACCTCATATACGAATTGATCCAGATGGTGTAGAAGTTTGGAATGGGAAAAGAGAAGAATCTATTCCACCAACCGAAGAAGAATTAAAAGAAATGAAAGAACTACTAAAAGAGTTTGAATAAAAAAGAAGAAAGGATTGAATGTAATATGTTAGAAAAAACAGAAAATTAAGACAAAGGAGGTATTTAATGAAGATAGACAAACTTATACAAAATAATATTAATTTAGGTGCATATACATTTATAGAGGTGCCCTATGGAAAAAGAATATAAAGTAAATAATATTTTTAATGAAAATGGAATAACACTTAATGAATTAATAAGTAATTTTTTAGCATCCTTTCTAGATAAAGAATTTAATAATCACGAAAATAATGGTATAATAAATACCGATATAATCTCGAACTTATAGATTGGAGTAGAAATGGTAACAGACACAACCTATAAGGTAGGAATATATTTAAGATTATCTAGAGAAGATGAAAGGTTAGGTGAGAGTGGTAGTATCTCTACACAAAGAGATTTGCTTTTAAATTATATTAGAGATAATGATTTATTATTTGTAGATGAATATATAGATGATGGTGTATCAGGAACAACTTTTGATAGAGTAGGATTTAATCGAATGATTAAAGACTGCGAAGAAAAGAAAATAAATATGATTATAACCAAAGATACATCAAGACTAGGTAGAGATCATATTGAATTTGGCTATTATGTAGAAAGATATTTTCCAGAGCATAATATTAGATATGTAGCTGTTAATGATGGGGTAGATACTTTTAAAAGAGATAGTTCAGCAAATGATATGCTAGTATTTAAAAGTGCTTTTAATGATATGTATGTTAAAGATATATCAAATAAACTCCGAAGTTCTTTATATACTAAAAAACGAAATGGTTTATTTGTTGGAGCATATGCTCCTTATGGCTATAAAAAGAACGAAGAAGATAAGCACAAACTTGAAATTGATGAAGAATCTGCTAATGTAGTTAGAAGAATATTTGCTATGTTTACAAGTGGCGATAGTTTAAGCAAGATATGTGATACTTTAACGAGTGAACATATACCAACACCAAGTATGCAAAAAAATATGAAGTTAGGACAAGACAATGTTCATTATGGTGTTTGGGCAACAAGGACAGTTAATGATATTCTAAAAAATCTAACTTATATTGGAAATTTAACACAATGTCGTCAAAGGAAAGTTAATTACAAATCTAAAAAAAGAGTTCATAATAAAGAAAATGATTGGATTATATCAGTTGGTGCAGTAGAACCCATAATTGATAAAGAAACATTTAAACTTGCTGAAGAAATGTTTAAAAGTAATAAAAATCGTGGCAAAGGTAATGGTGTAACCGATAAACTTTTACTTCGTGGTTTAATATATTGTAAAGATTGTAAGCATACGATTGGATTTAGAGAACATAAACAACAAACTAAAAAATATGGAGAGGTTAGCCGAATTTATGGTAATTGTAATTATTGGGCTAAAAGGAAAAAACAAGATGTATGCACACCACATTCTATTAAATATCAAATTATAGAAAATATAGTTTTAGATAATTTACGAAAAATGGCAAAAAAATATTTAGATGAAAAAACTCTTGAAAGTATATTAAAAACTAATGATAGAATAAAAAAGAAAAAAGATAGTATTAAAGGAGAAATATTTAGATTAGAAACAGCAATCGAAAATGCTAATAAAAAAATAGATATTTGCTACAATGATAAATTAGAGGGAAATATAACTTTAGAAATGTATAAGAGAACTTACAACAACTTGACTCTAGAGATTAATGAATCAAAGAAAAAGAAACTAGAATATGAAAGAACTCTATATAATTTAGAAAACAATGGGGAAACTAATGATAATTTTTATCTAGATAAAATTAAAGAATTTTTAGAGATGAAAAATCCATCTCGAGCATTAATTAGTTCACTAATTGATAGAATAGAGATAGATGAAGAAAAGAATATTGATATATATTATAAGTTTAAGTTGATTTAAAGGAGGTAATAAATGAGTAAAGACAAATTAGAAACAATATCAAATCTTTTTGAGGGTAATGAAATAAGAAGTATTTGGAATAATGAAAAAGAAGAATATTATTTTAGTGTTGTTGATGTTATTAGTGCATTAACAAACAATGATTATGAAAAATCTAGAAATTATTGGAAATGGTTAAAAAACAAATTAAACGAAGAAGGTAGTCAGTTGGTTAGCAATACTAACCAACTGAAAATGAAGTCAAAAAAAGATGGAAAAAATTATTTGACTGATACTTTAGATACTAAAGGAATATTGAGATTAATTGAATCTGTTCCTAGTCCTAAGGCTGAACCTTTTAAACTTTGGCTTGCTAATTTAGGTAGTGAAAGAATAGACGAGGTATTTGATCCTGAAATTGCTATTAACAGGGCAGTAGATTATTATAGAAAACGAGGATACAGTGATAAATGGATTAAAGATAGGTTAGATGGAATTGTTGATAGAAAAAGGTTAACTGATGTTTGGAAAGATGGCGGTATCACTAAAAACTGTGAATATGGGATACTAACAAATGAAATTTATCAAGAATGGTCTGGAATGAAAGCAAGTGAATATAAAGCATTTAAAGGACTTCGTAAAGAATCTTTAAGAGATAATATGTCCGATATAGAAGTCCTTTTGACAGACCTAGGGGAAACTGCAACAAGAGAACTTGCTAAAAAACATAAGCCTTATGGTTTAGAACAAAATAAAAAAATAGCAAGAATGGGTGGTAATACTGCCAAAGTTGCTAGAGACGACCTTGAAAAGAAACTAGGAGAATCAGTAATAACAAAAAATAATAACTTAAACTATAAATATATTGAATCACAAGATAAAATAGAAAATAAATAAATATACTAAAACAATATATAAGATACTATAAAAATTTAAAACTTTCCTGTGTCATAGTACTTACACCATCATTAAATAAAAGTTTTAAATTTCAAAGTGATTGGCCATACAATAATTCACAAAGTTATTTGTTTCAAACTTTATTAAAGGATATAAATAATGATTCAGAAAAAACTTTTGAACAAAATGATTCTGAATATATTTATACAACAAAAGTTAATTATTCTAATAGTAAAGATTTAAAAAAGCAAAAAATATACATTGACAAAGATATAAATATTACTAAAGTCGAAGTATTAAATGAATCAGATGAAGTAAAAATGAAAATGAATTTTAATAATGTTGATATGGATGCAAAATTTGATGACAATTATTTTGAATTAAAGGAAAATATGACTGTTTCAGAGCAAAATGAACAAAATGTTAAAACAACAAGTAAAATCGAAGATATAATTTATCCAATGTACATACCTGCAAATACATATTTAACAGGTCAAAATATTGTGAATAAAGAAAATGGTGAAAGGGTAATATTAACATTTACTGGTGAGAAACCATTCGTATTTGTCCAAGAAACACTAAATTATGATGATGAATTAAATACTATTCCAGTTGATGGTGAACCACTTATATTAACAGATACAATAGGTGCATTATCTGATAATTCTGCAAGTTGGGTTAGCAATAATACTGAATATTACTTAGTATCCGATTCATTAACACAAGATGAATTAGTAAGTGTAGTTAAATCAGTTAGTGTAATGCCAGTATCTAAATAATAAATATATTGTAAATTGTGCTTTTTTTAGCACAATTTTAATTTGAAATGAAACATTAAAATTTTAATTGATTTTAAAAATAAAAATGTTTATAATGTTGTTAGGTGATGATATGAAAAAAAATAATAAAAATTATAGTCAAGATTTTGAAATGGGTAATTTGGTCAAAATAATTATAGTGCTTTTAATTGTATTTGGATTATTTTATATTTTGACATATTACATACAAAAAAATAAAAAAACAGAAAGTAATAACAACGATACAAAAAATACAATAACTACAATTCAGTATGATGAAATATTAATGGGTGAAATTTTAAATCAAAGTGAAAGTGAATACTACGTTTTGATGGTAAAAAAGGAAGATTATACTAAAACATATAAAGAGTATATAAGTAAATATAGTAATGGTAATAAATTTTATTATTCTTTGCTTGATAATGGAATGAATAGCAGATATTTATCAGAAAGTAGTAATTTAAATGTTGAAAATATTGATGAATTAAAAGTGGTAGGAACATCTATGGTTAAAGTAAATTCTGGTAAAATAATCGAATCGTATGATGGTAGTAGTTCTGTAATGCAGGCGTTTATAAAAATGAACAGTTAATGATAAAGAGGTAAACTATGGAAAAGGAAAAGAGCTTATTTGGCATAAAAGAACTAATTGGAATTGTAATTATTACAACTTTAGTTAGTTTTTTTGCAGGTTTTTCTATTAAACAATCTAATAATATTAAAACTGATTTGAGTAATTATGAAAATGAAATTATTTCGAATTACAAATATATATTGGAAAATTCTTATAAAAATGTTAATGGTAGAGATTTAGTATCTGCGGCAATTAAAGGCATGATTGATTGCCTAGAAGATCCATATGCGGACTATATTAATGTGTCAGATGTTGATAATTTTAATCTTATTATAAATGGTGAATATCAAGGAATTGGTGTTCAAATAGGATATAATGAAAATAAGGAACCAGTTATTACATATGTCTTTCCTTCTTCACCAGCTGATAATAGTGGATTAAAAATTAATGATATTTTAGTTTCAATAGAGGATATTAAAGTTTCGAATAAAACTTTGGATGAAATAAAAGATATAGTTAATGGATTTGATGGAGAATTTAAGGTTTCTTATAAAAGAGATGAAAAACAGTATGAAACTATATTGAAAAGAGAAACTGTTACAGTTAAAAGCGTTGTAAAAAATCTATATGAACGTGAAAATAAAAAAATAGGCTATATAAAATTAACAAATTTTGCTGCAAATTCATATGAACAATTTAAAGAAACGTTAGAATCATTGGAATCAGATGACATTGAATCATTAATAATTGATTTGCGTGATAATACAGGTGGACAATTAAGAACTGTTGATAATATTGTTTCGTTATTTATAGATGAAAACAATGTTATTTATCAAATGAAAGAAAAAGGAAAAATAACAAAATATTATTCGCATGGAAATAACAACCGTAAATATCCTATTGTTGTTTTGGTTAATGAAAACAGTGCATCAGCATCAGAACTTATGACGGGGGCACTTAAAGAGGTTTATAATGCGACCATTATAGGAGTCAATACTTATGGCAAAGGAACTGCACAAGAGGTAAGAACACTTGAAAATGGTGAACAATATAAATTTACAACACGAGAATGGTTAACAGCTAAGGGCAATTCAATAGAAAAAGTTGGAATAGAACCCAATATTAAAGTAGAACAAGATAGTAAATATTTTAATGAACCGACTGAAGAGAATGATGTGCAACTACAATCTGCAATAACATTTTTATGTAAATAAAGAGAATTGTTTAAACAATTCTCTTTATTTATTTCAAAAAAAAAGTTATAATTGCACTAGAGGTGGTTAATTTGTATAAATTAAATGTTGGTGATAAAATTCAAATACAATGTTATAAACACAATGGAAAAATACATCGTTCATGGGATGAGGCTGTATTTTTAGATGAAAAAAAAGAATATTTGGTTTTTGGAAATATGAAAACTCTTGTTACAGAATCGGAAGGAAATACATGGAGAACAAAAGAACCTGCAATTATGTATTTTTTTAAAAATAAATGGTTTAATATAATATGCCAGTTAAAAAAAGATGGAATATATTATTATTGCAACATTGCTTCGCCATTTATAATAGAGGATAATACTATTAAATATATTGATTATGATTTAGACTTGAGAATATTTCCAAATCTTGAATATAAGATTTTAGATCGTATGGAATATAAATATCATAAAAAAATAATGAATTACTCTTCGGATTTAGATATTGCAATAAAAAATGGATTAAATGAATTACTAAATGAATACAAAAATGGTGCTGTATATTTTAACAAAGATGCAAATGAAAAATATTGTTTTAAATATATGGAAATTAAAAATAAAAAAAGTAGTAAAATTTGCAAAAAGAATGAATATAATAATATTGTAAATGAAAAAAAATAATGATTTAAAAGAAATTTTAAAAAAATTAATTTTTTTTTAAAAAAGTGTTGACTTAAGTGAAAACATTTGATATATTAGTAGTGCTTTCACGAAAGAGGAAGCAGAATGATCTTTGAAAACTGAGCAAAACGTTAATTCAAAGAGTTAAGGAAAATAAAACAAACGAACAAAAATAAATTTTTTTGGAGAGTTTGATCCTGGCTCAGGATGAACGCTGGCGGCATGCCTAAGACATGCAAGTCGAACGAAGTGGCCCATAGAAAATTGAGTGCTTGCACAAGATTGGAAATGGTAAACCACTTAGTGGCAGACGGGTGAGTAATACGTAGGTAACCTGCCCTAGAGACTGGGACAACAGTTAGAAATGACTGCTAATACCGGATGAATCATATTTAGAAAACTAGATATGCTAAAAGAAGCGTTTGCTTCACTTTAGGATGGGCTTACGGTGTATTAGCTAGTTGGTGAGGTAATGGCTCACCAAGGCAACGATGCATATCCGAGCTGAGAGGCTGATCGGACACACTGGGACTGAGACACGGCCCAGACTCCTACGGGAGACAGCAGTTAGGAATATTCGTCAATGGGGGAAACCCTGAACGAGCAATGCCGCGTGAGTGATGAAGGTCTTATAGATCGTAAAACTCTGTTGTAGAGAGAGAATACTTGTTATAGGAAATGATAACAAGCTGACGGTACTCTACCAGAAAGCCCCGGCTAACTACGTGCCAGCAGCCGCGGTAATACGTAGGGGGCGAGCGTTATCCGGATTTATTGGGCGTAAAGCGTGTGTAGGCGGTTTATTAAGTTTAAGATTAAATTCCGAGGCTTAACCTCGGTTCGTCTTAAAAACTGGTAGACTTGAGTATAGTAGAGGCAAGTGGAATTTCTAGTGTAGCGGTTAAATGCGTAGATATTAGAAGGAACACCAGTGGCGAAGGCGGCTTGCTGGGCTATCACTGACGCTGAGACACGAAAGCGTGGGGAGCAAATAGGATTAGATACCCTAGTAGTCCACGCCGTAAACGATGAGTACTAAGTGTTGGGGTTACCCAGTGCTGAAGCTAACGTATTAAGTACTCCGCCTGAGTAGTACGGTCGCAAGGCTGAAACTCAAAGGAATTGACGGGCACCCGCACAAGCGGTGGAGCATGCTGTTTAATTCGAAGATACGCGAAGAACCTTACCTAGACTTGACATCCCTGGCAAATCTATAGAGATATAGAAGAGGTTACCCAGGTGACAGGTGGTGCATGGTTGTCGTCAGCTCGTGTCGTGAGATGTTCGGTTAAGTCCGATAACGAGCGCAACCCTTGTCATTAGTTGCTAACATTAAGTTGAGAACTCTAATGAAACTGCCGGTGATAAACCGGAGGAAGATGGGGATGACGTCAAATCATCATGCCCCTTACGTCTAGGGCTACAGGCGTGCTACAATGGCCGATACAAAGAGACGCAAAACCGCGAGGTGGAGCAAATCTCCAAAATCGGTCCCAGTTCGGATTGGAGTCTGCAACTCGACTCCATGAAGTTGGAATCGCTAGTAATCCTGAATCAGAATGTCAGGGTGAATACGTTCCCGGGTGTTGTACACACCGCCCGTCACGCTATGAGAGTCTGTAATACCCGAAGTTGGTAGCCTAACCGCAAGGAGGGGGCTGGCGAAGGTAGGACAGGTAATTGGAGTGAAGTCGTAACAAGGTATCCCTACGGGAACGTGGGGATGGATCACCTCCTTTCTATGGAGAAAGATAAAACGAAAAAAACGAATTGAATAATGGTTTTGCTTAGTTTTGAGAGATTATTCTCTCAAGAAAATAGTTCTTTGAAAACTTGATAATGTGGTAGTTGTGTAACGCGAGATACACAACATTAAAATATCTCATCAAATTAGGAAAAAATAACAATGGTGATTAAATTGCTAAGAGCGCATAGTGGATGCCTTGGCACTAGAAGCTGAAGAAGGACGTGACGAACAACGAAATGCTTCGGGGAGCAGTAAGTATGCTTTGATCCGGAGATGTCCGAATGAGGGAACTCACCTATGGTAATGCGTAGGTATCATTAAGTGAATACATAGCTTAATGAGAGCAACCCAGTGAACTGAAACATCTTAGTAACTGGAGGAAAAGAAAGAAAAATCGATTTCCTTAGTAGTGGCGAGCGAAAAGGAAAAAGCCCAAACCAATCTTAGGATTGGGGTTGTAGGACCTTACAATAAGAGTGAGAAATTCATAATATAGTTGAACTGGTTGGGAAGCCAAACCAAAGAAGGTGATAGTCCTGTAAATGAAATATTATGAACTCTGTAGGGTATCCTGAGTACGACGATACACGTGAAATTTTGTCGGAATCAACGGGGACCATCCCGTAAGGCTAAATACTCTCTAGTGACCGATAGTGAACAAGTACCGAGAGGGAAAGGTGAAAAGAACCCCGGGAGGGGAGTGAAATAGAATACTGAAACTATGTGCTTACAAGAAGTCAGAGCTCGTTAATGAGTGATGGCGTGCCTTTTGCAGAATGAACCGGCGAGTTATTGTATCATGCAAGGTTAAGTTGAAGAGACGAAGCCGAAGCGAAAGCGAGTCTTAATAGGGCGAATTAGTATGGTGCAATAGACCCGAAACCGAGTGATCTAGCCATGAGCAGGTTGAAGTCTGGGTAAAACCAAATGGAGGACCGAACCGACGTACTAGGAAACGTGCGCGGATGACTTGTGGCTAGCGGTGAAATTCCAAACGAACTCGGATATAGCTGGTTCTCCCCGAAATAGGTTTAGGCCTAGCCTTGAGATAATTCCCCTTGGAGGTAGAGCACTGAATATACGATGGCGACATCTAGTTGTACTGAGTGTAATCAAACTCCGAATGCCAAGGTAAGAAGTCTCAGGAGTCAGTGTATGGGTGATAACGTCCGTACGCAAGAGGAAAAGAATCCAGATCGCCAGCTAAGGTCCCAAAATATATGCTAAGTGGGAAAGGATGTGGAGTTGTCAAAACAGCTAGGAGGTTGGCTTAGAAGCAGCCATCCTTTAAAGAGTGCGTAATAGCTCACTAGTCGAGTGACACTGCGCCGAAGATGTACCGGGGCTAAGCATATTACCGAAGCTGCGAATTTATACGAATGTATAAGTGGTAGGGGAGCGTTCTAACAACGGAGAAGATTGATCGAGAGGACAATTGGAGTGGTTAGAAGTGAGAATGCCGGTATGAGTAGCGCAAGATGGGTGAGAATCCCATCCACCGTTTGCCTAAGGGTTCCTGGGGAAGGTTCGTCCTCCCAGGGTAAGTCAGGACCTAAGGCGAGGCCGAGAGGCGTAGTCGATGGACAACAGGTTTATATTCCTGTACTACCTATATAACTGATGGAATGACGAAGGAGGCTAGTAGGAGCCAGTTAATGGATTCTGGTCTAAGCACAAAGGTTAGTATGCTGGAAAATCCGTAATACTATATAACTGAAGTGTGATGGTGAATATAGTAGTGATACTATAGAAATCCTATGACGCCAAACTTCCAAGAAAAGTTTCTAGGGTTAATTATATAGGTACCTGTACCGAGAACCGACACAGGTGGGCAAGGAGAGTATCCTAAGGTGAGCGAGAGAACTATGGTTAAGGAACTCGGCAAAATGACTCCGTAACTTCGGGAGAAGGAGTGATCTAGCAATAGATCCGCAGTGAATAGGCCCAGGCAACTGTTTACCAAAAACACAGGTCTCTGCAAAGTCGAAAGACGAAGTATAGGGGCTGACGCCTGCCCAGTGCTGGAAGGTTAAGAGGATAACTTAACTATGACTTTAAGTCGATTAAGTGAAGGTTTGAATTGAAGCCCCAGTGAACGGCGGCCGTAACTATAACGGTCCTAAGGTAGCGAAATTCCTTGTCGGGTAAGTTCCGACCCGCACGAAAGGTGTAATGATCTGGGCACTGTCTCGACCATAGACTCGGTGAAATTTTAATACCTGTGAAAATGCAGGTTACCCGCGACAGGACGGAAAGACCCCGTGGAGCTTTACTGTAGCTTGATATTGGAATTCGGTTTGTTATGTAGAGAATAGGTGGGAGACTATGAGACTAGGACGCCAGTCTTAGAGGAGTCGCCTTTGGAATACCACCCTTAACCAATTGAATTTCTAACCTGGTACCATGAAACTGGTATAGGGACAGTGTCTGGTGGGCAGTTTGACTGGGGCGGTCGCCTCCCAAAGAGTAACGGAGGCGCTCAAAGGTTCCCTCAGAATGGTTGGAAATCATTCGAAGAGTGTAAAGGTATAAGGGAGCTTGACTGCGAGACCAACAAGTCAAGCAGGTGCGAAAGCAGGACTTAGTGATCAGGCGATTCAGAATGGAA
>CAJLIR010000006.1 GCA_905206805.1 uncultured Caryophanales bacterium | reverse complement strand
ATAATTATTTCCTTTTACACTTATATTTTCAAAATTTACTCCTCTTATTGTCCCTGTATTATATCCAAATATTCCTACATAATCTGTTGTTGTTTCTATTTTTATATTTTTTAATGTATTTCCATTTCCTTCAAATGTTCCTTTAAATGGATTTCCATAAATTCCAAATTGATAAACATATTTATTAGAAAAATCTATATCATTCATTACACTATATACTGAACTATTTCTTTCACTATTCATATTTATTGCAGCATTATTAAAGTCATTTACATTTCTTATTTGGTATGGGTCTTCTTCAGTTCCACTTCCTTTTAAATTAAATTCTATTGGATCTTTCATTGTTGTCATCAAAGTAATTTGCATTTTATTATTATAACCAAAATAATATCCATCTGAATTATTATCTCCTCCATATATTGTATCAACATATACTTCATACGAAGACAATAAATCACTACTTAAATCATATCTATCACCATTATATTCTTTATAATCAGCTACATCATCTAATTGAACAGAATTTGAACAAGCAGACTTTCCATCACTACCATACGAATTTGCTCCATAAATACAGCCTCCTGTACTTATATTACCATTTTCTACAACTACTTTTATTGTACCTTTATAAGAATAACCTGTAACTCCACCTACATTTTTGTTACCATTAACTATAATATCTTTTACTATAACATTTTCAATTGGTTTTGGGGAATAATAATTATTTCCTGAATTATGTTGACCCGTTATTCCTCCTACATTTTCATTTCCTGTTACATTTCCACTAAATATTATACTTGATATATTTCCTTCATTAAATCCAGCTATTCCTCCTACATAATTATTTCCTTTTACACTTATATTTTCAAAATTTACTCCTCTTATTGTCCCTATATTATATCCAAATATTCCTACATAATCGTTACCAGATTCTATTTTTATATTTTTTAATGTATATCCATTTCCTTCAAATGTTCCTTCAAATTTATTATTATTATTTCCAATTGGTTCTAACGTAACTCCATTTAAATCTAAGTTTTTACTTAAATATACTGTTTTACCTGAAAAACTTTTTCCACTATTTACTAAATCAGTAAATTCTTCGTAATCAGCAATACTTTTTATATAACATTCTTTCAAATTGTCATAATCTTCTGTATTACTATCTCCACATATTATTCCTTCATTTTCATCTACTATTTCAATTATTTCTTCTTTTTCACATGTTACCTTATCTTCAAATATTGGTTTATTACATGTAAATCCATTTATTACTAAATTTTCTAATACAAAATTTGATCCATTATTTAATATATATACATATCCACTACTTGGTTTTGTTCCTTTAAATGATAAACAATCATTTTCACTTACACATACTTTTCCGTCATTTGCTTCAAATGTTAAATCAGATATATTACTATCTTTATTTAATAACATTTGATTTGCTACGTATGTTTCTGCTGATGACAATATTCCATATGCTGAATCTATTGCTGCTGACAATCTTGTTTTATTTAATATTTTTATTATATTTGGTATTGCGATTAACGCTATTATGGCTAATATTACTATTACTGCTAAAAGTTCTATTAATGTAAATCCTTTTTTTCTTTTCATTCTTTCATTCATAAATCATCTATCCTTACTATAAAAATTTTATCATATTCATTTTTATTATTCAACAAAAAAATATGCTAAGCATATTTAATTAACAATATAATCAAAAGATATAGCGTCAGATAAATCATAAGAAACTTCTTTTTCTAATTTAATTGATTCACTAGAATTAAAAGTTTTATCTACATCTATTTTAAAATTACATATATTTGTATTATTAGAATCTTTAATAATTATTTCTATATTATCTATATGTTTTTTCTTATCAGAATTATTTATTAATGTGGCTTTAAAAATTGATTTATTCTTCTTAGTTACAATAGAAGGATTTTTTAAATCAATTATATTTACTTCTGAATCTACACTTAAAACTTTTGTATAATTTAATCCTAAATACAGCTGAAAACAAAATACAACTATCCCAAGTATTATTAAATAATAATATTTCATATTTTAATCCTTTGGATTAAATATAAATGATAAAAAGAATGATATAACTATTGCAGAAATAATACCTGATGATGTCAAGTCAAACATTCCCATCGCAAGTCCCATAAATCCAAATTCAGCTGCTTTTTCTAAAGCTCCATGAATTAATAAATGTCCAAAACTTGTAATTGGAACTAAAGCTCCTCCTCCAGCCCATAATACAAATTTATCATAAATATTAAATAAATCTAAAAATGCTCCAAGTACTACAAAAAGTGCAGTAATATGTCCTGGTGTTAATTTGGTATTGTCTAAAATAATTTGACCAATTAAACAAACTATTCCAGCAAATAAAAAGGCATTTACATAAATCATTCTATTACCTCCAAACTAATTGCGTGAGCAACACTTGGAATTGTCATTTTTTCATTTACCATAACAGGTGACATAAGAGCTCCTGTTGCAACTAATAATACCCTAGTAATTTCACCTTTCTTCATTTTATTAAAAATGTATCCATAAGTTACTAAAGGAGCACAAGCTGGTCCACTAGCTCCGGCATATACAGGTTGTTTTTCTATATCAAAAATCATACAAGCTGTATCATCATAATTATTTAACTTAATGTTATACTCTGTTTCCATATATTCTTTTAAAATCTTTTTGCCATAAATTCCTAAATCACCAGTTAAAACAAGATCATAATATCCTATTTCTCTTTTTGTATCTCTTAAATGTTCATAAATTGTTTTTGCAGCCGCTGGTGCCATAACAGCTCCCATATGATACACATCTTTAATTCCCATATCAACAACTGAACCAATAGTTCCACTTTCAACTCTTATACCACTTTTATTAGAAGAAAGATAAGCACTTGCACCACCAGTTGTTGTAAATGTTGTAGTTTTTCTTTTAGGGCCTCCATATTCTACTGGATAACGAAATTGTTTTTCAGCGGCATTATTATGAGATGAAGTAGAACAAATACAATTTTTTACTATTCCTTTATCTACAAAAGATGAGCCAATGATTAAACTCTCGACACTTGTAGCACAAGCATTATAAACCCCTAAGTAAGGTATTTGTAATTTACTTGCTGCGTAATTAGAAGATGTTAATTGATTCATCAAATCTCCAGATATATGAATATCAACATCAAACCTAGTCCTACCTAATTTATTCAGTAAAATATCAACAGAATCTTCTATTAATTTTGATTCAGCTTGTTCCCAAGTTTTAAGTCCAAAATAAAAATCATTATAACTTTTATCAAAATAACTTTGTAATGGACCATTTTTCTCATAAGGTCCTGTAACAGTGCTTGTTTCATTAATATAAGTATTATCAAATTTTATAGTCATTTTAACCTCCAAATATTATAAGTCGCAATAGTCCAAAGACATAAGCACTTACAACTCCAAAAATAATTACCGCACCACTTAATTTAAACATACTAGCACCTAACCCTGTTACAATTCCCTCTTTTTTATAATCTAATGCAGCACTCATCATTGCGTGCGCAAAACCTGTAATAGGTACAAAAAGACCCGCTCTACAAAAATGTACCCACTTATCAAAAAATCCAAAACAAGTTAATAAACAACCAATAAAAATAAGCGTTATAATCATATAAGTTCCTGCTTCTTTTGTTGGTATAGATAAAAAATATGAATAAAGTTGTAAAATGAATTGGCCTAATACTCCCATAAGTCCACCGGATAAAAAGGCAACCATACCATTACAAATACAATTTTCTTTTGGTGTATATTTATCAACCAATTGTTTATATTTATTTTTTTCCATAATATTCCTCCTAATTTTATTATGAAAAAAGTTTAAAAATATATACAAAAAAAATAAACTAAGCTGCTAGTTTATTTTTAAGTTTAGTTAAAACTTTTTGTTCACTTCTTGAAACTTGAACTTGTGTCATTCCAAGATTCTTTGCGATTTCAGATTGTGTCATATCACACATATAACGTTTTTCAATTAACTCTCTTTCTTCTTTTGATAATCTAGAAAGTTCACTTCTTAGTGCGATAAGTTCATCTAAATGATTTTCTCTTCTTTCACTTACAGTATCATACAAGGTAATTTGTTTTCCTGAAGAATTAATTGGTTCATCTAGACTTTGTAAAACATTAACAGATTTCATAGCTTCACTAACAAAATATTCATCAATTTCTAAATAATCCGCAATTTCTTTTATTTTTGGTTGACGCATTAATTTCTGCGCTAATAAAATAGTAGCAGATTCGATTTGCAAATTTAATTTAGTTATATCACGACTAATTTTTATTCCTTTATCTTCTCTTACAAATTTTTTCATTTCACCTAATATATATGTATAAGCATAAGTTGTAAATTTATTATTAAAACTTGCATCATAATTTTTATAAGCTGTAATTAAACCTATCACGCCAGCTTGAAACAAATCTTCTTTATTAGGATAATTTTCAAAATAGTGAGAAATAGAATAAATTAAATTTTTATTTTCTTCTAGTACTTCTTCAATACTTTGTTTCACTATATCCTCCTATACACTAACAGTTTGTAAAGCAACTAGTTCATCATTTATTTCATTTATATATTTTAATAATCTACTATGTGTAATTTTTTTTCTAATTTTTTCATTATTTATACCACACATCATTAACTTGCCGTGATTATTTCTTGTAATTTCATAGTTATAAAGTAATGTATTTATTCCTTTAATATCTATATAATCTAATTTTTCGATATTAAAAACTACATTTCTAAAACCATTTTCTAAAATTAAATTTGTAACATTATCATTTAAAATTTTTACTGTTTTTTTAGTTAATGAACCTATTAATCTAATAAAAAAAATACCATGTCTAAACTCTGTTTCAATTTCTAACATAAATCACCTCGCATTATTAATTTAACACACATTAAAAACTATTTATATGAATTCGACAAAATTAGAATTTATTTTAAATCTACATTTTTTTACAAAATAAGCATTTTGTGTATTTTAAACACCATTTAAAAGTTTTATTGTTTTTGACTCTTTAATTTTTTTATTTGAATACATAATATTCCACTTTGGTTTATCAATTATAAAATTATTTATATTAATATCTGTATCAGTTATAGAATTAATATAGGCAAATGAATCAGAGTCATAATTATCACTATCGGATACTTTAACAGATAATTCATAATTATTATTATTTTTTATATTTAGACTTGAAAGTGGATAATAATTATTTAAATCAATTTTATAATAACTCAGCAATTCATAAGTATATTCAAGTTTCCTATCAGCTATATATATTTCTATATTATTAATATCAAAATTAGTTAAATCATAAAAATATATATAACGAATTTCTTTCATTTCTTGATACTTATAAGTATTTTCTTTAAAATTTTTGATAATATTAAAATTCAAATTAAAAAGTAAATTTACAATCATTATTAATTTCATTTAATCACCTCTACATTAAATATAGTAATTTTATTTTTATTTTCCTTTTTTATATGGACAAAATAAATAATTTTTTTAAATACATATACTTAGTTGGGATGTGATTTTATGTTTTCTAAATTTTTTAGATATTTATTTAAGGATTTTTATCTATTTACAGCCGCATATTCAAACAATGTTTTTCCAGATCCTTTATCTAAGGAAGAAGAAGATTATTATGTAGAAAAATGTAGGCTTGGTGATAAGGATGCAAGAAATAAATTAATTGAACATAACTTAAGACTTGTAGCTCACATTGTAAAAAAATACGAACATAAAAAAGATGATATGGATGATTTAATAAGTATAGGTACAATTGGTTTAATTAAAGGAATTGATAGTTTTTCATACAAACATGGAACTAGAATTACAACATATTGTGCAAGATGTATAGAAAATGAAATATTAATGCATTTTAGAAGTGATAAAAAAAATAATAAAAATATAAGTATTAATGAATCTGTAGGGTTTGATAAGGATGGTAATGAAATAACATTTTTGGATATTCTAAAAACACCTAAACCAGATTTTGCACTAGATTTGCATAATAAAGATAATATTGATTTATTAAAAAATTATTTTGATATTTTAAATGAAAGAGAAAAAGAAGTAATAATTAAAAGATATGGACTTTTTGATACAGATGAAGTAACACAAAAAGAAATTGCTAAGGAGCTTGGAATATCACGTAGTTATGTTTCAAGGATAGAAAAAAGAGCACTTACAAAAATGCTCCGTGAATTTATAAAAAATAAAAATAATACTTTCTAATTAGCAAGATAATATGCATAATATTCATCAAAAGTTATGTCTAGATCATGAATTTTAGTTGCAACCTCTACACCGACATATCTATAATGCCAAGGTTCATAATCATAACCAGTTATATCTTCCTTACCCTTAGGATATCTTAAAATAAATCCATATTTATAGGAATTTTCTTTTAACCAAGTAAATTCTTCCGTACTTTCAAACGTATCTTTAGTAGCCTTACCTGTAGTAATATCTAATGTCAATCCAGTTTCATGTTCAGAATAACCTGGTCGAGCGGCAAGTCCATCGGCCTTTTTTACGCCATATCTATCAACATAATTATCATAAGTTTCTTTTTGATCTTCATAAGTTCTATATCCTGATGAAATTATTAACTTCTTATCCTGTTCCTTTGCTGCATTAAACATTTCAATAAATTTTTGATAAACTTCTTCTTTAATTTTATTTTCACCATAACAATACCAATTTTTTACATCAACAATATCATTTGGATTATAATTTTCTGGTAAGTAATGATATTTATTAACAAGCATAAGATTACCATCATTTATATTAGTTTCTATAGAATTATCATAAAAATCATTGTTAGCTTTAACATTTACAATACTTACGATATGTTCTAGTGAATCACTACTATTCTTCTTTAAATATTCTAAATAATCATTTAAATTGTCTAATATAAAATATTTTTGTTTCAAAAAATCAACAATATGATCATCATAATCCATATTCAAAATTTTATTCTTTATTTCATCACTTTGTTCTAATAAGTAACTTAAATTATCATTTTCATAACCAAGTTCACTTAACTTATATTCATAACTTGCAAGATATTCTTGATGTTTTTTATAGTTTCCTACACCTATTATAACTATAATTATAACAACTACTAAAATAGCAAAAATAATCAAACCTATTTTAACACTTTTCTTTATACGTCGCTTAGCCATATATAATACCTTCCTATCATATCTATTGTAATAATAGCATTATAAATATGTAATGTCAATATAAGTAAACAAAGAAAAAAACAATAAAAAAATTAAAATCTATTTATAGACTTTAATTTTAGGTAATTCATTATTACAATAAAGTAAATTATTATAAAATTCTGTTAGATAAATAAAGTTAGGATTTATATTTTTCTTATAATTTGAATAATTACTTAAAGCTAAGGAATTTCTAAAATATGTTGAATTATTTTTAAATATATCATTATTAACATCATAACCAAGATGGCGTAAATATTTAATCATAAATACTGCTACTGTTCTAGTATTGCCTTCTCTAAATGGATGTATTTGCCATATATTTGATGAAAATGAAGCAAAATGCTTAGCTTGTTTATCTATAGTTATTTTTCTATAATTAAAATTTCTTTCTTCATTAAAATCATAAATTAACAAATCTTTTATTTCATTAAAATTCGCATACCTAACTGTATCATTATTTAAAACAACTTCTTTTTTTGTTAAATTACATATACGAAAATTTCCAGCAAAATCATATATATTGTTAAATAAGTATTTATGTATATAAAGAAGCATCTCATAATCTAGAAAAAAATCATCTTTATCTTTATTTAATAAATCAATAATTCTACTACTTACAATATCGCATTCCTTTTCTTTAGAGTTCGCTAAAACACCTAATTTTAAATAGTAACGTTCTAATATCAATTCTAAATCTTCTATATTTATATTACCATTTATATATTGTCCAATTAAATTTTCTAAATAAGAAGATGGTTTTAATCCGTCAACACTATTTAAACCTAATGCCAAAGACCAATTTATATTTTTTTCTTCTTCTTCAAATTTTTTATATACATTATATAAATTTGATAATTTTTCATCATAATTATTATTCATATTTTCCCCCATTAAATATAAATTTTATACTATAATAACAAAAATTACAAAAAAATCAAGAAAAACTATTTATTTAAAATCACATCAATTGGTTTTATTTTACTAATTCTACCTATCAAACTAGTTGTAACTAAAACAGAAATTATAATTACATAAATAAATAACAATATTATTGTGTATGGATTTATTACAAAACCATTAATTAAAATAAATGAATCTTTAAATAAAGAATTATTCAATATATCACATACAAAGTAAAAACCAAATACTGATAAAACAAAAGAAATAAGCGCAATTATTATAGATTCTATTAAGAAAATTTTAGTAATATCAGCACTCGTTGCCCCAATAGCTCTTAATATACCAATTTCTTTTTTAAAGTAGGATATAGAAACCGCTATAAAATTAGAAAATAATAAAAATGCAAATAACATAAAAACTAAACTTACTATTAATATATATATAGTTAGATATTTATATACACCGATAATATTAGAAATTTCATTTGAATTACTTATATCTAATGAATAATTATAATAATCTCCATATAAATTTTCATCTAATTCAAAAGTATCATTAAATAATAAATTATTAAAAGATTTTTTTAAATTATTTAAATTATCATCATAAATCATAACAGAATAAATTATTTTATCAATTGGTTTATATTCCTCTACATAAATATTACTTATATAATTATTTTGATCAAGAGATATTCCAATAATTTTTATGTCATTTTGGAAATTACTACCATCAACATCATTAAATTTTAAACTTAAATCTACCAAATTCTCACTTAAAAAATTAGAAATAAAACTCTCTAGAGATTCATCATAACTTTTGTTTTTATTTATACTAAAATAATTCATAAAATTAGTATCAAAATTTGGATAAAATTGTTTTAAAGCATCAAGTGATAAAATAGCTTCATCTTTTTTTAAATAATTAATATTTTTTATACCATCACTTGTAATTATATTAATATTTGAATCTAAAGATTTTATATAATTATGAATAGTTTTAGAAAATTCATTTTCTTTTTTATTAGTAATATAAAGGTTATCTAAAATAGAATTTTTATTGTTTTCTAAAATTACATCTTTTGTAAAACCTTTTACATAAATATTAGATGCTT
This sequence comes from uncultured Caryophanales bacterium, assembly GCA_905206805.1. Taxonomy (GTDB): domain Bacteria; phylum Bacillota_I; class Bacilli_A; order RF39; family UBA660; genus CAJLIR01. The sequence continues at coordinate 64,266 of CAJLIR010000006.1, read as the reverse complement.
TACTAACATATTTATAAAAATAATAATTTTCCAATTCATCACTTTCAAATTTGTCATTTTCTATTATATTTTTAAATAATGTTGTATCATCATCTATAATTCCAACAACCATTACACTATTACTACCCATTTTTAATAATTTATTTTGTGATACTAAATCTTCATAACTATTAGGAAAGTATAAATTACCATTTATATCAATTACCCCATATTCAATCATATAGTCCGCTAAATATTTATGAATTACAATTTCATACTTTTCACTAGGCATTCTACCAATAATATTTTTTAAAATATTATCATCCACTACTTCTATAAATTTTAAACCATATATATCGTGTTGAAATCTTTTTAAATTATTATTTTTTAAACCAAATTCAAAATTTAACATATTACCATTATCATACAAATTATATACTAAATTTAATTTTGAATTAGTTACACTAGAAATATAATCTAAATCTGTTTGATTTAAAACTTTATTAGTAATACTACCCATATATCCATAATAGGAATTTTTTACATAATATATATAGTCATTATTATCTCGCATTGTATTTATTATTAATTGTTCTTTATTAAACAGAGAACAATTAACTGTAAAAAACATAAAAATAAAAGATATAGTAGTTAGTATTATTGTCATTAATAGTTTAATAGGTTTTGATTTAAAACTATTAAAAGCCATTTTTAAAGCATAAGAAAAAGGTAATTTTGCACGTTTTAATTTAAGTTCTTCTAATTCCATATTGCAATCTATAGGATCAGTTAAAACACATCCATCCTCTATTTTTATAATTCTATCAGCATAAATATTTGCAGCTTCATTATCGTGAGATACAACAATTACTAAGTGATCTTTACTTATATCTTTTAAAATATTAAATATTTGTTCACTTGAGTTTTTATCTAAATTACCAGTTGGCTCATCTGCTAAAATTATTTTGGGATTTTTTATTATAGCACGCGCGATTGCAACTCTTTGTTTTTGTCCACCTGATAATTCATTTATTCTTCTATTTTCTAAATTTTCTAATCCTAATTTTTTTAAAATATCTTCAATCTCTAATTTAGAAGGACTCTTACCTTGTAATTTTAAGGATAATTCTATATTTTCATATACATTATATTGTTCAAGTACGTTAAATTCTTGAAAAATAAATCCTATATAAGTATTACGATATGCATCATAATTTGAAGCACTAAATTCATTTATATTTTGATTATTTACTAGAATTTCACCACTAGTAGCACTATCAAGACCACCTAATAAATTAAGTAAAGTTGATTTACCACTTCCACTTTTTCCAACAATAAATACCATACCTTTATTTTCAAACTTTAAATTTACATTATTAAGTGCCTTAGTAGAATTACCTTTTTTAGACTTATAAACTTTCGTAACATTCTTTAATTCAATCATACAATTCCTCACAATTTTAATTTATCTATTTTTTATATATTCAAAAAATTTATTTAATGGTTCTATATTACTTTTTCTAAATTCATTTTTATTTATTAATTCAATTATTTCATCTTTAGATAACCAGATTATACTATCTACTTCTTCTTTTTGAATATTTAATTTATTAATATTCAAATCTTTTTTTATATAATATAAATCTGCATAAGCTTTAGGATATTTTATTGTATCAAAATAATTAATTTGAGACTCATTAATAATTACACCTAATTCTTCTTTAAGTTCTTTTATAACAGTTTTCAGGCTAGTATCTTTATAAGTAACATGACCACCAGTTATTGCATACTCGCTATTTCTTTCTTTAGATGTTTTTTGAACTAAAAATTTATGTTCACTATTTTCTATAAATACTAAAACAATCATAAATCTTTTTCCATCTTTTAAATTTAGCTTATTACTTCTTTCAACTTTTTCATCTAATAAATTCTTATCATCATCAAAAACTTGTAAATATTCCATAATCTAACCCCTTTAAATATATTTTAAAACTTCTATAATTAAACTACTCTTTTTAGTTGTTTTAACAATGCCCTTAAATTTATATTTACCATATTTTCTTATACTAAATATGTCATTTTCTTTTAATGTATAAGATGGTTTTATATTTTCATTATAATTTATTATAATTTCTTTATTTTTAAATTTATCAAGTACACCATTTCTACTATCACCTATTATACTACTTATAATATTATCGATTCTAAGTTAAGACACTATATAATTTTTTACTTCATAATTGATTTTAAAATTTAAACTAATACTTAAATCAACTTCTCTTAAATTTACTTTATTTTTTTCTACTATAAACATATTTTGAATTAAATAATTTTTTATAATAGGTAAAACAAAAATATAAAATGAATCTTCATAATAAATGATATCTCCAAAAACATCATCATTTAAACCTAGTGAATATATTGTTCCCATAATACTTTGATGCTTTAGTTTATTATTACAATCTATTTTTAAAATAGCAATATCCGGAATTTTTTTATTATAAAGTATAATTTTTGAAGATTCTTTATATAATTCATATACATTGTATTCACATGATTTTAATTGCTTTTTATTATTTGAAATTCTTTTCTATTTAAAAAATTAGTATATCCTCTATTATATAAACAATCTATAACACGCTCACTATTATAATTATTACATTTCATAATAACCTCTTTTATTTTTAAATAATAATTTTGACTAAATTTACCCTACTAAATATTTTATCACATAATTAATATTAGATCAACATTCCTAATAAAAAAAGAATTATCATTCGATAATCTTTAAAATTTTAAATAAACATTTTACTTATTTGATTTTATTCTTTAATAGTTAATACAACGGGCCTATGATCTGATCCCTCATTCATCATATTATCTTGTTTTATAATTTCATAATTGTAATTTTTTATCATCTTTTTTTCTATAAAGGCAAAATCAACATTAACTTGTTCCTTTGTTCCATATCCTTGCCATGAATTATCAGATATGTGAAAAATATTATTTCTCGAAATAGTAGTATAGTTATTATTTTGTTTTAAAATATTATAGACTTCGGACATATGTGAAACCATATTCATATCTCCAATAATTAATTTATAATCACATTTTATTGTATCCATGTAATTTAGTGATTTAACAGTTCCTTTTATTTTTCCATTTGTAGATATATAATCTGTATGAATATCTCCTACAAGATAGTTTTTATTATTATATTCAAAATTTACAAATATGGTTGTTCTATAATCACTCATATTATAATCAATTTTTTGTTCTTCGACTTTTTTATATTCTATGTCTTTTCCATGTGGCAAACAATATACAAAATTCACCTTTATTGAATCTTCATTTCTAATTGCAACTATATTGTATTGATTATATGATTCTGTTTTCATTGGAAATTTTTCTAACATTTTAAAATTATTATGATTTAATATTTCATGTAATGATTCTATGTTATTTTCATTTACCTCTTGAAAACAACATACCTTTATTTCAATATCTTTTAGTAGATTATTTAAGATCCTTTTTATATTTTTTTGCCTTATTTCCCACTTAGGTATTGGATATGTTGTGTTTTTAACACCATATATATTGTAACTTAAAATTTTCACTTAATTTCATTTCCTTTATTTTTAGTTACCTATGCATTTTTCCATTTTTTAAATTCATAAATTAGCTAACTATTCAATCAATGAAAGAATTACAATAATACTTTAAAACATAAGGTTTATATGTAATTATATTATTATTTCCTCTCCTGTAACTAGCGACTGCTTTTTGGTTACCGCCACATCATTTCCACTTGCAATAGCAAATCAATTAAATTTATTAATCACTAATTCTCGTGTTTACCCCATCAATATTTTTATATACTCTAGTTTTATTCTTTTTTACTTTTTTTATTATTTCAGTTTCTAAATCATAACCTAGCATTTGAGAAAGCCCCATTAAATATATAGCAATATCAGCAAGTTCCTCATTTAAATCATCTTTCTTTTTCCTATAAGCATCATAAGCCTCTGCCACTTCTCCATATAATAAACAAAATTCTTTATTAACATCTGTTGTATTAAATCCCTTATTTATTTTATTTTGCCATATTTCTTTTTGCATTTCTTGCATATTCATTTTTTCTACCTCCCTAAATAAAAATTTATAAATCGTATCTATTATATTTTATATTTTTTCTAATTAAAAATCAAATATTTATAAATAATTTAATATTACAAACGATATGAAATAATTCTATCAAAAAATAATGATCTCAAATACTAAATATTACATCATTTGTATACAAAAAAGAATTATCATTCGATAACCCTTAAAATTTTAAATAAACATTTTAATTATTTGATTTTAACTTTTTAATAATCTTTTATTTAATTTTTAAATTTTTTATTTCTTTAAACTGTTCCATATACGAATCAATACCCTGTTCATAATCATTTATATCCTCTTCTACATAATAATCAGGTTCAAAATATATTGGTTCTAAAATTTTTTTATTTCTCTTTAAAATCGATAGTTCTTTTTTATCAGAAGTAAACTTTATTAAACCATTATCTAAATAATAAAATTTAGTTGAACAAGTAATTTTAAATTTTGTATTTGGAAGTTCAAAATAACTTTTATCATTAAACTTTTTTAAATTTCCAAAACAATTTGCCTGAGTTCCTATATTTGTGCCTATTGTACAACTTCCAATATTTTTTAAATCAAACAAAGCAAATCTGCCACCAGAAAATATACCACCATCTTGTAACAAATAAATATTAGTAAAATTATTTTTTAAATATTCAAGTAAGGGTTTTATTATAGTATCATTACCACCCACATTACCACGTAAATCAACAACAACATCATTAATAATTCTATTATTTACATTCGTATTTATATCATTAATAAAATCTAACATTTGATTTTTTTTCTTTTCAATACAACTTGTATAATTTATTTTTAAAACATCATCTATTATTTCAAATGTATAGTTTTTATCATCATTTGTTATTTTTTGATAATCTTTATTACAATCGAATTTAATACTATTAATATTATTATTTTTTTTGATTGTCAAATCAATAGAATAAGCATCACCAATACTTGGTAACATCTTTAAACTATTAATTTTAATTAAATCATCCTGAATATTTTTTATTAACCATTCCCTAGTAGAATAAGAAATTGTTTCTTCCAATTCACTAATTAGGTTATTCATACTTATTCCATTAATATGAGTAATTTCACTATAACAAATATTTTTATATTCATCTAATGTTTTTATTATATATACCTTATCTTTAATTACTTTGATTTTTATTGGTAATAATTTATTATTTTGAAACATAGCCCTAGTATGAGAGTCATATATTCCACTTAATTTTTTAATAACTTTTTTTATAATATACATAAATTGATAATCATTATTAATTAAAATATTTTCTTTTATATAATTAATATAATTATTCAAATCAGATTTAGATACATTAAAATAAATATCTAAATGATTACATTCTAACATTTTAATTAAATAATTCAAATCTTCAAGATACTTTTCCATACTATCACCAATATAATTATACACTAAAAATTATATATAGTAAAATTTAACATTTAACTATACAAAAAGAATTATCATTCGATAACCCTTAAAATCTAAATAATATTTAATTTTACTATCAATCATTAATTTTTATGTTTATTCTAACAATTTTTTATATATCTTATTTTTTATTAATTATTTTAATAATTTAAAAGAAAATTAATTATCTATCTTTATAACACTTAGGTAAGAACTAGTATCATCATTTGGAGTTAATGTAACACTTACTGTCGATGATAATGCTAAATCAATTTTATCATTTTTATTTAACACTGTAATTATACTTCCAGTAAAACTAACATAATTTTGATTATTTACTTCTTTTGTTATTTTTGTACCATTTACTGTGATATTTTCTTTTCTAACTTCTAATGATACATTTGCATTAGCAGAAGCTTTGGCCTCAAAAAAATAATCAATTTTATATACTCCTGTATTTTGTATTTTAATTGTATTTGTAAAAGTTGTATCAACATTTTTAATTTGAGAAGTTTGACCTAAATCAATTTGATTTGGTGTATTTGGTGTTAAAGAATAAGAATTTCCATTATCTTCATAAAGAAATGCAAATGCATCAAGTGAAGAAGTCCCTGCTGGACCCATTGGACCTGTTGGACCTACTTCTCCCTGCAAACCGGCTGGTCCAACTGGGCCTGCTATTCCTCTTTCTCCCCTTTCACCAGCAACTCCTTGTTCACCTTTTTCTCCTTTTGGAATAGAAAATGTCAAATAATGTGTATCACCATCAAAATCATCAGTAACTTCTGCTTCTGTGCCTGGGGAAATTGTTTTTGTATTAATAACTTTAATCCCTTCACTTTTCCCAGTTTCTCCTTTAGGACCTACAGCGCCATTTATACCATCAAACCCTTGTGGTATATAAAAATCTAGTGTATGAACATTTCCAACTAAAGTATCAATAACTTTTGCTTTAGCATTAGCATCTAATGTTTCCGTTTTGCCAATAATAATTTTATCACCATTATCACCAGTAACTCCTTTAGGTATTACAAAATTTAAAATAACATTTTTATTTGTGCCAACATTTTTTACGATAGCCTCAGTATTAGGTTCACCTGTTTCTGTTGTACCAACTTCAATTGTTGTTGGACCATCTTCTCCTTTTGGTCCAGTTGGTCCAATATCACCTCTAGGACCAGTCGGTCCTTGTATATAACACATTTTATATTTTTTACTTTCTTCTTCTATTCGTTTTTTTATTTTCTCATAATTATCATTATAATTACAATTACAGGAATTATTATTCATAACATTCTCCTTCCTAATTAAATTTATATAACAATAAAATATATATAATTTTTTTATTCATAAAAATTTATTAAATTAGGTTTTTTCTAACCGTTTTCTTCAATATATAAATCGCCATCATCAATAAGTATATTTACAAAATTTGAATCTGATAATGTAAATTTTTTAAGTGGAGCTAATGGATTTGCGATTTCAATAGTTTCTTCATTCATTTTCATTTCTATATTTCTCACTTCTTCACTAAACGTATGTTTCCCATCACTAGTTACTTGCTTAAAATATATTTTTAAACTATTATTTGCAGAAAATGGCACATTCAAAAATTTCGCATTACCATCTGAATCAGTTATAGCTTCAACACCTATTTCATTTCCTTGATAATCAGTTCTTACAAATTTAGCTCCAACTATTTGTACACCAGTAGTTGAACTTCCTGTATCTGTTACATTAATTGTAAGAGTTCCAGTAGCAGAAATTGTAAAAGCATACGTTTCAACACCATCTACTATTTCTATGCTTTTAGGAGTTAAAGTTGAATTGTCATATCCAGGTACTTCAGCCGTTACATTATATCGTCCATTAACAACCTCTAAACTTCCAAGTCCATTAGTTATTGGAATTCTATGTTTTATTGCCATAAAATTATCTCTCCTTTCTTTATTTTAATTTCTGGATAATTAGAATCAAATAATAACATTTTATTATTTTTCTTCTTATTATTTTTTTCTTCATTAATACATATACAATATCTTGCATTTTTTAAAGCATATATTGGTATTTGAATTAATCCAACTCCAGAATATATTAATAATTTATAAATATTTTTATTATTTATAGGTAATTCAATACCTCCATAATTATCAGTTATTCCATTAAAAACTATATTATTATAAACATCTTTTAATACAAACTGTATTTTATTAATACAAACATTGTTACTAGACATTAATTTCACATAAATATAATCTTTATCCATAAATCACCTCATTATGATATATTTATATGTATAAATTTAATATATTAAAAATATATGCAGTTTTTATAATTCTATTGTCCATATAAATTTAGTTACAAATTCATCTTTTAAATTATACTTATCATCGTCTAATCTTAATAATAAACCTTTATCAGTTGAAAATGTAATATTTTCTATGTTTACTTGATTATTTGTTTTTTTTCCTTGATAAATTAATTTAGGTTCATTTCTTAACGTAATTATTTCGTCATCAAATTTTTTAAATATTAAAGAATCAATTAATACTTTTCCATCTATTGTCATCATAGGATTTACATAATTAAGATATAAATTAAATTCCGTACCATTTTTTCTACTATCAATAACTGTAATTGTAGTATTTTTTTTCTTTCCTAAAATAATAGGATTAGTTGATATTGGAATTTTATCAAATGTCACTACTTCAGTTGAATTTAAAAGTGTAATTTCTCCTTCAAATGGTGTTACAATTAACCTAGTATCATAAACAAAACTTGTTGGTTTACAAAAAACAATTGTTATATTAGTTCCATCCTGAATATCGTCTAACAAAATATATTCAAATAATCCATCAACATCCGAAGTTACTATTTCATATATACTATCATAAGAGATTAAAACATCAGTATGTGGCATTGTATGTCCTGATATTTTAGTAGAATTACTGTCAATTGGATGAATATTATTTTTTATCATTCCAATTGAAAATTGTTTTCTATTTTGAAAGATAAAATTAGATAAATCAGGTAATTTATTTTTTTCTTGTTCAGTATAATTTGTTTCTGTTATTGTTGTTGTAGTTTTATAAAATACACCTTTAACTTGTGATAGTGTATCAACTTTATACCAAGAATAATCAGGTAAATTATCAATACTACCAGCTGTTGTAATATTCTTAGAATTAATCCACATATTTAATCTATTGAATTCAAATGAAAAATTTACTGGATTTTCAGTATATAGAATATTTGCATTTTTTGTATAAATAATGATACTCTTAGGATTATTTAAAACTAAATTTTGATTAGTACCCTTAAAATATATATTATAATTATCTGCAGGAGTAGAATCAAAACTATTTATTATGAATAAACTAGCATAATTATTAACAATAAAATCACCATATACATTCCACATTGGTATTCTTTGATGATTATTTTCAATAAAATTAAATGTAGAATATTCATCTATTAAAACGTTTTTGCAACCATTATTAATTGTTTGTGCAAATCCATTACCAGTAGTCAAATTAAATTCCGAATTATGTAATATTTTAAAATCTAATCTTGGTGTACCATTGAAAAAAGCATTCAATGTATTTAAATTTACCTTACTATTTGTAAGTATAGTAAACTTAGATGGTTCTATAGTATGTTGATATAAAAAGGCAGTGTTAGGAGTATCAAAAGTAGTCTGACCACCTATTTCAATTTTATTGCAATCACATACACTTTGAGCTTTGATATTATTTATATCTTCTATAGTTATGCTACTGTCTAAAATCTTAGTAGTACCATATAAATTATTTGATAACTTTATACCATTAAATTGAATATTACTATATACAACTTTAACATTTTCATAAATTTCATTATCAGAAACATAAATAACACCTAGAGTATGTGAAGATTTTATAACTAAATTTTTTACTGTTATTACTTTATTATCAGAATTTGCTATTATAACATCATTATTTTCTGATAAATAATTATAATATGTATATTTATGATTTTGGTATGTTCCATCTATAATTACTTTTTCTTTATTAGAATTAATTACAAAACCACTTTCAAGTGTTATATCATTACCAAAATAAATATAAACATATTCATTATCTCCACTTAAAGCAGTTTTTAATTCTTCACTATTGGTTACAACTACTGTTTTATTATCTATTATTTTCATATTTTCACTTTCCTTTATTATAATATATTAAATACATAAAAAAGGACTTAATTAATATATAACAAAAAAAATCAAGTAACAATTACTTGATTAAAATTTATTAATGAATTTTAATAATACTCAACATTGCATTAGTACTACCATTAAACTTCATGTTAACATTCTTAGAAGATTTTACATTCAGTGTTATAAGATCATTTGTTTGTAATGATATAATTGTTGACCCACTTATATTATTTATCAACTGTGCTTGAAACTCACTAGTAGCACTTGTTGCAGGTTGAAGTATATCATTTGCTCTAACCGACATTGTTATAGAACATTCTTCATTAGTTGCAGCACATAATAAATATGATACCAAATAAACTCCACTTTCTTTTATCTTGATTGAATTATCATCAGGATACTCTGTAAAAAATGAAATGCCCTTTTCTGGTAAAGGAATTACAGTATCAGTTGCCTGTGGTAAATTGAGCTGAGTATCAGTCATTGAATATCTAATTCCATACGAAGATACAAATGATTGCCCCGTAGGTCCCTGAGGTCCTACAGGACCTAAATCACCTTTTTCTCCTTTTGGTATAAGAAATGATAAGTGATGAACCCAATTTTCAAAAGTATCCATAACTTGAGCAGGTTCACCTGGTTCAAGAGTTTCAGTTTCGTCTATTGCTATATGTTCAGTTCTGCCTATTTCTCCAGGAAGTCCTCTAGGACCTGAATCTCCCTTATCTCCTTTATCACCTTTTGGTATTTTAAAATTTAAAATTATGTCATCTTTTGTACCAGCATTTATTACTAAAGCGGATTCACCAGATTCCACTGTTTCCGTACTACCTACTCTGATAGTAGTTGGTCCTGGTTCTCCCTTTTCACCCTTATCACCTTTTAAACCAATATCACCTTTATCCCCCTGTTCTCCTTTTGGTCCCTGCATTCCTTGAATACCTTGTTCTCCTTTATCTCCTTTATCACCTTTTGGTATTTTAAAATCTAAAATTACGTCTTCTTTCGTACCAGTATTTATTACTAAAGCGGGTTCACTAGATTCTACAGTTTCTGTACTACCTACTCTGATAGTAGCTGGACCTGGATCTCCTTTAATTCCCTGTTCTCCTTTTGGTCCAGGTGGACCTTGTATATAACATTGTTTATATTTTTTGCTTTCCTCATCTATACGTTTTTTTATTCTTTCATAATCATCATTACAGTTACAATTATTATACATATTTTACCCTCCTATCTTATATTATGCATTTATAAAATAGAATTAACTATTGGGTGAAATTTATAAAATTTTAATAATAAAAAAGAATTACCAATTGTGATAATCCTTAGAATTTTATATTCCCACTTAATACATCACATAAATATCTAATAAATAATTCAAAAATATTGCATTTGTCTACATCTTCTTTTATTGTTATATCTACACACTTTTGATTATTATCATCAAATTTTACAATTAATGTCCCTACTACATCACCTTTTTTTAATGGTGCAGATAATTTATTTAACTTAATTTCGTATGAGGCATTCTTTTTTTCTTCTGTTTTTTTATTTAAGAAAGTAATATTTTCTGTTGGTATTATTTCTACATATTCTTTTTTGCCTTTATCAACTAAAGCTTTATCTAAAACACTTTCAGTAGATAATAAAGTTTCTGTTGAATATTGAGCAAATCCATAATCGAGCATAGATGTTACTTCTGCATTTCTTGTTTTACTATCTGGTTCATTCATTGCTACTGCAATAAGTCGCATATTATTTTTTGTTGCTGTTGCAGTAAGACAATATCCAGCCTCTTTTGTATATCCTGTTTTAAGTCCATCCGCTCCATCATAAAATCTTACTAATTTATTTGTATTAACAAGCCAAAATTCTTTATCAGTTCCTTTTCTTAAATAATCTTCATAAATAGATGTATATTTTAAAACAGTTTTATGTTTTATTAATTCTCTAGCCATCATAGCCATATCATAAGCACTCGAATAGTGATTAGCATCATCTAATCCGTGTACATTTTTAAAGTTTGTATCGTTTAAACCTAGTTCTTTAACTTTTTCATTCATCATTTTAACAAATGCTTCTTCAGTACCTGCTATATACTCCGACATCGCTACAACAGCGTCATTTCCGCTTGCAACCGCAATTCCCTTAAATAAATCACTAACTTTCATTTTTTCGCCAGTTTCAAGTAAAATTTGTGAGCCTCCCATACCAGATGCATTCTCACTTGCTGTTACTACATCATCCCAACCAATTAAACCTTTATCAATATGTTCCATAATTATTAACATAGACATAATTTTTGTCATTGATGCTGGGTGCAATTTCTCGTGAGAATTTTTTTCAAAAATTATTTCACCTGTTTCAAATTCCATTAAAACTGCACTTCCTGCATTAGGTGCTAAATCAACTTCATCAGCCTTTATTGAAAATGGTAAAAACATACAAAAGCATAATATAATACATAATATTTTTTTCATAATCCACCTCTATTAAAAATTATGAAAAAATTGTATATATATGAATATATTTGTAAATTTATAGAATTTTTTATTTCATCTGATACATTAATATAAAACTATTTACAATAATCACTTTTATAAACAAAATTTTCATTACCCATATATATATCCTTATTACCATCAAGTGTATTACATTTAAGTAATGAAAAATAATTTGTTTTATATAAAACGGTACCATTATTATCTATTGTTTCTTTAGTACCATTATTTATCTCAAACTGATATTCAAAAAAATTTAAAATATCATTCATATCAATTAAATTAGAATAAAGTAAAGATTGTAAATGAGTCATATAACCTGCACCATTTTGTATTAAAATACTACCAATACAATCAAGATAAACATTATATAAATTTCCATCTTCATTTTTATACTTATATCCATTAACTAATACGCATTGATTATTTGCCTGAGAACGTACTACATACTTTATTAATTCTGGATATGTTATTTTCTGACAGTTATATGCATCATAATCTTCTTTAGAATAATTAATATACAAATAATTGATTAAATTTTTTGACTTAATTTCATAACCAGTTATTTTTATATTGTTTGCTATATCATAATATACATCTTTTTGATTACACATCTTTTTTTCTAAACTTTCAATAATTTTATCCATATCATTCTTCAAAATTCTTTTACTCTTAATTGTTTTAAGTACAATTACACCTTCTTTATTCTCAATTTTATTTATATATGTTTTAGGAATTTTTATAATTAAGTCATTTTTTTTGTCAATAAAATCAGTTATTCCAAATGAAACATTTTTTAAAATTAAAATGATAAAAATAATTAAACAACATACTGCAAAAATAATTTTTTTCATTTATATCCTCCATAACAATTCAATATAATTATATCATATATAATATGAATTTATAATAAACTTTTTCTAAATTTGCTTTAAGTTTATAATTCCCATAAGCTTTCATTTCTTTTATTTAACTTATTTATATTATCTATAATAGCATTTTTGAAATATCCAAATTTATTAACAATAACATTCCCATCTTCATCTTTAAAATTTCGATTAATCACTCTTGGAACTATATAGTGTATTATTTGAATTAAGTCTTTATATGAATTTTCTCCCTTTAATAATTGTTCAAATAAATTATCATAATAAAAAATTTGCATATCATTTTCAGTTAAGTAACCTCTATCTATTAACTCCAATGTTAATAGATTGTGTTCTTCTGCAACAAAAAAAGATGATATTTTTGTTTTATCATCTTTTTCTATTTGTTTATTAGTATTTATTTGTGTAGTATTTTCCACATTTGGAATATCCAGGTGTGGAATTTCCATATCTGGATTATTTTTCTCATTTTCCAAACAAATCCAATGTGGCATTTCATATATTAAATAGTTATATTCAAAATATCCTTTATCTCCTCTTACTTTTTCTATTTCTACATAATGATGTTCTTGCAACTCTCTAAGTATGGATCTTATTCCATCCCTACTTTCTTTGCTAATCGAACATAAACCATTTAAAGAATAATCCCAGTCATCTGGTAATGATAACATAAACGACAATAAACCTTTTGCTTTATAACTTAAATTTTTATCTCTTAAATGATAATTTGACATAACGGTATAATCTTTTGTCTTTTCAATCTTAAACACTGACATTTTACCACCTCCAAAAAAAAGTCAAATAATTTGCCTATATATACAAATTATAGTAATACTTTAAAATATAAGGTCTTAATGTTGTTCTATTATTATTTCTTCTCCTATAACTAGCGACTGCTTTTTGGCTACCACCACATCATTTCCGCTTGCAACCGCAATTCCCTTAAATAAATCACTAACTTTCATTTTTTCGCCAGTTTCAAGTAAAATTTGTGAGCCTCCCATACCAGATGCATTCTCACTTGCTGTTACTACATCATCCCAACCAATTAAACCTTTATCAATATGTTCCATAATTATTAACATAGACATAATTTTTGTCATTGATGCTGGGTGCAATTTCTCGTGAGAATTTTTTTCAAAAATTATTTCACCTGTTTCAAATTCCATTAAAACTGCACTTCCTGCATTAGGTGCTAAATCAACTTCATCAGCCTTTATTGAAAATGGTAAAAACATACAAAAGCATAATATAATACATAATATTTTTTTCATAATCCACCTCTATTAAAAATTATGAAAAATTTGTATATATATGAATATATTTGTCAAAAATTATAATTATTTATTATTATCAAGACTACAATCTAATTCTATTTTTATATTATATGATTTCTTTGAATATGGTTCTACTGGATAAATAATTGCTTTTGTATTAACTCTATTACATTCTAGATTAGTATTTGAATTAATAAACTCTTTAATTAATTCATTATTTTCATCAAAATTATATCTTGATAAATTATCAAGATTAAACTTTATACCAATAGTTTCGTATTTTTTTACAAAATTAATTCTATCTTCTTCTGTACTGCCTATTTGATCATAATAAAAATTTTCATAAAATTCACTACTCATTTTTATTAATAAATTTGATAATCTTTCTTCTTCACTTATTTCTTTTCTATTAATATTTTTTATTATAAAAAAGGCAATAACCAATATTAAAATAATAGCAAATATTAAAATATAAACCTTTTTATCTAATTTTTTCAAAACACTACCCATACTTTATTTACCTCACACTTACATTGTATCATAACATTTAAATATATATCAATCTATTGATTAAAGAAAAAAGTAGAATAATCTACTTTAACTAGTTTTTATTATCTACTGTTATTCTCTCTTTATCTTGTTTTTTTACTTTAGAATTGTTCTTTTTATTTTTTTTATATATTATATAAAATCCTACTCCACCTACTATATTTGTTAAAGATAAAATTATATAAATAATAATATTAATTAAATTTGACTTATATGGAGTTAATGTATAAATACCAATACTTCCTGAAGGAGATTTTACCATAATAATTATTTTATTATTACGATTTATAACCGTCACCGTACTATTTTCATCTTCAGGAATTGCTTCTACTTCACTACCAGTATAAGTATAATCAAATATTTCTTTGTCAAATGATTCTTTTAATGAACCTTTTTTTAATTTAATACTTTTTAAATAAATATTAGAACTCAATGTTTCCTCAGTCATACTTATTCCTCTTGATACAATTATTGTATATGTTCTAACTGAGTTATCTTCTGATGTTACAGATAAAGTATAAGTATTATTTCCAACACTTAATTTTTCTGGTCCATCTTTTTTTATAGTTGCATACCTTTTATCCTCTACAATACCTGTTATATCAATTGAATCAACTTCATAAGGAAGATAAATGATATATTTATCCTGTTCTTTATTAAAAATTGGACTAAGTACACCTGAACTTACAGTTAAACTTTCTAAAAAATTATTCGTTGAAAGAACTTTATTCGGATCTTTACCACGGGTAGCATGAATTGTATAGATTTTTTTAGCTCCATTTTCTGCTGTTACCGTTATATATATATCCTTTGTTTCCTCAGCAATTAAAGAAGTATCAGAAATATCAATTCTTGATTTACCATCTTGTGCTTTAGCATTTATTCTTAAATTATCTACACTAAATGGAACTGATACATCATAAGACTCATTATCTGCATTAAAACTAGGATTAATTTCACCATCATTTACACTTAAACTAGAAAGTTTATTATTACTACTTCTATCATCTTTACGATTAACATTTACTGTATATGTTTTTGTAGCACCACTTGGAGCTGTTACAGTAATACCAAAAGAATTATTACCGTATCCTAAATTTTTAGTTCCAGTTCCTGATACACTAGCTCCCCCATCTTCTGCAGTTGCACCAATATTTATACTTGTTACATTTGAATCAACACTTATATTATAGTTAGTATTATTTTTATCAAAATTGATATTTCCACTACTAACTGTCAAACTACTTAAATTATTATTTGAACTAGGAGGATTTACAATATTTATTGTTCTACTACATCCACCACCGTTAATATAAGAATTGTTGCCATCAATATATTTAGCTCCATTAAAACTTACTGTAGCACTTCCTAGTGAATTTGCTTTAAATGTAAATTTCATTATATTTGAATAACCTCTGATTGTTCTGGAACCACTAGTATCCATCCCGGCAATACTATTACCATTTATTTGAATTTGATATGGCGCTAATGAAACTGAATTTAAAAGCGTTAATTTACTACTATCATACGACAAACTTCCTTGTATTGCCATAATACCTGAAGCACTACCACTTTCATTTACATAAAGAGTTACATCAATAGTATTTCCGACATAAACACTATCATTTCCACTAAAGCCAGATGACACACTTCCATCAGCTTTAGCTATAAATGGAAATAAAAGAAAACAAAAAGAAAGAATAGAAAATAGAAATAATTTAATATTCTTATTTAATATATTTTTTACCACCATTTTTCATCTTCCTCTTTTTGTTCTAAATCCTCTTTTTCCTTTAATTCTTTTTTCATCTTATTTAACTCTTCTTGCCTCAACAACATTTGAAGTTTAGACACATCCTTTTTTTCTGATGCTTCGTGAATTGCATCAATTAATTCTTGTTTAGTAACTGTTTCATCATAAGGGTCATAAGGAATTTTATTTTCATAACTAGCATCAAAAATTTGTTTCTTTTCTGGATTTGTCCCTATAGTACCACTATTTTGACTCATATTTCCGTGTACAACATCATCATCAGAAGAATTCTTTGAATTAAAATTAAATTCTGGTTTTACTTCAATTATTGGTTGCGTTTGCATTAACTTCTTTTCTTCCAATTTTTTGTTCTCATCTTTTTTTCTTTTTATTAATAAAATAATAATTATCGCAATTAAAAGAAGTATTATAAAGAATAGAAGTACAAAATGAAGTGGTTTAAGACCTAAAATAGTACTACCTGATTTTTCTTTTACAACATTTATCGAATAATACTTAGTAAAGCCTTCCTTATCAGTTACTTTTATTAAAACAGTATTATTTCCTTCTTTTAAATTATCATTACCAATTATTTCGACTTTACTATCACTATTACTAGTTGTATATCTAATATTTAATTTATCAGTTTTAGCATCAACATTAGCAGTATAATCTAAAATATTTGAATCAAATTTTGGACTTAAATTAACATTATCTATTACTAAATCTTTTAAATCAGTTTTACTAGAAGTTGTACTACGAGTAACGTTTAAAGAATAAATACGAATACTTCCATCCTCAGCAGTTACTTTAACTTCAACAAGATTTACTTTTTCAACACTAAAACTACTATTACCTATTATTTCAACTTTTGCTTTAGAGTCATTACTAGTAGCAGTTAAATCAAGTTTGCTAACCTCATAAGGTACTGTAATATTATAATTAGTTAAATTCTTATCAAAAATAGGTTTCATTTCGTGTGATGATTGAATGATTAAACTCTTTAAATAATTGTCACTCGATTTATTTATAGCTTTTGTTGTATTTAGTGAAGCTCTATTAACATTAACAATATAATTATTAACTGTTCCATCTTCTGCTGTTACTTTTATTGTAATTATATTGTTTCCTTCTTCCCAATCACTATTTCCAGATATAGAAACACTAGCTTTATCACTATTAGCAATAGCAGTAACTTTTAAACCAGTTATATTATTATTAACCCTAATAGAATAAGTATTTACATTACTTTTAAAAGTTGGATTTAAAGTAAATCCACTAACATCCAAACTTTTAAGTGTTGCATCATTACTCTTTGTAACAGGAGTAGTTTTTTCTTTTTCAATTGTTACTGTATAATTTTTTACCGTTCCATCTTCGGCTGTTACTTTTATTGTTGCAACAGTTGTATCACCAGTTAAATTTATATTACCAAGTCCTGATACTGTTGCCTTACTATGATTAGCACTTCCTTGTAAACTAACTGTTGTAGCAGTTGCTGGAACTTTAATCTTATAAGATGTAATATCTTTATTAAATTCAGGACTTAATGTATAGCCTGTTGCTGATAAACTTTTAAGTGTTGCATCACTTGATTTTGTAACTGGTGCAGGAGTATTTATCGTAATTGTTTTTGGGCTAACATTACCAGTCATTCTCTCACTGCTATTAGTCAATTTTAAATTTGTAATACTAACAGTTGTTGAGCCTTCTTTTTTTGCTTTAAATACAAAGGTAAAAACGTTAGTCGAACTACTACTTTTAATGCCATTACTTAAAGATGTATCAAGAGCTGCAATTTTATAATTTGCAGCTGTATTTATTTGAAACAAATAAGGAGTTGTTGCACCAGATCCTGATACATATTCCAAATAATCAGAATCAAAAGAAAGATTTCCTTCAAAACTTGCAACACCACCATTTGCATCATTAACATTTGATACATATAATTGTACTGTTATATTACTACCTACACTAACAGTAGAATTGCCACTAAAACCTACTGTAGCACTTCCTAAAGCATATACTGGAGTTATAAAAAAGATAGAAAATAGAAATATAAAGCCAGATACTATAAACAAGTTTAAATTTTTAAATTTTTTCATAATTGCCTCCTAATATAAAGGTTGTTTTTGTAAACAATGATTTAAAATCATAACTGCATCCAATAAGTCAATTTCATCATCATTATTTACAAATGCTGCTTCTTTATAAGCTCCATCTAACATTGCTTTTTGCAATGCATTATTTAATATTTTAACAGCATCTAACAAATCTATTTCACCATCACCAGATGTATCTCCCCTAATAACAATGATTTTTCTATCTTTTAAAACACCATTAATAACTAATTTTACAATCATTCCAGTTGATAATTTTTCATCATCTTCAACTTTTCTTGATTCATCAGATGTCCAAATTTCAAGATAAGCATTATCATTATCCAACTCATCCTTTAATTCTCTACCTGTTTCATATAATCTTACTGTTTTAATATATTCATCATTAATTGTATGACTGCTAGATGTGATTTTATCCAATTCTGTATCAACTTTTACATTTAAGATATATTCCTTTTTAGAACCATTTTCAGCTGTTACTGTAATTATATACTTAGTAAATGTATCACTATTAATTATTATTTCATTGTTATAACTAATTTTAGCATTACCATTATTTATTGATACTTTTATATTATCTTTATTAAATTTAGTAACATCTTTACCCATTGTAACATTATATTCTAAAGTATCTTTATTAAATGTTGGAGTCAATTTTCCACCAATTATTTCTAATGATTTTAAAGTAGCATCACTTGATTTTGGACGAATTACTTTAATAGCATAAACATTTTTATCAACACCATTTTCAGCTGTTACTGTTACTCTATAATAATTATCAGATGTTGTAGATAACTCTAAATTACCTTGTTTTACAACTGTTGCATTATTATCTTCTGGGATTGCAATTACATCATCTTGATTTAAAATATTTACATCTTCACCTACTGTTACAGTATATTCTAAAGTATCTTTATTAAATGCTGGAGTTAATGTATAATTGCCAATACTTAAACTTTGTAATTTAGCATTATTATTTTTTTTTCTTTCAATATTTAATTCATAAGTTTTAGCGGTTCCATCTTCGGCAGTTACAATTATTTCTATTTTGTTATCACCAGTATTTAATGAAACATTACCAACCCCGGTTACGCTAGCTTTTGAATCTGATAATATAGCTTCTACATTTATACTTGTTCTATTATAGCTTACCTTTGGTAAATTATATTTTAAAGTATTTGAACTAAAGTTTTCAATACTATTACCATCTACTTTAATATCTGTTAAATTATTATTAGAACTCTTTGCTCTTATTACATTTATTGTGTAAGTATTTTCTGATCCAGATTCACTTGTTACTTTTATTGTAACTGTATTATCTCCTGTATTTAATTGTTTAGTTCCTGTACCAGTTACTGTAGCATTTGAATCTGTTGCTGTAGCTGAAACCTCTATACTTGTAACATCATTTTCTACATTTACTGTATAATTTAATGTGTTTTTGTTAAATGCTGGAGTTAATGTTCCTTTACTAACTGTTAGACTATCTAATGTTGCATCATTATTCTTTTCTCTTTCAATATTTAATACATAAGTGCTTGTATCACCATTTTCTGCCGTTACTACAATATTTATTTTATTAGTTCCTAGATTTAAACTAAATTTATTAGATAAATCTGTAGTTAAAGTTGCCTTTTCATCATCTAAAATTGCAGATATATTAATACTATCTGTTTCTCTTGAAACTTTTATATTATATTCAAAATTTTCTTTATTAAATCCATCAATATTAGTTCCATCAATACTTATATCTTTTAAATAACTATTATTTGATAAAGCTCTTGATAAAACGATTGTATAGTCTTTTGTTGTACCATCTTCAGCTGTTACCGTTACTTTTACATTTTTTGTAGATGAATTAAATGTTTTTGCTGCACTTCCGATTGTACTTGTCATAATATCACTTGAATCACTATCAATAATTCCTACTTTTGCATTTGTATTATTTGTTGTTGCTGTAACATTTAAACTTGTTACTGTTGCATCATAATTATATGTATAAGCATAAGTTGTACTTGCAAAACTTGGAGTTAATGTTCCCATAGGGTTACTTGTTACAGTTAATGATTTAAGTGCTATATCATTTGATAACTTCTTAACTTTTATTGTATAAATTTTAGTTGATCCATCTTCTGCTGTTACAACTACTTCTATACTATTATCACCAATACTTAGTGATTTATTTTCAGTTCCTACTACACTTGCTTTTGTATCTTCGGCTGTAGCTGAAACTTCTATACTTGAAACATCACCTTTTACATCATCCAATGTATATTCTAATTTTTCTTTATTAAAATCAATTACTGTTTGCCCATTTACTTTTAAATCGCTTAAGTAATTATTAGAACTCTTTGCTCTTATTACATTTATTGTGTAAGTATTTTCTGATCCAGATTCACTTGTTACTTTTATTGTAACTGTATTATCTCCTGTATTTAATTGTTTAGTTCCTGTACCAGTTACTGTAGCATTTGAATCTGTTGCTGTAGCTGAAACCTCTATACTTGTAACATCATTTTCTACATTTACTGTATAATTTAATGTGTTTTTGTTAAATGCTGGAGTTAATGTTCCTTTACTAACTGTTAGACTATCTAATGTTGCATCATTATTCTTTTCTCTTTCAATATTTAATACATAAGTGCTTGTATCACCATTTTCTGCCGTTACTACAATATTTATTTTATTAGTTCCTAGATTTAAACTAAATTTATTAGATAAATCTGTAGTTAAAGTTGCCTTTTCATCATCTAAAATTGCAGATATATTAATACTATCTGTTTCTCTTGAAACTTTTATATTATATTCAAAATTTTCTTTATTAAATCCATCAATATTAGTTCCATCAATACTTATATCTTTTAAATAACTATTATTTGATAAAGCTCTTGATAAAACGATTGTATAGTCTTTTGTTGTACCATCTTCAGCTGTTACCGTTACTTTTACATTTTTTGTAGATGAATTAAATGTTTTTGCTGCACTTCCGATTGTACTTGTCATAATATCACTTGAATCACTATCAATAATTCCTACTTTTGCATTTGTATTATTTGTTGTTGCTGTAACATTTAAACTTGTTACTGTTGCATCATAATTATATGTATAAGCATAAGTTGTACTTGCAAAACTTGGAGTTAATGTTCCCATAGGGTTACTTGTTACAGTTAATGATTTAAGTGCTATATCATTTGATAACTTCTTAACTTTTATTGTATAAATTTTAGTTGATCCATCTTCTGCTGTTACAACTACTTCTATACTATTATCACCAATACTTAGTGATTTATTTTCAGTTCCTACTACACTTGCTTTTGTATCTTCGGCTGTAGCTGAAACTTCTATACTTGAAACATCACCTTTTACATCATCCAATGTATATTCTAATTTTTCTTTATTAAAATCAGTTACTGTTTGCCCATTTACTTTTAAATCACTTAAGTAATTATTAGAACTCTTTGCTCTTATTACATTTATTGTATAAGTGTTTTCGGTTCCAGATTCACTTTTAACTACAATATTAATTAAATTATTTCCTGTATTTAATTGTTTAGTTCCTGTACCAGTTACTGTAGCATTTGAATCTGTTGATGTTGCATTTACATCAATGCTGGTAACATCATTATCAACATTTACTGTATAATTTAATGTATTTTTATTAAATGTTGGAGTTAATGTTCCTTCACTTACTGTTAAACTATCTAATGTTGCATCTGTTGATTTATCTCTTGATAAAACAATTGTATAATCTTTTGTTGTACCATCTTCAGCTGTTACCGTTACTTTTACATTTTTTGTAGATGAATTAAATGTTTTTGCTGCACTTCCGATTGTACTTGTCATAATATCACTTGAATCACTATCAATAATTCCTACTTTTGCATTTGTATTATTTGTTGTTGCTGTAACATTTAAACTTGTTACTGTTGCATCATAATTATATGTATAAGCATAAGTTGTACTTGCAAAACTTGGAGTTAATGTTCCCATAGGGTTACTTGTTACAGTTAATGATTTAAGTGCTATATCATTTGATAACTTCTTAACTTTTATTGTATAAATTTTAGTTGATCCATCTTCTGCTGTTACAACTACTTCTATACTATTATCACCAATACTTAGTGATTTATTTTCAGTTCCTACTACACTTGCTTTTGTATCTTCGGCTGTAGCTGAAACTTCTATACTTGAAACATCACCTTTTACATCATCCAATGTATATTCTAATTTTTCTTTATTAAAATCAGTTACTGTTTGTCCATTTACTTTTAAATTACTTAAATAATTATTATTAGAAGGATTTTCTCTATTTACTGTTACTGTATATGTTTTTGTAGTACAAGCATTATTTGGAACACTTGCATATTCTTCCTTACAGTTTTCAGCATTTACTATTATTTCCTTAGTATTAGGAGTAGTACCACAATTAGTAAATTCAAAACTTCCAGTTCCAGATTTAATACTTGCATTTTGATCTGTTGTTGTTGCACTTACAACTGTATTTTTAGTTGCGTATGGTACGCTTGCCTCATATTCAGTAGTTGCACTATTAAATTCTCCAATATTAACATTATTTGTTAAATCTAATGATTTTAATGTAGCATCATCATTTAATCTATAAACTGACACCTTATAAGTAGTAATTGAACCATCCCCAGCGGTTACAACTATATTAAAATCATTATTTCCAATATTTAATTCTTTTATACCCAATCCGCCACTTAACACGCTGGCATTAGAATCTGTTGCTGTTGCACTTAAATCAACACTTGTTACTGATGAAGGTACAACTGTACTATATTCTTTAATTGTATTATCATCTGCTGTAAAAGTTGGGGTTAAATTATAAGTTGTTTCGCTATTTGTGACACTTAATGTATGAAGTGCCGAATTAGAACTTAAAGCTGTTTGAACTGTTAAATTTATTCCTGATGTTACTTTAGGTCTATCGTTATTAAGTGCTGTATATTCATCATCATATTCAAAAATTATATTTGTTCCTGATGTCACTGTATCTTTTACTTTAAAATACACACTTGCAATTTCTCCTTCTGTTTCAAGAGCATTTGAAGTTGTTGTATCCGTAGCCATAAATGTAAACATACTTTCATCACTTGCATCATTTGACAATACTTGCCAATTTGTTTTCTTTTTTGCGGATGGTGTTGTACCTGATGCAGGCCATATACCACCTTGGTATGTTGTTGACATATCAGTTTCTGTATACAATTCACCATCTGCATACATCGGTTCAATTAAAAGATTATTATACTTAATCCCCATTTGCATACCTACTTCTGTAATTGTTCCTGGAATATAATAAATAGATAATTTATATACTTTACCAGGTTCTATAGTACCATTATTAGAAATTTCTTCTCCCGTACCAGAACCTTCCCAATCATTATCAAAAGCATTCCAATCATAAACCTTTAATGAAAATTGATGTTCACCTTCTGCATTTACAGATATAACATTAAATCCAAAAGAAAATAACATTATAATAAATAACAGAAAAAAATTATTTTTTTTTACTAATTTCATTTTCAAGCTCTCCCAACTTCTAACTATACTTTACTTATTATAATTATATTATAACAAAATGTATATTATTTGTAAACCGAAATATTACAAAAATCGACAAAAAAAACACTAATAAAATTTTAGTGCTTTTCTATTTAACAAATTCAGTTTAAAGTTTTAATTTTCTTTAAAATATATTCATTAAGTCTAACAGTATCAGATATATTTATTTTCCCATCCTTTGTTAATTCCATTGAGTATTCTCTATAATCAGTTATTTTTTCTTTTAGCAAAACATAATCCTGCAATATAACACTATCAGATATGTTTATTTTTCCATCACCGTTAATATCTCCTCTAACAATTATTATCAATTCATCATATACTTTATCATTTATTTCTAGTTTTATAATTTGTCCTGTTTTAATTATTTCAGAATTATCAGCAAATTCTTCTCCATTATAAATTTTTGTATACTCTTTATCATTTTCAATACTTGTTAAAAAATCATCAACAGTTATTCCAGCATCCATACCAATTATATATTTATATTCATCTCTATTAATACTATATGAACTCTTTATCTCTTTTGGTATTACTTCTATATTTAATGTTTTTGTAATATTTTCATCTTCTACTGCTATTACTTTAATTGTAGTTTTCCCTACACTTAAACCTGTTATTAATCCAGCATCATCAACACTTACAATACTATCATCTTCTACTTCATATTTTATATCAGTTTTAAAATCTAAAGGATCAGTAGTTACTAAAATAGTATCTGTTTCACCTTCTACTATTTTAAACAAATTTTTATTTACAGTAATATTTTCTAATATAGGACCTCTAGTTATATTTAATATATATTCTTGTGTCGTATAACCATCTTTAGCAATAACTTCAATAATATATTTATTATTTATATCTCGTAATAATTCTATATCACCCATCAAATTTACATTTGCTTCATTATCTAATGGTATTGCTTCTATTTCACTTTCTAGTAATTTACTTTTTTTACCAGCTACTTCTATATTATAAATAAATTTATCTTTATCAAAATTTATTTCATAACCTTTTATTTTTAAACTAGATAATCTAGCTTCACTTTGATTTTCTTTTATTACATTAAAAGTATATATATTTGTACTGCCATCTTCTGCTGTTACTGTTATTGTTCTTACACTTGTTCCATCAGTAATAATTTTTTCTTCGTAACCAGTAACAATTGCTTTACTATCTTCTAAGTTAACATCAAAGGAAAGTAAATTATCATCTTTATCTACATTTAATGTATATTCTTTTATTTTTGGATCAAATGAAACATTTAATAATCCAACACTTGGTTTTATTAAAATAACATTATTATTACTACTAGCTTTTCTTTCTACAGTTAACTTATATACATTTACAAGACCAGACTCACTAGTAACTAATATTTCAAAGTTATTGATTCCTAAATTTATTTTTTTAGTACCTATATTACTTACAGTAGAACTTTTTTCCTCAGAAAACGCCTTTATATTGATATAATCAACTGAACTATCAACATTTATTGAATAATTATTATTAGTTTTTTCAAAATTTATTGGTATATTTTTATTATTAGAAGTAACAATTAAACTTGATAAATAATTATTATCAGATTTTTTTCTATTTACTTTTAGTGTATATACTCTATATACTCCTATTGCCGATTTAACTTTAATAACAATTTCATTTTCTCCTGTAATTAAAGTATGAGTTCCATTACCAACTGTTACAACTGATTGTGAATCTTGCACTACTGCATTAATATCTATGCTTGAAATATTATTTTCAACATCTACCACATAATTCATTGTATTTGGATTAAATTCTGGGTTCAATGTACCACTAGATAATTCAATACTACTTAAATAATTGTTAGTAGATAAATTCCTATTAACATAAATTTCATAAGTTGAAGTTGTCGAATCCGTTGTTGTTACTGTAATTGTAACTATATTCATTCCTACAGAAAAATTTTCATTTCCAGATACTTCAACATTAGCATTTTCATCTTCTGTTTCTAAAGAAATATCTAATTTTGTTGTTTCATTATTAACATTAATAAAATATTCAAAATTTTCTTTATCAAACTCGGGATCTAAATCATAATTTTCTATTTCTAAATTCTTTAAATAAGAACTTACTTTTTCTTCTCTATTGACATTTATTTTATATATACGTACACTTCCAGCCTGACTTGTTACAGTAATATAAATTGAATTATCGCCTTCATTTAAAGAATATAATTTAAAGTCATTTGTAGATGCAGATAAATCTTCTAATTTACCATCTATTTCTATCTCATCAACTTCATTAGGAACATTTATATTATATTCTAATATTTCTTTATCAAAATTTGGAGTTAAAATTCCTTCACTTGTATAAAGATTTGCCAAAAAGTTGTTATCTGATTCATCTTTTGTAACAATAATTGTATATTTTTTTTGAGTTCCTGCTTCACTTGTTACAACAACATCAATTTTATTAGTACCAACATTAATTTGTTGTGACCCTGTTCCTGTTACCGTAGATGTTTTCTCTTCTGGTGTAGCTTCAATAACAACATTGTTTATTTCATTTGAAACATTGATGGTATATGTTGTTACACCTTTATGAAAATTAGGTATTAAAGTATTACCAAGAACACTCAAAGATGCTAAATTATTGTTTGTATCTGCACTTTTATTTACAGAAAGTACATAATCATGAGTTTTTGTTTTATCAGGAGCAGTAACTCTTATAGTTACAGTATTTATACCAGTTGTAAAATTTTTATTACCAATTACTTCATATGTGGCATCATTTTCTGTTGTTTTAATTGTAGTAAACTCTAGAAAAGATTTGCTTGTAGTTAAAGTATAATTATCAATATTCTTATTAAACTTAGGGTTTAATTTATTACCCTTTACTACAAGTGAAGATAATGTAGCATCATCAGATTCCTTTCTTGTCACGATAACTTGATAATCTTTTTGAAGACCCTCACTATTTATTATAGAAATAGCAAGTGGATTTTTCCCAACATTTAAAGAATATGTACCATTTCCATATACTCTAACGTTTGGATCATTAGTGCCACCAGTTAAAGTAATCTCATTAACATTATAATCAACAGACGCATAATATAGTTGAGTTTTAGGATCAAAAGTAGGATTTAAGATACCAGAATCTATAGATAAAGAATCTAAATAAAATTCTTCAGTTATTACTTTTTGTTTAACAACTCGCAATTTATAATCTTTAGTATTTCCACGTTGAGCAGTAACTCTAACTATTACTTCCTTTTCAGTTTCCTCAACAAAATCTTGATTACCAATAATTTCATACGTAGCATTTTCATCTTCCGTAATAGCATCAATAGTTAATTTATCAACATTAGAAGGAATTTTAACATCATATAAAATAGTTGTATCTTGAAATCTAGGAGAAAGAGCGCCTTCTTTAACAAATAAATATTTCAAATCATCATTTAAGGATAAATCTCTTACGACCCTAACAATATATGTCTTTACTGTTCCTTTCTCACTTTGAACGCTTAAAACAATATCATTATTTCCAACCTTTAATGAATACGTACCATTACCATTTACTGTTGATGTTGATACATTTGGAATACCATTTATCTCTATTTGATTTACCTCATATTGAACATTAATCAAATATTGGTATTCTTCTGTATCATTTAGTATAACACTACTACCTGCGCTATTATTTACCTTTTTTAAACCAGCATCATCATTTTTATCCCTATTTATTGTTATAGTATATATACGTTCCTCTTCTGTTTCACTTTGAACAACAAGTTTAATTACATTTACACCTGTGGATAAATAATATGTACCATTACCCTTTATAATTGAACTTGAATCATCCAAAATTCCGGTAACATCTATACTCTCAACATCACTTGAAATATCCATAGTATATTCAAGTGTTTCTTTATTAAATTCTTCATTTAAGGTGCCTGTACTTAACTTAATATCTTTCAAATAATTATTTGATGAAAGAGGTTTTGATACATATATATAGTAATCTTTTGAGGTTTGATTCTCAGCAACACTATGAATTGTAATAGTATTATTTACTTTTACTAAATTACGATTCCCACTAATTCTATAATTTGTAGTAGATTCCTGTGGAGTAACATTTAAATCAAGCGAAGTAACATCCTTTGGTATTTTTAAATAATATTCATAATTTGTAGGACTAAATTCTTCTTCAAAAGTATATCCATCTATTTCAATATTAGAAAGTAGTGGATTAAAATTCTTATCTTTATTAATTGTCAAATTATAAACATTAACATCTCCACTTTCACTAGTTACTTGAACACTAAAATTATTTATACCAGATTTTAAAACTTTATTACCTAATCCAGTAACAGATGCACTGCCACTTTCGGGAGTTGCATTTATAGTAACAGATTTCACATTTGAAGGAGCACTTATAACATAATCATTTAACAATTTATTAAATTGTGGTGATAACTCTAAAGAACTTCCATTTCCAACAACTTCTAATTCTTTCAAAAACACATTACTATCTTGCTCTTTATAAATATGAAGTAAATAAGTTTTAGTATCACCATTAGAAGCAGTAACAATTACCATAGCATCATTAATTCCTAAAACCAAATTAGTATTTCCTGTAATAGAAACTTTTGCATCACTACTTTCAGGAATTGCTTCAATATCATAATTTGTATAAGCTGAAGTAATTGTTCCATAATACTCATATTTATATGGATCAAAATCAATTTCAATATCTGGATTAACAATTTTTAAACTAGTTAAATTATTATTACCCGTCATATCTCTTTTAAATACATATGTATAAACAATATTTTGAGTTCCATCCTCACTAGTAACTTCTACTTGATAAGTATTTATATCATTTGTTAAACTAAAAGTACCATTTTCTAGTTCAGTTGTATTATCAGCTTCTACTTTTCTATAAATAACACTTTGATATTCTGATTTTAAAATAGGTTTTACCTCAACTTCATTAAGCATAAAAGGTAAAGTAATTTCATAATTAGTTGTATCTTTATTAAAAGTATAATTACAATAATGAGAATCTTTTTGACATAAATAAGGATTCATTTTATTTATTTGTATGTCTAAAGGATATGGGTCACTCGAACCCTTACGATTTATATTTAATACATAATTTCTAACACTTCCATCACTTGCTGTAACAGAGATTGTTTGTTTACTATTGCCAGGTGGCACAGTGACAGTACCTAAACCGCTAATAACAGCATCTTCATCTTTCGCTTTAGCAGAAATTTTTATATATTTATCATCTTCTTCAAGATTTAAATCATATTCTGTAATCCAAGGCTCAAATGCAATCGAAATATCACCATCGTTAATTGTAAGAGAATCTAAGAAATTATTACTACTTAAAGTAGATAATAAAGTTATTCTAGCATAGCCATCTTTAGAATTTCCAGTACCATCTTTATAATATCCCCCATAAGGATCTGGCATAGAAGTTACACCTTCTTTTTTAGTAGTCCAATTATACCCTTTTCCATCTATCATAACAGTATTAGTAAAAACAAAATTAGAATAATGATATGAATCACTTAAAGTTGTAAAAAGTGTGGTTTTAGGATTACCATCTTCATTTATGGCTATACTTCCGGCATGTCCAGAAATAAAGCTTGATCCACCTCCACCAGATGAACCATCACTTCTACTAGTTGTACCAGCATAATATCCACTTCCAGCTCCTCCTGGGCCAACAGTATAATCCGAATCAGAAACAATAGTGCCATATCCAAATGCATTACCAGATATTTGAGTTGCAGCCGATTTTCCTTTATTTCCAATATATCCTTCTAATCCACCAGCGGATGAACCGGTAACATTATAAGTGGCTCCTCCACCACCTCCAGCAACCATAATACGGCTTTTTAATGAATCAGTATCATTCCAAATACCACCAACTAAACGAATGTCTGTAGCTCCTCCGCCACCAGCTCCAGGTTCAGGATTAGAATCACAGTTTCCATCAATACCACCTTTGGCTCCACCATTATATCCTCCAAGTCCACCTACACATCTAGATACACTTGCTGAATCTTTTCCTTTACCTCCAACATAAACATACAAAACTTGGTTTTGATTAAGTACTATTTCACCACTTGTGTAACCTCCAGAACCACCATATTTATCTAATACATAATTAGTTCTTCCACGTCCACCAGCAGCTCCCCATAATTCTATTTTATATTTTCCACCATATAATGCCGTAAATGTTTGAACATCACCAGTATACTCATATAAATTTTCGGGAACATCAATATCAGAAGTTTTTGTATAATTAATTTTATAAACAGAATCTTCTAGACCTTCTAATTTAGAAGTTACAGTTATAACACCACTTTTTTCCAAATAGTGGCCGCCTATTATCTCAATAGATGCACCATTATAATAAGCAATGGTATTAATATTCAACTCTAATATATTATTAGGAATTTCTATATTGTATTCATATATATCAGAACCAAAATCAAAATTTTTTATTAGTTCATTACCAAGATCAATACTTTTTAATTTAGTACTCTTTTTTCTTGTAAAATTAAATATGTAATGTTGACTTTCATTTTTATCTTCAGATACAACTAAAATTGTTTTAGAAATAGAATTATTACTAAATTCAAACTTACCTGTTCCAGTTACCTCTTGACTTGTAGAACCTTTAATTACTTCTAAATCAATATAATTAATACTTGTAGGAAGTTCAATATTATATTCGAATTTACTAGGTGAAAATAAATCATATTTTATACCATTGATAAGTACATTAGATAAATACTTGTTACTATTTGCGTCTCTTGTTACATGAATTGTATATAAATTAACATTTCCATTTACAGAAGTAAGCTGAATATTTATATCAGTTTTTCCTGACGGAATATCATATTCTCCTAAACCATATATCGCTATATCCGGATTAGAAGATGTAGCGTCAACAGTCAACTGTGAAACAGATGAATCAAGAGTAACATTATATTCTTTTGTATCAGGATCAAATACTGGATCTAATGTACCACTACTCAAAGCAATGAAATCTAACGTATCTTCTTTTCCTCGTCCTAAAAAAGTTATTTTGGCATAACCAGAATTTTCATTACCATTCATTTTTGATTTTCCATCAAATGTAGGCATTCCAATTTGAGTTTCCTTCTTAGTTGTCCATTCATATCCATTTCCATCTATCATAACTGTATCTTCAAATTTATAATTTGAATAATGAATAGAATTATCAAGTACAGTATATACATTTGTCTTTGGAATTCCATCTTCATTTATAGCTATACTTCCAGCATGTCCAGAAATAAAACTGGAACCTCCTCCACCAGATGCAGAATCACTTTTATTAGTTATACCACCATAATATCCACTTCCAGAACCTCCTGGTCCTCCAGTATAATCTGAATTAGAAACCATAGTTGCATATCCAAATGCATTACCAGATATTTGAGTTGCGAAAGTTTTAGCCGCTCCTCCAGCATACCCATTAAGTCCACCGGCTGAAGAACCAACATAAGAATATGTTCCTCCTCCTCCGCCTCCGGCAACCATTATACGGCTTTTTAGTGAATCAATATTATTCCAATCTCCTCCTACCAAACGAACATCAGTGGCTCCACCACCTCCGGCACCAGGTTCAGGATTAGAATCACAGTTTCCATCAATTCCACCTTGAGCTCCACCATTATATCCTCCAAGTCCACCTACACATCTAGATACACTTGCAGCATTAAGGCCTTTACCACCTACATAAAAATAAAGAATAGTACCCTTTTCAAGATAGATAGTACCTTTTGTATACCCACCTTTACCACCATATTTATCTAATACATAATTAGTTCTACCTCGGCCACCAGCAGCTCCCCATAACTCTATTTCATAATAACCAGAATAAGGTACAACGTATTCTTCGGAAGAGCCTGTTGATTCATATATAGTTTTAAGATTATTGCTTTCTTGTCTTTTTACATAAAATTTATAAGTAGAATTTTCCATACCTTGAGTACTTACATTTATTTTTACTAAATTATTTCCAATTTTTAAAGTAGATTTTTCTATAGTATAAGTAGTATTATCATAAGTCTCTATAATAGGCGTTAAGTCAAAAATATTATAAGGTACTTCTATTGTATATTCATATTGATCAGGATTAAAATCAAATTGTTTTTCACTAAATGAAATCGATTTTAAAGTAGATTTCTTTAAAGATGGCGTAATATTATATATTGTAATATCACCAGTATCATTGTCTATAATACTTACCATATGTACTTTTCCATCTTTTAATGTAACCTTTCCAGCTCCAAATACAGTTACATTTTTTACTGATGTTTCATAATTAATAGTTGTCGAAAAATTATCATTTGGAATAATTACATCATATTCAAAAACAGAATCTTCTAATTTTTGAACAATAGTAGCATTTTCAATATCTAATTTAGTAAAATGAGAAATCCCATTTATAAGAGTTATTCTCGCATGTCCATCAGAGCTATTACCAGTAATAACACTATTGTCTAAATAGTTTGGCATCTCTTCACTACCAGATTTCATAACAATATCACTAAATTTATAATTACTATAATGAATATTACTATTTAAGAAATATATATTATCTTCAGTAGAATTTCCAGAAATAGCAGTACAACCTGTACACCCTGACACAAACGAACTACCACCAGCACCAGCTGTTTTATAAGAATTAGAAGCTCCTGAAGATTTGGCAAATCCCCCAAAATATCCGCCTCCACCTCCGGCAACATCGACATTAGAATTTACATAAACTCCATCTTGTCCAATTCCAAATTTATATCCAGTGGTTTGAGTTCCACCTTTACTATAAAGAGTGTCCTCACCAGAAAGCGTACCAGCATTTCCACCACGAAGTTCGTAAGAAGCTCCTCCGCCTCCACCAGCAATCATAATACGGCTTTTTAAAGAAGTAAAATCATCCCAATTATCACCTTTTACTAAACGAACATCTGTAGCACCTCCACCAGCACCAGAAGCTTCATCATCAGAGTGATCGTGATCTCCTCTACCTCCACCATTATATCCGCCAGCGACAATAGTAGCTTTCTTAGCATCTCGCCCTTTGCATCCAACATAAACATAAATTTTTTCGTTTTTCTTAAGAGTAATAACACCACTAGTATAAGCACCTTTACCACCTAGTTTTGCATATGTTGTATTAGTATATGCGTTATCAACTAAGTTTCTACCACCAGCAGCTCCCCATAATTCTATTTTATAATTTCCATAAGTTGGCGCAATAAATTCTTGATAATCATCTGTACAAGAAAATTCTGATATCTCCTGAGCAAAAACATCAGGATAAAATACAAAAAACAAAACTAAACTAAATATTAATATAATCAAATTTTTATTCTTATACATACAACTATCAATACCTTCCTACTATTTTTAATTATACCACACTTTTTAAAAATTTTCAAAAAAAGAAAGTAATTATTTACTTTCATCAAAACCACAAGATAACTCTACATCTATTTCATACGATTTTTTTTCAAACGGATACTTCGGATATATAATAGCTTTTGTATCTATCTTATCACACTCCTGATTAGTCTTGTTATTAACAAATTTTTCTAAATTATCCCTATTATTTAAAGCACTATATCTAGATAAATTATCTAAGTTAATTTTAATTCCAATTGTTTCATACTTTTTTAAGAAAGTTTGTCTTATAGAAACATCATCATCTAAAGCATCATAATAATAATTTTCATAAAAATCACTACCCATTTGTTTTAGAAGATTTCTAAGATTTTTTTCTTGATTATTAATATTATTTTTTAATATAAAAAACAAAACTCCAACAATTATAAATATTAATATCATAAAAATTATTTTTTTTAAAGTTATTTTCATACTTACCTCTCACTAACATTACTTACAAAAGAATTATATCATACTTTTTCTAAATATAGATATAAAAAAAGTAAAATTTATTTATTCTACAAATTCTACTGGTTTTTCATCTAATCTACCTAAATAAAATCCATTTAAATATTTTTGACTTCTATTTGTCATTACATCATTTATTGGTATTAATGTATAATCTTTTAAAATTACATAGTCATAAGTAAATGTTAAAACATCATCATAATATTTTGTTAACAGGTCAATTTTCATAGTTGTTGTATATACATTTCCATTATCTGAATATTCAATCAATTCATAAAAACCTTTATCAGTTTTAACTATTCTATCATTATAAATGTGCAATATCTTTTGATTTTCATAATTACCTGATACTTTTTCTAACGAATCAGGAACATCCCTTTTTTCTATAAAATTATAATAACCATAATTTATTTTATACAAAATATTATCTTTTGCGTAAAATAAGTTACATCTAATATCATAGTTTTCTTTTATATTATCAGTTATTTTATATAATTCAGTAGTATAATTTTTTAATTCATAATTAGCTTTTTCATATTTTAAATATCCACTTTTTATATCATTATCTATATTAGTATCCTTTAAAATGTATTGATTTCCTATATCATCATAAAAATATATATCAGCTCCAAACGGAATTCCTATATTAGTTACATTTATATTATCTGGTATATCATATACCTTTTTATAACTAAGTTCATCTGTTTTTAATTTTTCAGGATCATAAATATAAGCTTTATTATTAACAATAAATGCATAATCTATAAAAAATGTTCCTTCTGTTAAAACTTCTCCACCTACAAAAGTTTGAGTTTATATTTTACATAATATTTTTATATAAATTTTCTACATAATTCAAATTATTACAATAATAAATTCTTTAATATATCAATAATCTTTAAAACTTTTTTTGTAATTTTATCTATAAATTTCTTATTACAAAAAAATGATTGAACAGTTTAATCATTTTTTTATACATTTTGTGTTTAATTCATTAAAATAATTTCTATAATATTCATTTGCCTCATCATAAAGAATATCTAAATTTTTATTTTGAAAATTTTCATCACTTAATAATTTTAAAAAATAATCGTTTGAGTAATTTTCAATTATATATTTAACAAACATGTAATACTGCCTATAATTAATTCTACCAAAGAAAAGATTTTCTTTTGATATATTAAATTCATACATATTATTTTCCTGTTGACCACTTAAATATACTGCTAGCCCTTCACATAATGGTCTATTCCATATATTAGTATATAAATAATTGCAATGATGAACAAATTCATGAACAAGTGTTTTTTTAAAATAATCAAATGAATCATTTTTATGCTTTTCTATATTTTTATAATCGCTATAAGAAACATAATAAATAATTCCTTTATTTGCAAATCCAATCGCAAAATCCGGTGATTGTTCATTATATACTTTATAATAAGCATTATAGTCAAAGTCTTTCTTTGTAGAATAAAATTTTATAATACATTTTTTATCTAATTTTTTTAAATTAAAAAAATTCATTATTTTATATGCTTCTTTATTTAAATAAGAAATTAATTCATCAATATATTCTTTATCACATTCATTATAATTAATTATAAATAAGTCATTCTCATATTTCATATAAATTAGCCTCCTAAACTATAGCATAATTATAATCAAAAATTATATAAATTATTTTTGTTTTGTTTTTACAATATTTTAATAATTATTCACACCTATTTAAAATTAGCTTCCTTCATTTTATCATAACTTTTTTTAAATTTCAACGAATTCATCTTTTAGTCATTTCTTCTAGTAATTTAGAACTATTTTCTATACTTGATGATGCATAGAACAACTGTTTTACATATAAAAGCATTATCTTTAACAAAATTATTTACTGGCTATGCAAACAACTCTCCATCATACATGATTTTTGAAAACATACAAAAAATAAATAGTATTTTGTAGATTAATTATATTTTTTTACGTACTTGTTTTTACGTACTTGTTTATATATTTTTTTATAAATTCTTCTACATTACAAAAAATTTTAGTTGAATATAAAGATCTTTTTTATTTATATACATAATCTTATTTTTTTCTTTGTTTCTGTTCTACTCTTTGAAAATATTTTTCAAAATAATCAAAATTGACTTTAATAACTTTTATTGGTTCTAATTCATGATAACATCTATATTGAGTAGTATATTCATAACTATCTTTAATAATATCCTCTTCTTTTTTAATACATAAATATACTCAAATAAATTTTCTGGGATATTTTCAACTTCATATTCCATAGCAGGTAAAGTTCCATTATTATTCATCCTAAAGCTATAATATTCATTTATTTCTTTTAATTTACTTCTAAAAGCATATGCAGCAGCATTAATAAACCAACTACTTAAAAAAATAGCACAATCTTCATTTTCTGCATTATATTTATCTTTTGATTGTCTCGGCTCTAATTTTTCTAATAATTTAGAACTACCATGAAATAAATATTTTGGATTAAAAATATCTTGGTTTAAATATTCATCTAGATTTTCCATAAAAATCACACCCCATATAACAGTATTATATCATATTGAAACATTTTAACTAGATAATTTTAATATTTATCGCTAAATTGAATTTTCTTTTTAATTTAAAGATTCCATAATTTCATCATTTTTCATATTACAATGTCTAAAAAATTATATCATATTTTTTCATAAAATTCAAGGCTAGAATTTTATTATTGCAATTGCTAAAATATACTAAGTTGAGGTGGTTTTGTGAAAGAATTTAAAAAAAATATTAAATTTGTATGGAAATATGCAAAAAGTGAGAAAAAAAGAATAATTTTATATTTCATACTTAGTTTATTTAATATTATTGCAAGTATAATTTATCCTTTTATTTCAGCAAGTATTATAGTTAATTTAACTGACAATAATATTGAACAATTTATATATGTTGGAGTAATCTTAATATCTGCACATTTAATTGGGGATACAATAAATTATTTTAAAAGTAAATTGTATGAAAAAATATTTAAACAAATATATATAAATGTTCAATCAAATTTAGGAGCAGAAATACTAAAGTTAAATAATAAAACATTAGAAGAAAATGGTTCTGGTATGTTTATTCAAAGATTAGTTGGAGATACAAGAAACATCTCTTCAATATTTACTGATTTAAATAAATATATAAATGGAATTATTTCAAACATTGGCGTAATTGTTACATATTTTATTTTAAGTAAAACAATGTTTATCTTTGTACTAATTGCTTTTACAATTAGATTAATAATTGAAATAATAAGAATTAATGCTTATAATAAAAATGATAAAGAATATAGAAAAATCAATGATAGTATAACAGGTTTTACTGGAGAAATAGTACGTGGTGCAGAAGATATTAAAATGTTAAACGGTGAAGAAAGTTTCTTAAAAGAATTAAGAAATAAGTTTGAAAAATTAAATATAGAACGATATAAAATAGAAAACACCAATTTATCATATTTAATAGTTAGATGGTATTGGGCTGATATTTCGTTTTTTTTAATGATTTTAATAATTGGTCTATCTATTAACTCTGGTTCAATGTCTGTTGCAGTTGGATTAATAATTTATAATTTTGGAAATAGATATAATAATTTTGTTGAAAATGTTACTGGTTTTCACGAATTAATAAAAAAATTTAATTTATCTGCGACAAGAATATTTGATATTTTTGAAGATAAAAAATATGAAAAAGAAGTATTTGGAGAAAAACATTTAAACAATATAAAAGGTGATTTTGAATTCAAAAATGTATCATTTAAATATAACAAAAACAATGTACTTAAAAACTGTAACTTGAAAGTAAAAGCGAATGAAACTGTTGCTTTTGTAGGAAAAAGTGGATCTGGTAAAACAACGATTTTTAATCTTTTATGTAAAATGTATGATAATTATGAAGGAACAATAACAATTGATGATATTGATATTAAAGAATTAGACAAGAATTCGATTAGAGGAAATATAACAATTGTAAGTCAAAATCCATATATTTTTAATATGAGTATTAAAGACAATTTAAAACTTGTAAAACAGGATTTAACCGATATAGAAATGAAAGATGCATGTAAAATGGCCTGCTTAGATGATTATATAGAATCATTACCTAATAAATATGACACTATTGTTGGTGAAGGTGGAATCACATTATCAGGTGGTCAAAAACAAAGATTGGCAATAGCAAGAGCATTTGTTCAAAAAACTGAAATTATATTATTTGATGAAGCAACAAGTGCATTAGACAACGAAACGCAATCAAAAATACAAAAAGCAATAGATAATTTACAAAAAGAATACACAATTTTAATTATTGCTCACAGATTGTCTACAATACAAAATGCAGACAGAATTTTAATGTTAGAAAATGGTCAAATTATTGCAGAAGGAAATCATAAGCAACTTCTACAAAATTGTAAACAATATAAAGAGTTATATGATACAGAAATTAAAAATATTGATGAGTCTGTAAATAATTTTGTGTAAAGATAAAATCCTTTCTATGGTAATATAGAAATATAGAACCAAGAAAGGATTTTTGTATGAAAGAAAATAAAAATAATGAAGTTGTTAAATATTTATTAAAAAATTATGATATTAAAGATGCAAATGATATTGCTTATGCATAAAAGATATGTTTAAAGATACTATTTAAACTATGATGAATGCTGAATTTGAGCCTCAAATTGTTCCTAAAAATAAAAGAGACATTTCTGGAATTGAAGAAAAAGTTATAAATCTTTATTGTAAAGGATTATCTACAAGAGAAATAAGTGATTCTATTGAAGATATTTATGATATACAACTCTCTGCTATGATAATTAGTAATATAACAGATGCAGTTTTAGAAGAGATAGATGAATGACAAAAAAGACCATTAAAAGAAGTATACCCAATTGTATTTATTGATGCTATACATTTT
The DNA here is from genome assembly GCA_905206805.1 of uncultured Caryophanales bacterium. Taxonomy (GTDB): domain Bacteria; phylum Bacillota_I; class Bacilli_A; order RF39; family UBA660; genus CAJLIR01. Next base: position 24,938 of record CAJLIR010000006.1, on the reverse strand, counting down.
AATGTTAAACAAGAAAATGTTATAGTAAAAAAAGCAACTTATGTAATGTTAGGTGTTAATGCTGATGGTTTTAAAGAGGTACTTGGAATATGGATTGAAGAAAATGAGTCAGCTAAATATTGGTTAGAAACTTTAAATGAATTAAAAATCGTGGTGTTAAAGATATTTTAATTATATGTTCTGATGTATTAAATGGAATAAACGAGGCAATTAAAGCTGTTTATCCAAAAGCTATGCAACAAAGATGTATTGTTCATTTAATCAAAAATTCGGTTAAATTTGTTTCTTATAAATATTTAAAAGAATTTTGTAATGATTTAAGAACTATATATAAATCAAATACTGAAAAGGAAGCAAGAGAAAATTTAGAAAAAGTAAAAAACAAATGGTGTTCTATTTATCCAACAAGTTTAAAAGTTTGGGAAGATAACTGGGAAGCAATTTGTACATTATTTAACTATTCAAAAGAATTAAGAAAAATAATGTATACAACAAATGCGATAGAAAGTTTAAATCGTTCATATCGTAAACATACTAAAACAAAAGGAGTATTTACTAGTGATAATTCTTTAATGAAATGCTTATTTTTAGCTACTAAAAATGTAGAGAAAAAATGGACTACTAGATGCCCTGATTGGGATATGATTTATAATGAATTAAATATATTATATCCTGAACGATTAAATTGATCTTTGAAAATTATTTAATTTATGTTATTATTTAAGTAACAAAAAGAGATTGATACTAATCAACCTCAAATATCTTTATTACCATGGATTGGTAACTTTACACAAATTTTTTTACACTCTCTCTACTAAAAATAAAATGATTATAGATATAAAAAAGTAGAATTTATTTATTCTACAAATTCTACTGGTTTTTCATCTAATCTACCTAAATAAAATCCATTTAAATATTTTTGACTTCTATTTGTCATTACATCATTTATTGGTATTAATGTATAATCTTTTAAAATTACATAGTCATAAGTAAATGTTAAAACATCATCATAATATTTTGTTAACAGGTCAATTTTCATAGTTGTTGTATATACATTTCCATTATCTGAATATTCAATCAATTCATAAAAACCTTTATCAGTTTTAACTATTCTATCATTATAAATGTGCAATATCTTTTGATTTTCATAATTACCTGATACTTTTTCTAACGAATCAGGAACATCCCTTTTTTCTATAAAATTATAATAACCATAATTTATTTTATACAAAATATTATCTTTTGCGTAAAATAAGTTACATCTAATATCATAGTTTTCTTTTATATTATCAGTTATTTTATATAATTCAGTAGTATAATTTTTTAATTCATAATTAGCTTTTTCATATTTTAAATATCCACTTTTTATATCATTATCTATATTAGTATCCTTTAAAATGTATTGATTTCCTATATCATCATAAAAATATATATCAGCTCCAAACGGAATTCCTATATTAGTTACATTTATATTATCTGGTATATCATATACCTTTTTATAACTAAGTTCATCTGTTTTTAATTTTTCAGGATCATAAATATAAGCTTTATTATTAACAATAAATGCATAATCTATAAAAAATGTTCCTTCTGTTAAAACTTCTCCACCTGCAAAAGTAGAATAACCTGCTTCAATTTTGTTTTTTCCATTTTTTTTCAAAACAGCTTCAAGTAAATTAACTGGTTCCGTATCTGTTTTACTATCAAATTTATCTTCATTATATATTTTTGAAGAGCCTTCTTTATTATTTATTAAATATAAAACAAATACTAATAAAATAATAAATAAAATAGAACCTATAAAAATAATTTTTTTATTTTTCATAATTCACCTATTTTTCAATATATCCACTAGTTTTTTCAGTGTACATATTATCAGTTATTGATTTGTATCTTTCACCATCATAGTCATCGGTGAAACCATTATATGCTTTATATATATCTCCTGTTTCAGTATCATAAACTCTTTCATAACCTAAAGTTGCATCACTTTGTTTTTGACTCATTATATCGTATGATTTACTTCTATTTTCCCAAGCACTCATATATGAATCAAAGGCTTTTTGCATACTAGCACTTAATTCTAGAGCTTGTTTTGTTTGAGCATTACCATCATCTATAGTTTTTTGTACATAAGAACTATTAAAATCTATTGAATTAATTGACTCTAATAATATATCTTTATAATCTATAAATTCATCTTTAGCTGTTGTAATAGCCATTATGTCATACACCATATAATAAAGGGTATCTACTCCATTCATATTACTATTACCAAAGTTTACAATAGAAGCTAAAAACATACCCTCTGCTTCTTTATTATCTTGATCACTATAAGTAGCTCTTAAAACCTTACTATCTAAAGCAACACTTTTCATTGAAGCTGTTGATTCAAATTCTTCTAATGTTTTAAAATTATTAATTGTTGGAAAATTTATTGTAGAAAAACTTGGATCAATCGATTTTACAAATGAGAAAATTTCATTAAATTTTTGATAAAATGTTTCTACTTTAGGACTATCTAAAACTATCGCATCCGCAAATAATTTATATTGGGAATTATATCCACTCATATTATAATAATTTTGCCAAAATGATTTTGATGCATCACTTTTTAAAAGCGGTTGAACTTTTAACATTAAAAATACTTGATTTCTACTATCACTAGGGTCATATACTCTTATCGCATAATATATACCACTTCCACCTGTTTCTACAACCCAACCCTTAGGTTTTTTCATTGTAAGTGCATCATTTGTATATTCTTCAAGAGTTAAATTTGAGACCTCATTTTTTACAATTTTAACATCCAAACTTTTACTAGGAATATCTATAGAATTATTATTGTTTTTCTTAGTAAAATTAAAGATAACTAAAGATATAACTACTACTAAAAAAATAGTTATGATTATAACACTTGTTTTATTTTTCAAAATAAATTCCTCCTTCTTTATTCAAAAATAATTAAATTCTAATTTTTTAATTTTTTCGCATCATCAATTTGTTTTAAACCCAAATTAATAAAATATATTATAACTAACCACGCAGCTACCGTAAGTCCAATTGGTACTAAATAATATGGAGCTTCTATTGGCATATCCCAAATACCGTGTTCAACAACTGAAATAAGACAAATAAGTAAAAATCTTTTATCATTTAAATGTTTTTTATCTAATTTTTCAAATCCTTTAACATACATAAGTGCGGCACCTTCAATAGCGGCCCACGCAACATGTCCACCTGGAGCTAAGAAACCACGAAGTTTTATAATTTGTAACATAGCGGCATCGCCACCAGTCAAACCATATCTTAATATATAACCAGCTGTTTCAAATGCAGCAAATCCAGCTCCTACTGCTGCACCGATTAATAAACCATTTAAAATATAATTACTCTTTTTACTTTTAAACAGAAAAAATGCTACTATGACAGCTTTTGCTGCCTCCTCAATTAATCCAACCATTAAAGCACCAGAATATGTACTTATATCAGTATTAAGGTTTAATGAGAAAAATAATATTGCTAGAATTAGACTAAGTGCACCACCTAGAATAAAGTACTTTATTACTTTATAGAATGGAATGTTTCTAAATAGATTTATTTCATAGAAAAAAATTAAAACTGTAACTGGTACAGCAAATGCACCCAACATAATCATTGCTGGTAAAAAGTTAAGATTACCATAATTAATATAGCCAATTCTAGTAGGAATGTAAGCTATTATAAAAAATATAAAAATTTTAAAATATACCCAAGCACTTGCTTTTTTAGGATTAACATCTTTTACGTTAGGAGTCGTACTAGAGCTTCCACAAACAAACACATTATCTAAGTCTTCTTCGCTATGTTTTTTAAATGTATCTTTAAATAAGTCTTTAAAAGTTACATAATTTTCTGATTTTGCGCCTGTTATTTTATCCAAATTCTCAGTAATTATATTTGACGCTGTTTTTTTAGTAAGAGGAAATCCACATTCTGGACAATTAATCTCATTTCCTTTTAATTTTACACCACATTCTGGACAAAAATGTTGTTCAACACTAGCTCCACATTGAGGACAAAATTTCGCACTCGATGAAATTTCATTTCCACACTCACTACATTTAATTAAAGCCATACTACTTACCTCCTTCTGTTATTGTATCTAGAATATGTCCTACTACATCATTAATCTCGGCAGAATTTACATTTTCTTCCTTGCTTCCAATCATATATACCTTGTTATTTATAGTAACTGCGTATCTATTATCAACTACTAGATGACCACCACTTGTATAATTATATGCAAGACCATATACTGTTCTACCTGCACGCACTCCAGAAACTAAATCAATAGTCAAAATTAAATCACTATATTGTTGACTCATATGACTTGTAAAATCAGTTAAAAATGCAACCGAGTCATAATAATTATCATATCTTCCAATAATTATGTAAGGAATCAAAGCCCCTTCATTATCTATATTTTTAGCTACATAGATAAATCCATCTTTATCAGTCGCAACCTTATAGCCAGTTGGGTATTCAAACGATATTCCCATATAAGAACTATTAAAAACTGAATATCCTGAATTACTAGATGGTGTACTAGTACCACCAGAATTAGATTGTTTATTTTGATTAAAAATAAAATATGCACCAATAATTAATACCGCAATTATAAGAATAAATTTATAATCAAATTTAAAAATTCCTGATTTAATAGAATCAACACTATTCTTAACCTGATTTAAAGTACCTTCGCTTTTAAGTTCATATCCACATTTTGGACAAACCAAAGCCTTATCACTGATATCTTTTTTACATTCTGGACATTTAATTAATGCCATAATATCACTCCTCTACTTATTATAAAAATAACAAAAATTACATAATTTGTTACATTTAGTATATTATAAATAAACACAGTTACAAAGAATTATTGTCAAAATGTCATTGACTATTTAGTAAATTTTTATTTAATTTATAAAAAATATTTTTTTTAACAGATTTTTTTGATATATTATAAACGGTGATTAAATATGAAGTTTAATGATATTTTAAATAAGTATATAAATTTAATTGGATGTAGTTCTAAAGATATCGCTAAATACTCTAATCTTTCTGAATCAATAATAAGTAGATACAAAAGTGGTAATAGAATTCCTAATAATGAAAATTTAAAAAAAATTAGTGAATCCTTATCTATACTTTCAGAAGAAAAATATAAAAAAGAAGACATTTTTACTGAATTTAATAAAACTATTAATAATACAGAAATAGATTTTGAAATTATAAGATGTAACTTAAATAAACTAATTATATGTCTTGATATAAATGCTAGTGAATTAGCTAAATTTTTAAATTTTGATGCATCATATCTTTCAAGAATTAGAAACGGTAATAGAATTCCTTCTAATAAACAAGGATTTATAAATGAATTAACTAGTTATATAGTAAAAAAATATAGTAGTGATGACGCCAAAAAAAGTTTAAGTATTTTATTTAATTGTAATATTAATGAAATAAATGAAGAAAAAATTAAAAATTGGATATTAAATAATAAAATAATTAATGATAATCAAATAGATAAGTTTTTAAAAAATTTAGATAATTTTAATCTAAATGATTATATAAAAGCAATTAAATTTGATGAATTAAAGGTACCCTATATTCCATTTTATAAAGCAAAAACCAAATCATACTATGGCATAGAAGAAATGAAAAAAGGAGAACTTGATTTTCTTAAAGGTACAGTTTTGTCAAAATCTATGGAAAATATGTTTATGTGCAGTGATATGCCTATGGAAGATATGGCAAGTGATATTAAATTTGGTAAAAATTGGATGTTTGGAATTGCGATGTGTCTAAAAAAAGGATTACACTTAAATATAATCCATAATTTAGATAGACCTTTTAATGAAATGATGTTAGGACTTGAAAGTTGGATTCCAATTTATATGACAGGTCAAATAACACCCTACTATTTAAAAAATAATAAAACAAATATATATAACCACTTAAATTATGTATCTGGTAGTGTTGCTTTAATGGGTGAATGTATTAACGGATCTCACGAAAGAGGAAAATATTATTTAACAGCTAATAATAAAGAAGTTGAATATTATAAAGAAAAATCAGAATTATTACTAAAGAAAGCAAATTCTCTTATGAATATTTATAGAGAGGAACAAAAAGAAGAATATAAATTATTTTTACTAAATGATACAAATATTAAAGGTAATAGAAAAAGAATATTTTCTTCATTACCTCTATTTACTATAAATGATGAACTACTTATTAAAATCTTAAAAAGAAATAATATTCCAAAACATGATATTAATAATATATTATTATATAAAAATGAAGAAGAAAAAAATATAAAATTAATTCTTAAAAATAATGAAATAAATGATATTATTTATTCATTAAATAAAAATGATTTTAATGATGTATATCTTCAACTAGAAAATATGTTTTATACAAAAAAAATAAAATATAATTATGAAGAATATTTAGAACACTTAAATAGTACAAAAAAATACGCAAAAAATTTAAAAAACTATAATATTACTATTAACGACTATAAAATATTTAATAATATAAATATAACTATTTTAAAAGATAATTATGTTATTCTATCAAAAAGTTCTAACCCTATTATACATTTTATTATAAGACATCCTAAATTAGTAGAAGCAATTGAAAATTTTAATCCAACAGTAAAAGAATAAAGAACAAATTTTTAAGTTTGTTCTTTATTTAATATAAACATATATTATTTTAATTAGAAAAGATTAAAAATAAAATTTATTGTAAAACATAAAATAAAACCAATTATAGTAGGAATCAATATAGAAACTAAAGTCCACTTAAAACTGCCAGTTTCTTTTTTTATAGTTAAACAAGTTGTAGAACATGGAAAATGAAAAAGTGAAAAAGTAATAAAACAAATCGCAGTTTGAATTGTCCAACCATTATCAACTAATAATGTTTTTAATTGAACTAAAGAATCAAAATCTGTTAAATTACCTGTTGCCATATAACCCATTATCACAATTGGTACTACTATTTCATTTGCCGGAAATCCTAAAATAAAAGCCATTAAAATTACACCATCTAAACCTATCAATTGCGCAAAAGGATTTAAAAAGTCAGTACAATATTTCAAAATACTAATATCATTTATATTCACATTAGCTAGAATCCAAATAATTAAACCTGCTGGTGCTGCAATAGAAATAGCTCTTCCCAAAACAAGTAATGTTCTATCAAAAATAGATCTAACAATTACTTTAAAAAATTGTGGTTTTCTATAAGGTGGTAATTCTAAAGTAAATGAAGATGGAATACCTTTTAGTAAGGTTTTAGATAATATTTTAGAAACTAAAAATGTCATAAATATTCCACTTAAAATTACTAGTGTTAAAATTAAAACACTAAATACTGAAGATAAAAATCCTCCTGAAAAACCTATAAAAAACATTGTTATAATTGAGATAATTGCCGGAAATCTTCCATTACAAGGTACAAAACAATTAGTTATAATTGCTAGTAATCGCTCTCTTTTTGAATCAATAATTCTAGCTCCTGTTACCCCTACTGCATTACAACCAAATCCCATTACCATTGTTAACGCTTGTTTCCCACAAGCTGCACATTTTTTAAAACATCTATCTAAATTAAAGGCAATTCTAGGTAAATAGCCTAAATCTTCTAAAATTGTAAATAATGGAAAAAATATAGCCATTGGTGGCAACATAACAGATACTACCCAAGCTAAAACACGATACACTCCACCTACTAAAATTCCGCTTAACCAACTTGGTGCCATTAAAAGATCAAAAAATTTGTACAAATATCCCTCTATCCAAAACAAAAAATCATAAAGTAATCCTGATGGATAATTTGCCCCAACTATTGTAATCCAAAAAACAATCATCAATAACAAAATCATAAGTGGTATTCCAGTCCATTTATTAGTAACCCACTTATCAATTTTCATTTCTTTTTCGTTATAATTTTTATCATTATAAGTTACAACCTTACTACTTATTTCTTGCGCGATTGAAACAATATTTCCAACGATATGATTTTTTAACTCCGTTATTTCTATACCATTATCGGATAAAAAACACCTTGCATATAAAATTCTATCTTCCAATTCATTATCTAAATTAAAATCTAAATTTTTCTTTAATGATTTTAAAAAGTTCTTATCATCATCAATTAATTTAAGAGCAAGCCATCTTTTGTTTATCCTATTATTAATATGAATATAAGGATAAATAATATCAATCGCATCTTCAATACATTTTTCATACTTTATGCGATAATGCTTTTTATTCTCATAATTTTCTATCGCATACATTAAATCGTCTAAACCTTTATTATTACGAGCACTAGTTCCTATTACAGGTACTCCTAAAATAGAACTTAATTTATCTAAATCAACATTAATATTTTTTCTTTTTGCTTCATCTAGTAAATTTACACAAATAATTACATTATCATTAATTTCTATAGTTTGAAGAGCTAAATTCAAATTTCTTTCTAAACAAACCGCATCACAAACAATAACAGTTATAGAAGAATTACCAAAACAAATAAAATCTCTAGCTATTTCTTCTTCTTCAGAATGTGATACTAATGAATAAGTACCTGGTAAATCATAAATTTTATATAAAGAATCATTATATTTATATTCTCCTACTGCATTACTTACAGTTTTTCCAGGCCAATTACCAGTATGTTGTTTTAAACCAGTTAAAGCATTAAATATAGTACTTTTTCCAACATTTGGATTACCAGCTAAAGCTATTATTTTCGCATACTCATTCATTATTACAACACCTTACCGTTATATCTTTCGCATCACAATTTCTTATTGCTATAGTGGCACCCTTAACTAAATAAGCTCTAGGATCTTTAAAAGGACTTTCTAAAATACATTTAATTACGCTATTTTCAGTTATTCCCATATCAAGTAATCTTCTTTTTATATCATCGTTTGAATTAATTTTTACAACATTAGCGCTATCTCCTATTTTAAGTAAATCGAGGCTTATAGTATTATTATTCATATAATTCCTCCTTAAAGAAGTAAAAACTTCTATCATAATATATGGTTTAATAAAAATAATGAGTATGTCCAATTTATTAATCGCATAAAATTAAGTGGTGATTAAATGAATGATTTTTATAAAAATATAAAATTAATTGAAAATCCTGATGATTTATTAGTACTTGTAAATAAAAATAATATGTTGTATCAAAAATTTATACCTAGCAATTTAGAAAAAATTAATGAATTATATTCTGTTGATACTAAATATTTAAGAAATGAAGCTAAAGAATGCTTTGAAAAATTATGTAAGAATGCTAAAAAATTAAATTTAAGTATAAAAGCAGAATCAACATATAGAAGTTTTGAATATCAAAAAAAATTATACGACAATTATGTATTAAAATATGGTAGTGAATATGCTAACGCCTGTTCTGCTAAACCAGGACACTCTGAACATCAAACAGGACTTGCAGTTGATGTAAGAGGTTCAGAGGGCGACTACAATAATTTTAGTAATACAAAGGAATTTTCTTGGATGATAAAAAATGCTCCTAATTATGGTTTTATATTAAGATATCCCTCTGATAAACAAAATATAACTGGATTTAAATATGAACCATGGCATTATAGATATGTAGGAAAAATTGCTTTAGAAATAACTAAAAATAATTTAACTTTAGAAGAATATTTAGAAAATAATATTTAAAATTTTTAAATTATAGTGTATTATTATTTTGGGTGTTAAATATGAAAAATTATATAGTAAATAAAGATACAATTTTAATAAATTACTTAATAGAAGAATTAAAATATTCTCATAAAGAAGCTAAAAAGAAATTAGCAAATAATCAAATACTTGTTAATAATAAAAAGATAACACAATATAATTACAATTTAAAATGTAATGATTCTATTACAATTAATAATTTTAATTCAAAAATAAATGACAATATAGAAATAATTTACGAAGATAAAAACATAATCGTAGTTAATAAACCATCTAATTTACTTACAATTAGTACAAATAAAGAAAAGGAAAAAACACTATATCATTTAGTTAGTGAATATTTAAAAAAAAATAACAAAAATTCTAAAGTTTTTGTTATTCATAGACTTGATAGGGAAACATCTGGAATAGTAATGTTTGCTAAAAGTACAAAAATTCAAAGTATATACCAAAATAATTGGGACTCATTAGTTAAATATAGAGGATATCAAGCTATTGTAGAAGGTATTCCTAAAAAAAGCAGTGACACAATTATTCAGTATTTAAAAGAAACTGACAATTTATATGTTTTTGCAACAAAAAATAATACAGGGAAAAAAGCTATAACTTGCTACAAAGTTATCAAATCAAATCAAAATTATTCACTTTTAGATATCGAAATTAAAACAGGCAGAAAAAATCAAATTCGTGTTGCTATGCAAAGTATTGGTAATAGTATTGTTGGTGACAAAAAATATGGAGATAAAAACTTCAAATCAAATTATTTTTGCTTACATGCAAATAAACTTATTATTCTAGATCCAAATAGTAAAAAAATTCTTACATTTGAAATTAATAAACCATCTTACTTTAATAATTTTGTTCATTAAATTCATTTAACATTTCTTCTATTTTTATATATTTATCCAATAATAAATTATCTATTTCATCAAAATATTTAAGATATATATCTTGATCATTAATAAATTTGGTTTGTCTCAAAACTAAATTTTTTTTATAATTTTCTAACTGCGTTAAAATTTTATGATATTGTCTTATAAAATAATTCATAATATTCCTCCTCGTATTTATTATAACACATTCGGTCGCATATAGGGGACAAAAATTAATAAAATTTTATTTAATGAGAAAATTATATATAGGTGAAGTAGTATATGATTTTTGAAAAATTAAAAAGTTTAAGAGAAAATAGTGAACTTACACAAAGACAAATTGCCTTAAAACTAAATGTTAGTAAGTCAACATATAATAGATGGGAAACAGGTGAAACATTCATTCCTTTAGAACACTTAAATGACTTGTGCAATTTTTATAATTTATCTATGGATTATATAGTAAATTTATCTAAAGACAAAAATTATCCAAAAATAAACGACAAAATAAATAAAAAAATAATAGGTGAAAGAATTTTGTATTTAAGAAAAAAATTTAATTTAAGCCAAAATGATTTGGCAAAATTATTAAATACATCTCACTCTACTATTAGTGCTTATGAAAATGGAAAAACTTTAATATTAACTGTTTTTGCTTATAGTATAGCAACAAAATTTGAAATTTCACTAGATTGGTTATGTGGCAGAATAGAATAAAATTTTAATATTCTATTTTTTTATTAATTATCATATACATAATTTATGTAAGGCAAATTCTTAATAATATTTGAATTTTTATTTAATTTCACAGTAATTACTTGAGAATTGTTATTTTCATAATACATTTTATCTACACCAACTGCCAATAAATCATCATCACCATTATTGACATATAAATATAAATTATTATCCTTTAAATAAAAAATAGTATTACTAGAACCAGCAAATCCTGTAGCAGTTAACGCATTATTAGCAACAATTTTTACATTGCCATATGCTGTATCAAATTTGAATTCTTTATAGTCCTTTGGATCATTAATAGTAATTTTTTTTCTTGAATCAATCTGAACACTATATACTTTTACAACATCACTATCATTATTATTTAATGAAGAACTATATACACATTGAACTTCTGTTATTCCACTCTTTTTAGCAGATAGTTTAAATATATATTTTCCATTTTTTTCTTCTTTTGAAATATTCAAAAATTCATCATTAACTATACATTCCCAATCATAACTAGTAATAGAATCACTTTCTAATACAATTTCATTGACATAGTTTTTTTCATGTATATTTTCATTCAAAATAATATAACCAACCAAAATTATTATTATAAAAATACATTTTAATAATACTTTTTTCATAACATCACCTGTTACTAGTATAATCAAATTATTTATTTTTAGCAAGAAAAAAAAGAATAGTAGACTATTCTTTAGACAAATTTGCAACATGGTCCGTTGTCAATATTGCAAACTTGGTTTTCTTCTGAACAAGTGTATTGTGGTGTATAGCTATGATTATATATATGACGATTTATTACATGTGTATGTATTGGACATACATGTGGTACTTCATGATAAAATTCTTTTTCAATACATTTATTAATAGTTGGTTCTACTATACATTGTTCTCTTGTTTGGTTCATATTTTGACAACATCTATCTGATTGTGGCATTGCTCCTTGAGCAAAATTACCTCCGTCACAACAGTTATCTTGTGGCATTATTGGTGCACAACCAAATTGTGGCATTGCTCCACAACATCTTTTATTAAATAACATGAACATATTCCCCCTTATCTACTTTATGATATGTCGATTGAATTTTTTTGAATATGTGATTTGCCTTGTTAATTTTATTTATTATAAAAAATATATAAAAAGCATTAATTTTATAAAAAATTACATAAATGATATAAACACATTACTAATATAACCGATGTTTATAAATCAATAAGTAATCAATATAAATAAAAAGATTAAATGAAATTTTCATTTAATCTTTTTCTAAAATGGCATTTTAAAATTTCCATTTTTAAATTGTTTCATCATAGTTTTCATTTGTTCAAATTGCTTTAAAAGCCTATTTACTTCCTCAACACTTCTACCTGAACCTTTAGCAATTCTAATTTTTCTACTTGCCTTAATTATTTCAGGATGCTTTCTTTCCTTAGGTGTCATAGATAAAATTATTGCTTCTAAATGAGCCATATCCTTAGGATTAATTTGAACATTATTTAATCCCATTTTTTTAGCACCAGGAATTAACTTTATTAAATTTTCAAGTGGGCCCATTTTTTTTATTTGTTTTAATTGACTTAAGAAATCTTCTAAATCAAAATTTCCCTTTTGCATTTTTTTAGCTGTATTCATAACTTCGTCTTGATCAATAACAGATTCAGCCTTTTCAATCATAGTCATTAAATCGCCCATACCAAGAATACGAGTAGCCATTCTATCAGGATGAAATTCTTCTAATCCATCCATTTTTTCACTAATACCAATAAATTTAATTGGAACATTAGTCAAGTGTCTTACCGATAAGGCAACCCCACCCCTAGTATCTCCATCTAATTTTGTTAAAATTGCTCCTGTTAATTTTAATTTTGAATTAAAACCTTCAATTACATTTATAGCATCTTGTCCCATCATACTATCAATTACTAAAATTGTTTCTTGAGGATTAATACTATTTGTAATATTTTCAAGTTCTTGCATTAACAATTCATCAATATGTAATCTACCTGCAGTATCTACTAAAACATAATTAAAACCATTTTCTTTAGCATAGTTAACAGCATTACTCGAAATTTTTACGGGATCTTCCTTTCCTTCTGAATATACTTCAATATTAAGTTCTCTACCAAGTTGCTTTAATTGATCAATTGCGGCAGGTCTATATACATCACATGCTACAAGTAATGGTTTTTTATTGTATTTTTTTCTTAAAAAATTGGCTAATTTTGCTATAGTAGTAGTTTTACCACTTCCTTGTAATCCCACAAGCATTAATATAGCGGGATTACCAGTAGTATTAATTGGTTCTGAATTACCACCTAATAAATCAACTAATTCATCTTTTACAATTTTAACAAATAATTCACTAGGTCTTAAACTTTTCTGAACTTCTTCACCTAATGCTTTTTCTTTAACATTATTTATAAATTCTTTTACAACTTTATAATTAACATCAGCCTCTAATAATGCAAGTCTTATTTCTCTTGTAACTTCACTAATATTTTCTTCAGTTATTTTCCCATAACCCTTTATTTTATTAATAGCGTTTTGTAATCTATCTCCTAAATTTTCAAACATTTATAATCACCTTTTTAAATTATATAATAAAATTAAAAAAAAGACTATATTTTAAGCCTTTTTTGTTTATTTTTTTGATAACTTAAGTATTCAATATTCTCTATTGTATGTTCAAATTCTTCATCAAGCAAATTATCATTAATTACAATATCTATATCATTAAAGTTATAAATATCCTCTCTTTTTCTAAAATCTCTTCCAATAGTTTCTTGATATTCAATATCACCATTATTTAATACACAATTATATATTATAGCTCTACTATCAAATACAATATGTGCTTTACTAAAAACCATCGACTCTTTATCTTTAAAATATATAAATATTAAATGATTTTGGTCAACAATAATACCATCTATATTGTCAAACATTTTAAACTTAACAATTTTAGTATTATTTTCTTTGTAAAATTTTATAAAACTATTTAAATCAAACTTATCATTTTTTTTATAATTAGAATATATTTTATTTAAAATTTCTCTGTATTTCATATAACACCTCGTATATAGTATATGAAACAATATAGAATTTTGAACTATTTATTTTTTTGTAAATAATCATTTAATTTTATATAATATAAATTCATACATTTTTTTAATTTTTTATATTTTTTCTTATCAGGTACACAATTATTTTCTAAATATATTCTTTTATTTATCTCTATCATCATTGTTTTTATTCTATTATCATTCGCTGAATAATATTTATTAGGTATTATGCTACCTTTATATGGAAAATTAATTTTAACCGAATAATTGAATTCCTTAAAGTGATTAATAGTTATATTAAGTAATTCTAAATCAGTTTTTCCATCCTCAACACCAATACATATATCTGGAGTATCATTATAATTAAACATTTTATTAACAAACAAATCAGAAAAACTATGTAAATCCAAAATATAGCAAATATTATTTTTATTTAAAATATCAGTAACCATACTATCTAATTTTTTATGATGATTATCATAATAGTTACAAATAACCTCTCTTTTATAAACTTCATCATAATCAATAAACTTATAACCATTAGAATCTAAGTAATAAACAGAACCCATGCCATATTTTGACATAGGTTCATCTGAATCATTTTTAAATCTTTCTACATCACAAAATAATCTAGAATAATTAAATTTAATAATATTTACATCATCATTTGGTATAAATTGGTCAATCAAATAATCTGATATAAAAATATTTTCAGAGTTAACTTTTTCTAAATCATTAACACGAGTCAAAAATAACTTAGGAAAATTTAAACTAGAATGAGGAATATGTATCAATAATTTATCGTTCATTAATTAACCCATCTTGCAACAACATCACAGTTTGAACTATGTGGTTCAGGATTTGGCATCTGCATTTTTATAATCATTGGAATTTTAAATGCTTTTCCAAATGCTACACATGTACCTGGTTGTAAACTCTTTTGTTTTTCAACAACCTCTGCACTAATATTTGGTAACATTTTTTTAATATACTCCAAATCACGAGGATGGTTCATTTTGAAGATTATAAAATTAGAGCATTGTGAAATAACAGTTTCAGAAATTTCTACTGGTCTTTGTGAAATTAAATTAAATATAAGACCATATTTTCTTCCTTCTTTTGCAACACGATCAAAAATATTATAACCAAGTAAAAATTTATCATTATCATTTTGAACATATCTATGAGCTTCTTCTAGGAATATATGAAATGGTATTGAAGCTCTGACATTCAATCTTTTCGTAAAATCAAATAACATTCTTGTATAGATTTTTGTAACACTTTTTGCAAAAGAATCATCAATATCTTCTAAGTTAAAGTTAATTATTTGAGCCTTTCTTCCATCTGGACAAGCAACTAGCGAAGAAATGTATTGTTCCACTGTCATATATCTATCCATTTTGAAATACTCAGAATTCTCTCCTATAACTAAAGCGTGTAATCTAACCTTTAACATAATTGCTTCATCATACATTTTTTCATTCTTTAAAAGGCCTTCTGAAATAAGCGTAAAATTCATAGCTTTTTCCATATCTTCTAATGTATAGAATGTAGGTTTAACTGGTTCATATTTTTCAAGTTCTTCATCAATAAAACTACTAATATATTCTGTTACTAATATACTTTCAGTAAATTGTCCATCTTTATTCATTGTAAAACATTCACGAAATTTTCTAACATAACCTATACCTTGAACTGGAGCTTCTAAGTTAAATTGTTCTGTTGAACAAGTTGCTAATATAGAAAAAATGTCATTTCTCTTACTTGGAGAAGTTTGATTTGTATATAAAATATTCATAATAGCTTTTGCAATTAAATGATTACGATACTTAATAGACTGTTCGTCTGATTGTGAAAATATTTTAACTAATTTTAACATTTTTTCAATAATTGTTAGTTGTGAGTGACTACTTGCTTCAAGTAATAAAGCTAAGTCATCCACATTTAAAAGCCATAAAGGTATTTTTAATTTTTGTTCTCCAGCTTCTGTTTTATTAGTTGTATAATATTTAAAATGTAAATTAGGATTTATTTTATTAATATCTTTAAATGCATTATGATATTCTCCATATGCATCAAAAATAAAGAAATTAGATTTATATGGCAAAAAATTAGGATTATTAAATACATTTTGTAAAAGTCTTGCAACACCACAAGATTTACCACTACCAGTATTTCCGAATATTGCCATATGATTACTAAATAAATCGTTAATATCAACTCTTATTTGACAGTCATCATATAATGGAGAATTACCTAATATCATACTTCCTGGGGTATCTTCACCAATAATTAAAGCTAATTCTTCCTTTGTTATAATTCTAATTCTTGCCGATAAAGTTGGTTTTCTAATGACACCACCAACAAATCTACCATTTACTATTTCACCCAAAAATCCTACTTTAATGATTTTTTCGCTTATATCCTCAATTTCACCTAATATTTTCTTTTTTTCATCTTCGAAAATAACATGCATATTCATTAAATTTTCAGCAATTGGAGTTCCTTCTGGAATTTCAATATGCGCTACATTATCACTTATATATATAATTTTTCCAAACATTTTAACACCCTTTTTATATTAAACTTTCTATTTCTTTTTTTAATTTTTCATCAATATTTTCTATTAATTTTTTTATTTTTTTTGATTTATTCAATAATTTTAATTTTTCTTCATATTCTAACAATTTAGAAGATATTTCTTTTAATTGTTTATGGACTGCATTACGACTTACATTATAATTTTCACTAATTTCTGATAATGACAAATTATTAAAATAATATTCTTCAAAATAATTTTGCTGTTTATTAGTTAATAATTCTTTATAATAATCATATAAGTTTGTTAATAAAATTTGTTCTTCCATTAAATACCCACTAATATACTTAGTAAAATCATAATTCCAAATACGATATAAACAATACTCATACCTTTTCTTTTGTAAACTGAATAACTAGTATAAGCCATAACAAATGATAAAATTACCAAATAAATGTTTACTAAAATTGTTAATTCAGCAACATATCTAGACATTATAAAGGACGCAATTATTGCTAATATAGTTATTGCCTGTCCTAAAAGTGCTATTTCTTGAACACGTTTTAAGCTAATTTTTTGTTCATCTTTTTTATTATTTTTTAAAGGTTCTAAATTACTATTCATACTATCACTACCAATCTCTAAATAATCCATATATATATTTTTCAATATCAAAAACCTGTAAGTCGTTAACGCCTTCACCAAGACCAACATATTTTACTGGTAAATTTACCTCGTCTTTTATAGCCAAAACAATTCCGCCCTTAGCAGTTCCATCAAGTTTTGTAAGTACTATACCAGTTATATTAGTAATTTCTTTAAAACTCTTAGCCTGACTAATTCCATTTTGACCTGTAGTAGCATCGATAACAAGTAACGTTTCATGAGGAGCATCAGGAATAATATTACCTATTACTTTATTAATTTTACTAAGTTCATTCATAAGGTTTGTTTTATTTTGAAGCCTTCCTGCAGTATCCACTAATACAACATCAATATTTTCCATTTTTGCTTTCGTTACTCCGTCATAAATAACACTGGCAGGATCTGCATTTTCCTTAAAAACGACCTCACAACCGACACGGCTTGACCACTCTTCTATTTGTTCTACCGCACCTGCTCTAAAGGTATCACCTGCAATCATTAAAACACTTTTCCCACTATTTTTTAATTTACTTGCTAATTTACCAATAGTAGTTGTCTTTCCAACACCGTTTACACCTACAAATAATATTACTGTAGGGCCTTCTTTAGCGTATTTAATCTTATTAACAATAACTTCATTGTTAACATATATTATAAACATTTCATCGACAATTATTTCTTTTAAATCTTCTACATTTAAAATATTTTCTGATTTAACTCTTTTTTTCAATTTATCAACAAAATTCATAACCGTATTTACACCAATATCAGCCATTATTAATATTTCTTCTAATTCTTCAAAATATTCATTACTAACTTTTTTATACTTTTTGTTCAAACTATTTAACTTAAATATAAAGTCTTCCCTAGTTTTTTCTAATCCTGATTCATATAAATCAGTTACTTTTTTTTCTTCTACACTTTGCCCTTTAAAGACATTTTTTAATTTATCAAAAAAACCCATATAACCTCCCTATTTAAAAATAATCAACATAATCACCAAAATCGGTTTTAGCGCTTACTTTTTTATCTAATGCTACTCTATTTGTAAAAATACAAAAGTCAATAATTCCAACACTTATAGATAAATATCCTATAAATGTTGCTATATTAGCGATTAAACCAATTATAGAAGCAATAATTAAAACTTTTGAACTACCAAAACTAGAAATAAAATAAATAGTCGAAAATATAACTTCAATTAAAGAGATTAAAACTATTATTAACATATTATAATAAAGTCGTGGATATCTTTTAACATATCTATTTTTTTTAGTTGTATAAATAATAAAACTTGGAACAATTCCAATCAATAAATAAAGTACTGGCACAAAAAAGTTTTGTTTTAACACTTCAACTACCAAATTAAAACCTTTAATATCAACCAAATTAATATTAGCAAATATTATAATTATAACTGTGCAACATAATTTAACAAAAAATGAATTCGATAGTGTCAAACATCCATAATCAATTTTATTAAAACCATCATCTGATATAGTTTCCATTTTTTCATTTTTAAATATTGTCGAAATAAAATTAAGACTCCATTTATATGAAAAAAATCTCTTAAATATCGATAATATATTTTTCATTCTATCACCATTATTAATTTTACACTATTAATTAATAAAATTCTAGTATTTATATAAGATTTTACAATTTTAAAAGTTATTATTTTTAGTTTAAAATCAAAATACTAGACAAAGTAAAAAAAAACAGTTATAATTATGTAGTTAGATTGCAGAAATGAAAGGAGTTAATATGAAATTTTTTAATAGCGATGACACTAAAGTATTTGCTCTTGGCGGACTTGGTGAAGTCGGTAAAAATATGTATTGTATAATGCATAATAACGAAATTATAATTATTGATGCGGGTATTACTTTTCCAGAAGGAGATTTAATGGGAGTTGATTATGTAATCCCAGATTTCTCATTTTTAAAGAAAAACGAAAGTAAAATTAAAGCTTTATTTATTACACACGGTCACGAGGATCATATTGGTGGAATTCCATATCTTTTACAAACCGTTAATATTCCAGCAATATATGCTCCAAACCAAGCTGTTGGATTAATTAGAAAAAAACTTGAAGATAAAAATATTGGGTACAAAAATTTATTTATTTATACGGAAAAAACTATTGTAAAATTTAAAAATATACAAGTTGAATTTTTTAGAACAACTCACTCTATTCCTGATTCACATGGTTTCTGTGTTACAACGCCAAACGGAATAATTGTTGCAACCGGAGATTTCAAATTTGACTTTACACCAATTGGACCTGTTGCTAATTTACACAAAATGGCTGAAATTGGTTCACGTGGAGTTACAATGTTATTAAGTGATAGTACAAATGCCTTAAATGAGGGAATGAGTGTTAGTGAATCAAAAGTAGATGAAGCTTTGAGTGAAATTTTTGAAAGACATAGTGGTCGTATTATAATTGCGACATTTGCTTCAAATATTTATAGATTAAAACATATTGTTGATACATGTAAAAGAAATGGTAGAAAAATAGTTACTTTTGGAAGAAGTATGGAAACAAATATTGAGATATCTATTCAAGGTGGATATATAAAACATAAAGAAATTTTTATAACACCAGAGGAAAGTAAAAAATTACCAGCAAATAAAGTTTGTATTTTATGTACAGGTAGTCAAGGAGAACCACTTGCAGCTTTAACTAGAATTGCAAACGGTACACATAAACAAATAAAATTACAAGATGATGATGTTGTAGTATTCTCATCTTCTGCTATACCAGGTAATGCTTTAAGTATTTCAAGAACAATTAATAAGCTTTACTTAAAAGGAGTATCAGTTTATACTAACACTTCATTAAGTGATATTCATACATCTGGTCACGGTAATAAAGAAGAATTAAAACTGATGTTAAGACTTATTAACCCAAAATATTTTATGCCTTTTCACGGCGAATATAGAATGTTAAAAAGTCATGCTGATATTGCAATTGATTGCGATATTCCAAAAGAAAATACATTTGTTTTAGGAAATGGTGATATTGTTTCTATTAAAAATGGTGTTGCTAAATTAGCAGGTTCCATTCAGGCCAACGATATTTACGTTGATGGAAATAGAATTGGTGATGTTAGCAGTGCTGTTATTCGTGATAGAAAAATAATGTCTAATGATGGAATTGTAGTAGTAATATCAAATATTGATACAATAAACAATAAATTACTTGGAACACCAAATATAACAACAAGAGGTTTTGTTTTAGTTAATGAAAATGAAGAACTTTTAAAGAAATTAGAAGAAATAAGTAAAACTGCAATTAATTCAAAATTAACTGAACAAATTAATTATGCTGATATAAAAAATGAAATAATTACTGAATTATCAAGTTATATATTTGATAAAACAGGCCGCAAACCAATTATATTACCCGTTATTATGGATATAAAGAAAAATACTAAGAATTAATCTTAGTATTTTTTAGTTTGGGTTAGAATAAATTTTATAAGCATTGGAATCATGATTTACTTTAGTTAAAGTTTTGTAAGTTGATTTATTAGATGATACATTATTTAATTCACCATTTGATGAATAATCATAACTTTGTCGCATTGTATTTACAAAATTTCTACCCTTATTTTTATCAATAGAAAATAAACTTGAATCCATATCTTCAATGTACTTTAAATCTCTTTCTAAATACATTTTTTCTGTGGTTCTCTTCTCTCCCATTGCTAGTTCAAAACCTTGTAACATCCTTTTTATATTTAATAAATCAAAGTGAGTTATTTTTGTTTCTAAATTAGTCATTCTATTTTTTATATATTTTTTAATTGCAGTATTAGTAACCCCAGCTGCATTAGCATAAACATCGATTCTAGGCTTAATTGAACTAATTATCACACTATTTTCCATAAACTCACCTCAAGTAATTTCCCTTTTTTATTCTTTAATATTGAACATAATCAGTAACTAAATTATCTTTTAATTTGGCGTATAAAAAGATATTAGTACCTTGATAATCCAAAATTTCCTTATTTAATTCATCAATACCTTTTAAAACATTAGTAAAGTGTTGCATAACCTCTTCACTTATGTTTTTTTTCTGTTTTGATCTTGTTATTCTTTTTACGCGTTTTTCTAATTCCTCAATTTGCATACTTAAACTATCCATAGTCTTCCTCCTAGCTTAATACTATTTTACATCTTTGCTAAAAAAACTGTCAATAACATTGATATATACTTTACACAATTTAATGTAAACAATATATATTATTATTATCAACAAATTTTATTATTTTATTAAAAAAATTAGCCATAATATAAATATTGGAGGTTTTTAAAGTGTTAACATATTTTATTATTTTTATTTCCAAAATTATTGAAAATACCTTATCAACACTAAGATTGATAGTTGTTGCCAAGGGTAAAAAAATGTTTGGCGCAATTTTGCAATTTATTATTGCATTTGTATGGGTTATAACAACGGGAATTGTTGTCGTCAATATTAAGGATGATCCATTAAAGGTAGTTTTCTTTGCTCTTGGATCTTTAATAGGATCTTATTTAGGAAGCTTTATTGAAGAAAAAATTGCTCTTGGAGAAGATATGCTTACAGTAATAACAAATGATAATTCAAGTGATGAAATAATAGAAAAATTATCTAGTTATAACTATCCAGTATATAAATTAAAAAGTGAAAATAAAAATACTTTTATTTTATTAGTAATGTCTCACAAAAAAAATAGAAGTAAAATTATAAATATTATTAAAAAAATTGATAGAAATTCACTTATATCTGCTAGTTCTATAAAAAATATGACCTATAATGAAGAAAAATAATATGGTTTATCAGTTATAATATAAAATTCTTTTTTTAATTTTAATTTATCCAACCTATCTATATTTTTTACATTAAAAATAAATATTTCTTTATCATTATTTATCAAATTAATATTATTATAACTATACAAATAAAAATCAAATTCATTAGATACATGATTTTTATTCATTAAATAACCTATTATTAATCCACATTTATAATTACTATATTTTAGTTTTATTTTCTTCATTAAGTTATAATTAAAACTACATAAATATAAATTTAGATAATTATATTTTTTTAAAATTTTAAATAAATTGTTAATTAATTTATCATTAATATTTCCTTCTTCTTTTATTTCTATAATTATTATTTTGTTAGTTTTTATAACACTTAAAAAACTTTCTAGTGTTGAAATATATGGTTTAACTTCTAAAATTTCATCCAAATTTTTATCAGAAATTTTACAAATATTGTTAGATTTATCTAATAAAAACATATTATGATAAATTATTATTTCTTGATTTTTAGTAATTCTAACATCAAGTTCAACTCCATTTATATAAGGTCTATCTAAACAACTAATTAAAGCATTTATAGTATTTTCTATAAATGAATGATTATCATTACCTCTATGCGCAATTAAATACATACGTCACCACTACATTATATGAAAAAAAAATAATTCTATTAATTTTAGAATTATTTAACTATATTTTTTTAATATATAATCTGTTAAAGATTGTTTATTATTTTCTAATTTATCTATCAATATCATGTGTTCTATATCACTCATTATATTGTTAATTTTAACTTTATCAGAACAATTTAATAAACTACTTATTTCGATAAAATTTATTAAAATATCTCTTCTACTGTGAATTTTTAAATGATTATATTTTTCAGAAATTAAATTTGGATTAATATTTCTTATTTCAGCAGCAATTTTTAAAGTAATTAATTCATTATTATATAAAATATGTGAATCAAATAAATCTTTTTCATCAAGTCTTTTTATTGCTTTAATTAAACTTGTCTCTTCCTTAGTAAATGGATAGATATCCACTACATCAAGTTGAGCCCATATACCAATTATTGAATTTGTTACAACTAAATTTTTTATATTCTTTAAATTCAATGGAACATCAAGATTAAATTCAGAAATTAATGATAATCCTTTTTTTATATTGGAACTTGAAAAAATTTTTTCAAGTTCTCTTTTTTTATAAAAAAATGACAAATTATTTAATAAATATCCATACTTTTTAATAGAATTTTTTAAACTTTCTTCTAATTCAAAGTCAAGTGTAGTTGCAAATCTAATTGCTCTTAAAATTCTAAGTGAATCTTCCTTTAATCTTTTTTCTGGCTTACCAATCATTCTTACTATTTTCTTATTTATATCATTTCTACCACCTAAATAATCGATATAATTTAAATCACTAGTAAGACAAATAGAATTCATTGTAAAATCTCTTCGTTTTAAGTCAGTTTTCAAATTTTTTACATATTTAATCTTTGTAGGATGTCTATTATCTAGATATTTTTTTTCACGTCTAAATGTTGTTATTTCAAAATTAATACCATTATAATTTAAAACTACAGAGCCATATTGATCTATAAAAATGTTATCAAAAATATGTTTTAAATCATCAGGTTTAGCACTAGTACAAATGTCAACATCAGAGTTTTCCTTATTCCTATAAAAATCTCTAACAAAACCTCCTACAACGTAAGCCTTAAAGCCACTTGCTTCTATTTTTTTTAAAACATTTACTATATTAGTTAAAATGCTAAACACCTCCAAAGAAAAAAAGGCTTAATGCCTCTTAGTTTAAAGCTTCTTTTAATTTAGAACCAGCTTTAATTGTAACAGCCATTTTTGCAGGAACTGGAACAACTTCACCTGTTCTTGGATTACGAGCAGTAGTAGCTTCTTTTTTCTTTGCAACGAAAGTACAGAAACCAGTAAGTGTTACTTTACCTTCTTTTTTTAATCCTTCTGAAATACTTTCCATCATTGCATCTAAACTACGAGCTGCATCAGCTTTTGTTAATCCTGTCTTTTCTGCAATAGCATTTACTAAATCTGTTTTTGTCATTATTTACCTCCTATATAAGCTATCTTGCCTACAATTAAAGAATACCATTTTTTGTGATGTAAATCAATACTTTTTTATAGTTTTTAATGGTTTTTTAATATTTTAAATAAGTCATTTGTAAAAAATACTAATTAATATTTAATTTTGATAATTCTTTTATACTCAATCCTGTTATTTCTGATATTGAATCTAAATTGAATTTCTTTTGTATCATTGTTTTTGCAATATTTATCTTTTCACTGGCAATTCCAAGCTTTTTACCTTGAACTTCTCCACGTGCTTCTCCACGTTTTTCACCTAATAAAATGCCTTCATCTCTAGCCTCAGCAATCATAGTATTCTTTTCTAACTCACTTTTTGATAATTCTGTATATAGAGTAAATACATCTTCATCAC
>CAJLIR010000005.1 GCA_905206805.1 uncultured Caryophanales bacterium | reverse complement strand
ATATAAATGTTATAAAAAATGATAGTAATTCTAGATTAATTTTTGAATTAGCAATTATTAAGATTATCAACATAAAGAAAAATTCACAAAAATTTAATAAACAATTAGATAATAATGAAACTATATCTTTAAATACAAAAAATAAAAAAAATGAAAATTCAGATGTTGAGTTAAAAAGAGAAAAAGAAACTAAAGAAAAAATAATTTCTCCTGAAATTGAAAATCAAATAAATCAGTTGCAAGACATCAGAATAAATAATACACTGTCTAAATTAAATAAAAAAATAATTATTGAATACAAAGAAAAATTTAAATCTTTAAATTTCAAATTATTAGATCCTGAAAATGGTGAAATAATATCTATGATATTAGATGGTGAACTAAAAGCAGCCAGTGAAGAATATTTGCTATTTGTTTTAAAAACAGATAACATAACGAAATTATTTAATTTATCTATACCTAAAATAGAACAATTTTTGAATAATAAATATAGTACTAAATTTAAAGTAATTGGCGTTGAACAAAATAAATGGAATTATATTAAAGATCAATTTAATAATAAAACAAAAAAATTTGAATATACAAGCGAATTAATAAATTATGAAGATATTTTTAAAGATACTGATTTAAAAAAAGATGAATCAACTATTGATTCTATGTTTAAAAATATAGTAGAATATAATTAGAAAGAAGGAATAAAAATGAATATACAAGCAATGATGAAACAAGCTCAAAAAATGCAAAAGGATATGTTAGCTACAAAAGAAGAAATTGATTCAATGAATTTTGAAGGAAAGTCATCTTTTGTAACTGTTACAGTTAATGGTAAAAAAGAACTTGTAAATATAAAAATTGATACAGAAAATTTAGAAAATGACGATATTGAAATGTTACAAGATATGATAGTTGTTGCTGTTAATGATGCTATGAAAAAAGTAGATGCAGAAACTGAAAAGAAAATGGGTAAATTTACTCAAGGAATGCCAGGTTTATTTTAATATGTATCCATCAACAATTAAAAATTTAATAGAATGTTTTAAAAAATTACCTGGTATAGGAGAAAAAACGGCTGAAAGATTATCTCTTTCGGTTTTAAATTTAGATAATAGTGTTATTGATATGTTTGAAAAATCATTAGTTGATTCAAAGAATAAAATAAAACGTTGTTTAAAATGTAATAACTTGTCCGAGGATGATTTGTGTTTAATTTGTTCAGATAAAAATAGAGATTTTAAAACAATTTGTGTTGTTGAAAATATTAAAAATATAATAGCAATTGAAAAGACAAATTGTTATCACGGTGTTTATCATGTTTTAGATGGATTGATTTCACCATTAGAAGGAAAAAATCCTGATGATATAAATATTAAATCATTATTAGATAGAGTTGATACTGAAAATATTGATGAAGTTATTGTTGCTCTTACTCCTAGCGTAGAGGGTGAAACAACTTCTTTATACATTCAAAAAAAATTAGAAAATAAGAATATTAAAGTTTCTAAAATTGCTCATGGTGTTCCAATTGGAGCAGATATGGAATATATTGATGGTTTAACATTAGAAATGGCTTTAGAAAATAGAAATTATTTAACAGAAAAGTAATATTAATTTGTTTGCTTCATAATATAATTTTGAGGTGGACAATGCTAAAGAAAATATTTAAAATTATTAAAAAATTTATATTAAGTATTTTTTTATTATATGGTTATAATTTAATTGGACAATCGTTAGGAATGATTATACCAATTAATATTTATACAGTATTATTAATTACTTTTTTTGGACTTCCTGCTTTATTGGCCCTTATTTTTATTTTAGCAGTCATATTTTAAGGATGTGAAGTTATGCTTGATGATTATGTAAATGAACAACCAATTGCTGTATCGATACTGAAAAATTCAGTAAAAGATGATAAAACAGTTCATGCTTACTTGTTTGAGACAAATGGTTATAATAAAAAAGATGATTTTATTTTTGTTTTTATTAAATCACTGTTATGTCCAAACAAATTTTTTGCGTTTAATAATTGTGAAAATTGTCATATATGTCAAATGATAAATGATAAATGTTATCCAGAAATTAAAATTATTAATCCAGATGGATTATGGATAAAAAAAGAACAATTAGATGAACTTCAAAAAGAATTTAGTACGAAAGCTGTTTTTGGTACTAAAAAAATATATATAATAAATGAAGCAGAAAAAATGAATTCATCAGCAGCAAACTCAATTTTAAAATTTTTAGAGGAACCCGTCCCAAATATAATTGCTATTTTAGTTACAAATAACATATATCAACTACTTGATACAATTATTTCTAGGTGTCAAGTTATTTCTTTAAGAAAAAATAAATTAAATTTTGAATCAAATGAAGAATTAATCGCACATCAGATTTTTTCACAACCAGAAAAACAAGAGGAATTTTTAAATAATTTACCGAATGTTAATTATATCGATTGTGTAAAAAAATTTGTAGAATATTATGAAAAAAATGGTATAAATACAATGTTATATACTCAAAAATTATGGTTTAGTTTCTTTAATGATAAAGAAAAAAATATAATGGCTTTTGATATAATGATTTTAATTTATCGTGATATTTTAAATTATGTAATTGGTCACGAGTTAATGATTTTTAAAAATGATATAGAATATATTTCTAATATTAGTAAAAATAATACTGAATATAGTATATGCGAAAAAATTACAAAAATATTAAATGCAAAAAATAAAATAAAAAATAATATAAATTTGAATTTATTAATGGATAATTTAATTATGGAATTAGATAGAAGGTGAATTTATGGTTAAGGTTGTAGGTGTAAATTTTAAAGAAAATGGAAAAATATATTATTTTTTACCCGGTAAAATATATTTGAAGAAAAATGTTACAGTAATTGTTCAAACTGAAAGAGGCTTACAATTTGGTAAAGTTGTTACTAATTTAATTGATTTTGATGAAAAAAAATTAAATGCACCATTAAAACAAATAGTGAGAATAGCTTCTAAAGGTGATTATTATGCTCATTTAAATAATATTAAAAACGCAAAAGATGCATTGTCTAAATGTAAAAAAATTGTTTTAGATGAAAAAATTAATATGCAAATAATTGATGCAGAATTTACTTTCGATCGTAGTCAGCTTCTTTTTAGATTTATTTCGGATACACGTGTTGATTTTAGAAATGTTGTAAAAAAATTAGCGAGTATCTATAAAACTCGTATTGAATTAAGACAAGTTGGTGTTCGTGATAAAGCAAAAGAAGTTGGTGGAATAGGTGTATGTGGTTGTAAATTATGCTGTGCTAGATTTTTAAAAGACTTAGAAACAGTATCAATTAATATGGCAAAAAATCAAAATATAGCTTTAAATCCAAGTAAAATAAATGGTGTCTGTGGTAGACTTTTATGCTGTTTAAAATATGAGGATGATTGTTACAAAGATTGTCGTAAATGCCTACCTAAAGTTGGTGATTTAGTTGATACAGAAAAGGGAAAGGGAATAGTTGTTAGCTTAGATATTTTAAAGCAATCATATAAAGTTGAAGTTAAAGATGTAGGAATAATAGAAATAAATAGAAGTTGTAATTGTGGAAAAAAATAATTATTTATTAGGTTATAAAAATTTACGTGTTTATCAAGATTCTGAAATGTTTAATTTTTCACTTGATTCAGTTTTATTACCTAACTTTGTAACAATAAATAAAAATATCAAAAATATTCTTGATATTGGTTGTGGAAATTTACCAGTTTCTTTAATTTTGACTACAAAAACAGATGCAAGTATTACTGCTGTTGAAATTCAAAAAGATGTTTATGATATTGCTTTAAAAAATTTAGAACTTAATAATAAACAAAATCAAATAAATATTATAAATGCTGATATAAGAGATTTCTATAAAAATTTTGAAACAGAATATTATGACGTAATTGTATGTAATCCACCTTTCTTTAAAGTTTCTAAAGATTCTCACTTAAATAAGAATGATTATAAAACAATTGCGCGTCATGAAGTGTTTTTAAATCTTGATGATTTATTCTCAATAAGTAAAAAAATATTAAAAAATAACGGAATTATATCTATTGTTCATAGACCAGAACGTTTATTAGATATTATTTGTGCAATGCGCAAATATAATATTATGCCAAAAAAAATTCAGTTTGTTTATCCTAAAAAAGATAAGGAAGCAAATATTTTATTAATTGAAGGAACAAAGAATGGAAATAGTGGTATGAAAATTCTTCCACCTTTATTTGTTCATAATGAAGATGGTTCTTATACTGATGAAGTAAAAAAATATTTTGAATGAGGTGATAATATGTCTCAAAAAAGTTATGATAATAGTCCTACTTTATATTTAATTCCAACTCCTATAGGTAATATGGAAGATTTAACTATAAGGGCAGTTAATATAATGAAAAATGTTGAAGTAATATTTGCAGAAGATACTAGAGTAACATCTCAATTACTTAAATCATTGGATATAAAAAAGAAACTAATTTCAAGTTTTAATTATAATGAAGAAACAAACAAGGATAAATTACTTGAATATTTATCTAGTGGTTGTGATGTAGGACTTGTTAGTGATAGAGGAACTCCTGTAATAAGCGATCCTGGATATGAACTTGCTAAATATGCTATTGATAACGGTTATAATGTTGTAGGACTTCCTGGTGCAACAGCTTTAATTCCTGCATTAATTACATCTGGTATTAGTCCGCTTCCTTTTCTTTTTTATGGATTTTTATGTAATAAACAATCAAAAAGAAAACAAGAATTAGAAAAATTGAAAATGGAAACTGCTACCTTGATTTTTTATGAAGCTCCCCACAGAATTCTTGACTCATTAAATGATATGTATGAAATTTTGGGAAATAGAAAAATAGCTATTTCCCGGGAAATAAGTAAAAAATTTGAGGAAATATATAGAGGAAATTTAAGTGACATAAGTTGTCAGTTAGTTGATGTTAAGGGTGAATTTGTTATTGTAATTGAAGGTAATAAAGATGAAAAAACTTACGAACATTTGACAATAACTCAACATGTTAATCTTTATTTAAAAGAAGGAAAAGATACTAAAGATGCGATTAAATTGGTTGCAAAAGATCGTAATATGAAAAAACAAGATGTTTACAATGAATATCATGGAATAAAGTAGGTGATTTATTTATGAAATTAATAGTTGGTTTGGGAAATCCCGGAAAAAGTTATGAAAATACACGTCATAATATTGGTTTTATGGTTATTGATAATTATTGCTTGAAATATAATTTAAAAATTACCAATAAAAAATTTGATGGATTATATACAGAAACAATAATAAATGGTGAAAAAGTTATATTATTAAAACCACAAAAATATATGAATCTTTCAGGAGAAGTAGTTAGAGATTTTGTAAGATTTTTTAAAATTAATATTGATGACATTTTGATAATTAATGATGATTTAGATTTAGATGTTGGTAGATATAAATTAAAATCTAGTGGATCATCTGGGGGACATAATGGTCTTAAAAATATTGAATTACATTTAGGTACAAAAAATTATAAACGATTAAAAATAGGAATATCTAATAATAAATTGATAGAAACTAAGGATTATGTTTTAGGAAAGTTTTCTAAAGATGAATTAAATATATTAAATAACATAATAATAAAAAGTGAAGATATAATAAATGATTTCTTTAAAATAAATTTTGATTTATTAATGACAAAATATAATAATAATTGATACCCAATTGGTATCTTTTTGGCGTATATGGAGGACTTTATATGAAATTTTTTAATAATTTATTTGATATAAAAGATGAGCAAGTAATATTAGGATTAAATGATGAATTAAAAGCAATTTATTTATATGATTATTATTTAAATAAAACAAAATCAATTTTAGTTGTTTGTAATACTTTATTTGAAGCAAATAATATGTATAAGTCGTTAAGCAATTATACAGATAATGTATTATTTTTTCCTATGGATGATTTTTTAACTAGTGAAGCACTAGCTATTTCACCAGAACTTGAAATAACTAGATTAGAAACCATTAATAATTTAATTACTAATAACAAACAGATTGTTGTTACTAACTTAATGGGATTATTAAGATATTTACCAACAAAAGAAAATTATGAAAAAAGTATAATTGATTTAAAAGTGAATATGGATTATGACATCAAAAAATTAGAATCAGATTTATATAATATTGGTTATCATTCAGAATCATTTGTTAATAAAACAGGAGAATATGCTCCTCGAGGTTTTGTATTAGATATTTTTCCTTTAGGAAATATTGATCCTATTAGAATTGAATTTTGGGGCGATACAATTGATAGTATTAAAACATTTGATGTTGATACACAATTAACAAAATCATCGGTTGATTCTATAAAAATATTACCAATTACAGAATTTATTACAAATAAAGATATTTCAAGTGATGATAGAAAACAAAAAAATTTAATAAAATATGAATCTGTTTCAAATGTTTCTGGGTATTTAGATAATTGTACTTTAACATATATAAATTATGACGAGATAGAAATTGGCTATAAAAATATATTAGATGATATTTTTAATTACAATACTGAAAATAATTTAGATGTAAATACAAAATATATGCATACTTTAGAAGAAATTAAAAGTAATAATATATTATTTATTTCTAGTTTTGATAATAATCCAGATAATAGTTTGATTTCAAAAAAATATATATCGGGAAATATAGAAAATTTTAAGATGTCTCCTGATAAAATTAATGATAGCTTAAATATATTTATAAAAAGAAAAAAAACAGTTATAATTTGTGTTAAGGATAAATATGCAGTAAATAAGATAATAGATGAATTAAATAATGATTTAATAATTTTTACTAATTTAGATGATATTTATGAAAATAAAATTAATCTTGTTATTAAAAATATTAATCAAGGTTTTGAATTTGGTAATTATATAGTAATAAGTGAGAATGAATTTTTTAATAAAAAAACTAATAATTTAATTTATAAATCTAATTTTAAATATGGAATAAGAATAAAAGATATTACTAAATTAAATGTAGGCGATTATGTTGTTCATTCAGGTTATGGAATTGGACAATATAAGGGTTTAAAAAGTTTAAATAAAAATGGAATTATGAAAGATTATTTGCAACTTGAATATCAAGGTGGTGATAAACTTTATATTCCGGTTGAAAAAATTGAATTAATTACTAAGTATTCATCTAATGAAGGAATTGTTCCAAAACTTAATAAATTAGGTGGTACTGAGTGGGCAAAAACTAAAGCAAGAATTAAAAAGAAAATTGAAGATATTACACAAGATTTATTAAAGTTATATGCGGAAAGAAAAAGAGTTAAAGGCTTCCAATTTTTACCTGATAGTAAAGAACAAATAGAGTTTGAAAAAACTTTTCCTTATACAGAAACAAAAGATCAGTTAAGAGCAATTTCTGATATAAAGAAGGATATGGAATCTATAGAACCTATGGATCGTTTGTTATGTGGTGATGTTGGTTTTGGTAAAACTGAAGTAGCATTTAGAGCAATATATAAAGCGATATTATCCGGAAAACAAGTAGCATTCTTATGTCCTACTACAATATTATCTAATCAACATTTTAACAACGCAATTGAAAGATTTAAAAATACTGGTGTTAATATAGAAGTGTTAAATAGATTTGTTAATCCAAAAAAAGTAGGTAATATTTTAGAAAGATTAAAAACTGGAAAAGTGGATTTATTAATTGGAACGCATCGTATTTTAAGCCGTGATGTTGAATTTAAAAATCTTGGTTTATTAGTAGTTGATGAGGAACAAAGATTTGGTGTTAAGCATAAAGAGAGAATAAAAGAATATAAAAATAATATTGATGTTTTGACATTATCTGCAACACCAATTCCTAGAACGTTACAAATGTCTGTGGCTGGTATTAGGGGATTAAGTTTAATAGAAACTCCTCCTGTTAATAGGTATCCAGTTCAAACTTATGTTTTATCAGAAAGCAATCAAATAATAAAGGAAGCTATTTATAGAGAATTATCTAGAAATGGTCAAGCATTTATTTTATTTAATCACGTTGAAGAAATGGAAAGTAAAAAACGCGAAATAGAGAGAATAATTCCTGATGCTAAAATAGGTACTATTCATGGTAAAATGACTAAAATTCAAATAGAAGATGTAATGGCTCAATTTTTGAATAATGAATTTAATGTTTTACTTTGCACGACAATTATTGAAACCGGAATTGATATTCCAAATGTAAATACTTTAATAATAATGGATGCCGATAGGTTTGGTCTTTCACAATTATATCAAATAAGAGGTAGAGTTGGACGTAGTGATAAAATTGCGTATTGTTATTTAATGTATAATAAAAATAAAATTTTATCTGAAATTGCTATTAAAAGACTCGATGTAATAAAACAATTTACTGAACTTGGGAGTGGATTTAATATAGCAATGCGAGATTTATCGATAAGAGGTGCTGGTGATATTTTAGGTAGTGAGCAAGCTGGATTTATTGATTCCGTTGGTATAGAATTATTTTTAAATATGTTAAATGAAGAAGTAAGTAAGTTGAATGGTAAAGAGGTAAATACCAATTCTCAAAATGATATGCCGCTTATTGATGTTTCAACATCTATTGATGATAAATATATAAATGATGTTGATATAAAAATAGAAATTCATAAAAAAATTAACGCTATTGATTCATATGATAGTTTAGAAAAAATTAAATATGAAATAGAGGATAGATTTGGTAAACTATCTGAAAATATGTTAATCTATATGTATGAAGAATTATTTGAAAAGATGGCAAGAAAAATTAATATTGAAAGAGTTGAGCAAAATAAAAATTTTGTTAAGTTAATATTTAATGAAGAATTTACTAATAAAATTAAGGTTGAAGAAATTTTCATTGAAGTTAGTAAATTATCACGTATGTTTAGATTTAGTATGATGGGTAAAAAATTAGTTATTACTTTAGATATAGTATATTTAGATAAACATTTTGTATATTATTTAGTTGATTTAATGGATTTATTATTAAAAAAATATAGTGATTAAATTATAGTTTAAAAACATATACCATTTTGTGTATGTGTAAATTATTGTAATATTAAAGAATATATATTTTTCATATCTTGACTTATATTTATTTTTTATGTATAATGTTACTGTTTGAACTGTATTTGTAAATTAGAAAAATAGAAAGGGTTTTGTCATTTTTTGATAAAATATGTAAATTATGGAAATTAATGAATATATAAAATTGTTTGAAAATATACAAAAAAATAATAATAGAATTTTCCAAATTGAATCTATTATTCAATACCGAAAACTTTATGATAATATGGATTGCGAAAAATATATTTCTGAAATGAATCAATTACTCAAATTGAATAATGAGATATATGCGGATATTAAAAATTTCAATTTAAAAGATAATAATGGTTTTAATATTGAAAAATATGTTGAGTCAATTAAAAGTTTAGATTCAGATGATGATAGAATTAAGGAGTTAGACGAATTAATATCTATGAGAAATGTGTTAGGTCGTGATACATCGGCTTATAGAGAGGAATACAATAAAATTATATCTCATAAAAATCAATTATCTGAGCAATTAAAAAATTATAATATAGAAATTTCTAAGGATAAGGCTGATATAATATATGATAGATATTTATTAAAACAAAAAATATTTACAATTGGTCAAAAAATTTCTAGTAATAATTCTGTAAATTCAAAAAATTTTATTGATTCATTTGAAGAATTGAAAACTGAAATAAATAATTTTCATACAGTTGATGATAAATTAAATAAAATTAACAATGAAGAAAGATTAGCATATTCTTCTGAAAAATTACATTTTTCTAGAAGATTAGAGGAAATTAAACAACTTATTAAAGAAAATAATATGAAATTAGGTTCATTAACAACTAATGAATTAGAATATTCAAAGTGCAAAAGAAATATTGACTATTTAGAAAAAGAATTGGATGCTGTTTTAAATAATTTAGAAAAAACAGAATTGAAAGAAAAAAATTATTATACCGTACAAAATTTAACTAAACCATTGGAAAATAGTTTAGAAGAACAAAAAATATCTGAAAAACAGGATTCTTTATATGATAGTAAAAATGAAAGAGAAATTAATCAAACTGAGATTAAAGAAAAAATTTCAGGTGAAGAATATTTTAGAGATTATAAAATTAATGGTGAAAGATTGGATAATTTAGAAAAATATGGAGTTAGTTATTCAACAAAAAGTTTAAAATGTATTAATAGTCAGCCAGCAAACAAAATTCTTTTAGAAAGAGTTAAAAATATTCCTAAATTATTTGATAAATTTAGAGGTAAAGTAGAAAACTTTGTTAATAATGTTAGTACATATATGGAACAAAATATTGAATTAGGGAGAGTAAAGTAATATGAGGGAAAATCAAGTTATTACTTTAGAAGATGGTAAAAAATATTTTATTCATGATATAATAAAAATTATGAATAATAATTATTTATATTTAATAAGAGTAAACGATCAAGCTAACAGTATATTGAACGAATTTATTATTAGAAAAGAGAAGTTTGAAGATGGTGTTTATTCTATAGTTGAACTTGATAATAATGAAATTGAATTTTTTAAAAATCAATTTGGGCATACTTTTTAACTAATAATTAATATAAATAAAAGTAAAAAATATAGTGATTAAACTATATTTTTTATTTCATTAAGATAAATAATATTCCAATACTTAGTCCACTAATAAATCCTGTAATAAGTGATAAAACTAAGATATTAACAAAACCATTTTGATAATATTTATTTAATATTAATTTCTTTTGATACCCTTTTTTTTGTTCATTTTGTATTTCTTCTTTATGATATAGTGTATCAGTATCTTCGTTTGTATCAAAATTTTCAAAATTATCATTGTTCTCTAATTTCTCATCATTTTGATTATTGTTAGAATTATTTTTTGTTTCTTTTGAATCATTTGACTCGGAATTAGTGTATTTATCTGTTTTAGCATCTTTTATTTCATATTCACCAGTGTCTATATTTTTTTCTGCAAATATACAATTTCCTGATTTATCGATTGCGATACCATCATATATATTAATTAAGCTTATATTATATTTTTCTCTATTAATAAATAACATTTTAACACAATTTATTTGCTCAGGTGATAAGCTCGCCAATATATTTTTGTAATTTGGTAATTCATTTATTGGAATTAATGATACATCAATTTTTTTATTTATTAAATTTTCAGTAATATTATTTGTATTTTCTGTTGTATTATCTATTTGATAATTCTTATTTTCATTTTGAATTGATTTGTATTCTTCTATAATTGATAAATTAGTATTTGCTTCGATTAATTTATACGTATTATCTTTTTTTATTTTATAATATTTTTTACCTTTGGCGTTTATAACTTCAATATCTTTTAAATCAATATTATAAATTTTAGAAATTTGTTCTAATTCACCTTCTTTTTCTAAATCATTAATTTTTTTCTTATTTTGTAATTTATAATATTCTTGTTTTATTGTTTCATCATCTATATTATTGATTAGATCTTTAACATTTTTTTTGTAAACATACTCATTATATTTAATTCCTATTTTATTTTTTATTAGGATTAAAATATATTCATTTTGATATGTATCGTTATTTTTAATGTTTAAATTATTTCTTTTTATAAATTTATTACATTCATCTTCAACAATATATTTCATCATTGGTTCTTCTTTATCTTTTGAATAGTCAAAAATTATAAATTTTTCAAAGTATTTTTCTAAGAGCATTCTTTTTGAAGCATCAATTATTTCTTTATTGTATACTCCATCTTTTTTAAAATAATTATTATTTATATATAATTTTGTATCTTCAATAAATAATGGTAATTGATTATAAAAAATTATATATGTCTCATCAAATTTTTCTAATTTCTCAAATTTTTCTTTAGATAAAGAGTCTTTATATTGTTCTAATGTTAATTTGTTAATATTTAGAAAAAAATCAACTATTTCTTTTTTATATTCTTCATATGTCATATTATTCACCATAATTATTATATCATTTATTATTATTTTTATATTTTTTTTGAATTAAAAATACATTTTGTTTACATCTATTTTTTTTATATAATTTATTGTATAATATTTTTCTATGGTTGGTGATAATATGGATGATTCTTATATATTTTTGGATAGCTTAAATAGTAATGCCTATTTTCATGTTACTGAGACAAGTAATTTAGTTTCAATATTTAATAGTGGTTTAGAACCTCGTATTGGTCCAAATTCTACAGGTGTTGAGTTGACTGCAAAAATTTTTTTTGTAAAGGGCAGTGATAGTGTTTTAAAAATGTGGGATGTTTGGTTGAAATGGGAAATGGTAAATTTGTTTGGACAAAATCAAATGGCAAAAAAATTGTATGATTTTCCTCAAGATAAAAATTGGTATAATGAGTTTTTAAGTGGTAATTATAAATATGATGAAGAAAAAAAATCATTATTATTTGACTTTATGTTTAATTATATGTTTGATAGATCTTATCTTATGTTAGATTTGAAAGAGGGCATAGATTATTCAAGTAATGATATAGATGAAAATAAAGTTAAACAATCTAAAGATAAGGGCTCTATTAAAGATAAAATTTCTAGAATTTTATATGGAGATGGAAAATATAGTAATTGTGATAGTTATAAAACCGATATATGGAATATGCATACATTTGTAGGTAGAAGTATAGATAAATCTAAGATAAAAAAATTAATTTCAACAAATGGTAGTAGTAATGTCATTGATATAGTTATTGAGATATATGATAGATGTGATGATAAAGATAAAGAAAATTTTGACTTACTTAATGATTATATTACATATTCAAAAAATAAACTTAATGTTTCAAATCATATAAAATAAAAATACCAATTTGATATGAACCCCGTTTCTTGGACATGGAAACGAGGTTTTTATATGTCGAAATTAACTTATGAAGATAAAATAAAGAAATAATTGATAAAATAAAAGAAATATTTATTAATAATAAAGAAAGATATGGTTATCGTAGAATTACATTAGAACTAAGAAATCAAGGGTATAATGTTAATCATAAGAAAGTTTATAGAATAATGGTGGAATTAGGATTAAAACCATTAAAAAGAAACAAAAGAAAATATTCATCATATAAAGGGACAATTGGTAAAATTGCTGATAACTTAATAGAACAGAATTTTAACGCAGATAAACCAAATCAAAAATGGTATACAGATGTTACAGAGTTTAATCTTCGTGGAGAAAAAATTTATTTATCACCAATATTAGATGGATTTAATGGTGAAGTAATATCTTATAATACTTCTAAATCACCCAATTTAGAACAAATAAATGATATGCTTAATAAAGCATTTGATGGCAGAAATTTAGAAGGATTAATATTTCATTCGGATCAGGGATGGCAATATCAACATCAATCATATCACCAAAGATTAAAAAATAAATGTATAAAACAAAGTATGCCAAGAAAAGGAAATAGTATGGATAATGGCATGATGGAAAATTTCTTTGGCTTACTTAAAACAGAAATGTTTTATGATCAAGAAGATAAATATAAAAATATAGATGAATTAATCTTAGCGATAGATGAGTATATTAATTACTACAATTATGATAGAATTAAAGTAAAATTAAAAGGACTGTCACCTGTGAATTATAGGTTACAATCCTCTAATTAGAAACTATTAATAAACTGTCCAACTTTTGGGGTTCAGTTCAATTAGGTATTTTTTGTTTTAATTTTATTTTTTAATTTATTTAAAATATTACTATTATTAAATATTTCCTTGATTACTCCCATTTTAATAACACATATTAAATAAACAACCATTCCTATTATAGAATATACTATTGTTTGAATTAATGATTTTCCTTTTGTTAATGTGTTTAATGGATATATTTTTGTAAAAAGGAATAATACTAACAACATTATTAATGATGATATTGTTATTTTAGCAATTATTATAAATGTTTTTTTATAATTTACTTTTAATTTTTTAGCAATAAAAATCATTAAGAATATAATAGGAATTATTTGTGTTATTAATGTTGATATACTTGCTCCTTGATATCCAATTTTCCATATATCGAATAATTTCATCATTGGAATATTTAAGAGTGCATTTCCAATAAAGCTTGCAAGTAATGTTAAAATTGTTGCTTTAGTAAAATTTGTTGTTTGAGTAATATTTAATAGTACTGAAAAAAGTGAAAATGTAATAGCTTGGAATATGAAAACTTTAAATACTGAAATACTTAATGTATCATAACTATAAAAAACTATCCATATAGGACGTGCTAGAAAACAAAGTCCTATAGTCATTGGTATTGTAATGAATAAAAGTAATCTGATAGCGCCGTTTACTTTGTTATTTATTTCATTTTGTTTTTTTAAAACATAATCACTAGCAAGAGATGGTATTAAACTTGCTGTAATACCCATTGAAATAGAAATAATAATCATACTTAATTTATTTCCCCAAGTTGCGATTGTAGCAAATGTTAAATCTGTTACTTCATTTGAGTAACCAAGACTTGATAATGTTCTTGTAATTGTGAATGTATCTACTAAATTATAAGATGATTTAAGTAAATCAATAACTATAAATGGTAATGCATATAAAAATATTTGTTTTATTAAATATTTAGATGTATATTTTGTTTCATCAGATTTTTTTTCTATATCGGAATTTTTTTTAATTTCGTGATTTTTTTTAAGTTTTATATATAAGTAGATATAAGCAAAAAAAGCTCCGATTGTTGCCGCTAAAACTGAAATTCCGATTGCGATTTTTTCCTCTAGTCCCATTATTTTAAGACTAACGAAACATCCTATTAAAATTACAGCAACTCTTATAATTTGTTCAATTACATTTGAAATACTTGAAGGTGTCATATATTTATGTCCTTGTAAGTAACCTTTTGTGACGCTTAATATTGGTACTACTAAAAGAGCTGTTGAAATTAGTCTTATTACAAATGCAACATCGCTTACAGTATTACCACCACTTGAATTTTTACCTAAAATAAAATTTGCAATAGCTGGTGCTGTAATCATTAAAACAATAAAGAAAAATATTCCCAGTCCAATAATTATATATTTTCCTATTTTATATACTTTTTCTTTAGTATTATAATATTCTAAACTATTATATTCACTCACTAATTTACTCATTGCTATTGGAATTCCACTAGTCGAAAGACTTAAAAATACTGTGTAAATTGAATAGGCAAAGCTATATAGTGTAGCACCTTTAGAAGTTATCATCGCATAGAACGGTATGACGTATAAAAGTCCTATAATTTTACATAATACAATACCTAGTGTTGCTATAAAAGATCCTTCAAAAAAATTATTTTTTTTCAATTTATCACGCCCTTAATGTAATAATTATATCATATAACGTATTTATTTTTAAAATTTTATTTATTTCTATGTATAAAGATTTGAAATATGTTCAATATTAAATAGGTGATGATATGAAAAAAACCATTATTTTAATTTTATCAATTATATCTATTTATATTTTTATCGGATATAAATTTAGTGATATAGAAATTCCTGAAGAGGCTTTAAGAATTAGAATTTTAGCTAATAGTAATTCTGATTACGATCAATCTGTTAAAAATAATGTTAAGGAAGAAATTCAGGATTATGTTTATAATTTATTGAAAGATACAAAAGATATAGATGAAGCAAGAAAAATTATTAATTCTAATTTGAATTCTATTTCATTATTAACTAGTAATAATTTAGAAAGGCAAAATTATAATTTACCATTTAAAATAAATTTTGGACTCAATTATTTTCCTAAAAAAGAGTATAAAGGAATCAAGTATAAAGAAGGTTATTATGAATCACTTTTAATAACTTTAGGAAGTGGTAAAGGTGATAATTGGTGGTGTGTTTTATTTCCTCCATTATGTTTATTGGAGGCAGAAGAAAGTACGGAAGTAGAATATACTACTGTTGTTTCAGAAATTTTAAAAAAATATAAAAATTAGTAATATAAAAGTTCCTTCTAAATAAAATTTTATAGGAGGAATTTTTATGTCATTTTTAATTGTTTTAGTTATAGCTGTAAGTCTTAGTATGGATGCTTTTTCTTTATCACTTGCTTATGGAACTTTAGATTTATCAAAGAAAAATATTATTAAATTATCTATTATTGTCGGTATTTATCATTTTGTTATGCCTTTAATTGGATTGTTTATTGGTAATGCGATATTGAAATTTTTTCCAATAAGTCCTAATACTATTGTAACAATTGTTCTTTGTTTTATTGGAATTCAAATGATTATAGAAACATTTAAAAATGATGATGATATTAAAATGATGTCTAACATTGAACTATTAATTTTTGGTTTAGCTGTTAGTATTGATAGTTTTAGTGTAGGAATTGGATTAAATGCGATAAGTAACAATTTTATATTATGTTCTTTAATTTTTTCTATAAGTAGTTTTTTATTTACTTATTTGGGACTTATTTTGGGTAAAAAAATTAGTAGTTTAATAGGACGTGCATCTACTTTAATTGGTGGAATTGTATTAATTATAATTGGTATTATGTATATATAAAAGTTTACTTTTTAGTATAATGACACAATTTTTTTGTATTTCATTTAATATAATGAAATATTATGATGGAGGTTTTATGAAACAGATAGTGATTGAGGGAAATCATACTTTATCTGGAACAATTGAAATAGGTGGGGCAAAGAATAGTGCAGTAGCATTAATACCTGCTGCGATATTGTCGGATGATTATGTTTTTGATTATTAATAATTTAGTTTCTATATTTTGATTCATTTAATCACCCTAATTTTGTTTTAACATTTCCTTTTTAGTCATAATCCAATCTGTTTCATTATTTATAATTGTTGATTTACAATAATTACATACTCCACTTGAATTTATACTTAATTCAGCACCACAATTAGGACAATATTTTAAGTTTGTTTTGTCAATTTTTCTTGTAAATGTTAATTTGTATGTATAATGTAATTTAATATTTTTATTACCACGTACTACATTATTTTTGTCATCTACTAAATAATCAAAACAAGATACTTTTAGAATTGTTTCTATTGTTTCAGTATCATTATCTACTATTATATTTGTAATATAGTTATTAACATATGTTATATCTGACATAATATTTTTTTGTGATTTTACCTTTAATGTATCTAGTTGCATTGAATACATATTATAAATTTCATCGCTTACTAAGTTTCTAATTATATCAAGGTCAAAATTAGACCATGCCTCTTGTATTTTTTTATAATTATCGAAAACTTTATTGTTGAATTTTTCAATATCTAAATCACTTATATATTCATGTATTTCATCATCAGAAAGTTTTGAATAAGAATCTATTTCAGTTAATTTACCTTCCTTTTTTGAACAAATAATAGATATAACAATAATAACTATTACTGTAATTACTTTTACCGCAAGCATACTTGAACCACTTAAATCTCCATCTGAATCAGAACTGTCCCAACTGGAGCTATCCCAATCAGATGAACTACCCCAATCAGATGATCCTGAATCCCAACTAGAATCAAATCCAGAATCGGCTTTAATTAGTTTAGGACTATAAATTATCCCAACAAATATTAAAAGCATAGTTGATAAGTATAATATAAATTTTTTCTTAATCGCACCTCTATCATATATATATTTTAACATATCTTTTATATAAATAAATTATTTTTTATTACAATTTTATATAAATATAAAATTTGTTTATTTTAAAGTAGGTTATTAATTAATTTTAAATAAATTTATAAAAGATATTTGTATAATGCTCAATTATTATTTTGAAACTATAACTATATATATTTTATGATTATTTTATAAATAATTTAAAATATATAAATAATTGTTAAAAATTTTAATTAATTTGTTTCAAAAAAAATTAATTGAACACTACCTAGAACGTGTAATAGAAAATAAAGTTAGACAATTTCTTATGACTAAAGAACTTATATTAACTTTTAACTAAGTAGGACATATTTTGTCCTTTTTTTCATATAATTTTATAGATGATAATATGAAGAAATTTATACCAATAATTTTAGTTATTTTTTTAATTTTACCGATTAAAACTAAAGCTTTTGATAGTAGTGCTAGTAGCGCAATATTAATGGATATGGATAGTTTAAGAATTCTTTATAGTAAAGATATTCATAATGTTAGGTCGGTTGCTTCTATATCTAATATAATGACTACATAGTGATGAACTATGAATTTACAAGGAATGCTTCAAATATATGCACAAATAAATATAAAGTATTTTATGGAACTAGTATAAATATCGTTCATGCTTAATTAGTTCTTTTTTTTTTTTTTTTTTTGAATGAAAGGAGAATTATAATGGCAGTATTTAAAATAGAAAAAAATAAGAATTATACAGTTATGTCTAACTATCATTTACGAGATAAAAATTTATCTTATAAAGCAAAAGGTCTATTATCATTTATGTTATCATTACCAGAAGATTGGGATTATTCATTAAAATGGTTATGTATGATTAGTAAAGAAAATGAAACATCAATAAAAACAGGATTAAAAGAATTAAAAGAATTAAAAGATTATGGTTATCTAGTAATAGATAAGTTATTTCCTAATCAAACTCAAAGTGGAAAAATAG
The DNA here is from genome assembly GCA_905206805.1 of uncultured Caryophanales bacterium. GTDB lineage: Bacteria > Bacillota_I > Bacilli_A > RF39 > UBA660 > CAJLIR01. Next base: position 72,958 of record CAJLIR010000005.1, on the reverse strand, counting down.
AATATAGATATAATATTTATGAAATGCCTATAACTTTAAATCAAGAGGGTGAAAATCTACCCCTTGAAATTCAATTGGTAGAGAATCAAGGACAAATAAATACTAATATAATAAATATTAATAACAAAGAGGATAAATTAGATAAACAAATATCCTCTTTTTTTAATGCACAAGAACATCATGCTTTGACTAATGATTTAATTAAGTTGGGTTATATAGAGGAAGATGATATGAGGATATTTGATTATGATGAATTATTAAATGAATATATGAGTAATGGTGTTTCTTATAGAGATTTGATAAAAGTAGTTAATTATACTTGCTCAAGAATTGTTGATAGAAAATTTAAAGATGAAGAAGGTATCCCTATTAAAAATAAATATTCCTATTTAAAAATTTCAATTAATGATAATTTAGATAGAATTAATTTAGATTTAGATGATTTATGGGGAGATTGTAATGATTGATTTATTTTTTATTTTTCTTTATAATAGTTATAGATAAAAATAAGAGGTGCTACTTTATGGAAAATAAAGAATATGAACAAGCAATTATAAATCAAAGATATAATTATTATTTAAGTAAGAAAATAAACAATAGTGATCATGCTAATATGATATTAGAGCAAATAAAAAATGGCTATGAGCCAAATGATGCAGATGTATTTGAATTATGTAGCGATGAACAAGACAAAATAAATGAATATAGAGAAATGTATGATATAAAACAAAGAGTAAAAGATGGTCAAATATCAGAGGAAGATTATAATTACTTAATTAATAAAATAGGTGTTAAAGATGAATATTTAGAATCAGCTTTAAAACAAATGCTAGTTTCAACAGGGAAAATAGTTGATGAATATGATGAACATAAACCAATAAGATAGCAAATGATTATATTGTTATTTGTTTTTTTATCTAAAAATAAACACAAAAAAATCGTTTCTATACAAGCAGACGATTCTACTACATCAACCTAATACTGCTTGGTTGATAAATTAATATTAACATATAGAGAAAATAAATGCAACAAAAAAATACAAAATTTTACAAAAATTTACCACTTATAATTATTAATTAAAAAGTCAAGTGCAACTTTTTATGAATAAAACTATATATGTTTATATGGTGTTTTATGCCGAGAAAACTTTTGACAAGAAGAAATATTTTTTACCTTAATGGAGTTTAATGATTATTATTTTCATTTTTTGAAAATGATAATCAGTTAAACGACTATAATCAATAAAAATATTTCTTCTGGTCAAAAGGAAATTGGAATAAATAGCTATAAACAATTTATCTTTTCTTGTAATTTATAAATTTTATTTAAAATTGATTTGTTATAAAACTCTTCTTGAAGTGCTTCAAGAGGAGTTTTATAATTTAATATTTTTCTTGGATAATTATTCATCCATTCAGCTATTTTGTTTATATCTTTATATGAATAATTTTCTATTAAAGAACCTTTAGGAATAAAATATCTTATTATTCCATTGTGCCTTTCGTTGATGCCTTTTTCACCAGAACAATAAGGATGACAAAAATATATTTTTGTTTTTGTGTCCTTAATAATATTTAAAAAATCAGAAAATTCAGTACCATTATCTGTAGTAATTGACTTGAATATTTTATCATAATTATTTTTCATGAATTCTTTCGTTTTGTTAAATTTGTTAACTATTTCTTCAGCGGTTTTTCTTTTAAGTTTAAATATTATTTCAAATCTTGTTTTTCGTTCAGTTAAAGTCATCAAACATTCATGTTTTCCCTTTTTAGTATCAATTACAGTATCTAACTCAAAATGTCCAAAATAAAGGCGTTTATCTATTTCTTCTGGTCTATTATTAATGCTATATTCGACTTTAGATTCTGGAAGATCACTTTTATGATATTGATATTCTGGTTTATATCTCATTCTTCTAGTATCTTCTAGTTTAACGTCAATAATATGATATCTTATTGCATTATAAATTGTTGGAGTAGTAATTGATTCAAATCCATCACATTCAAAATAATTATGTTTCTTCATATAACCTACAATTACATCAGGAGCCCATTTATCTGTTTTAATTTTATCTTCAATAAATTTAGCAAGTTTTTTATTTTTTCTTAGTTTGTATTCATCTTTAGATAAGCCACGCTTGAAATTTGCATTTTCTTGGGCATATTCAGCAGTATATGGCATTGTTTTAGTTTTACCAGTTCTAACATACATTTTTTCCTTTCTACGCATTTTTAGTTCTCTTGAAATAGTAGATTTACGAACACCTAAATAATTAGCAATATAAGTATTATTAAATAGTCGTTTGCCTTTTTCATCTTTTTGATTGATTAAAGATTCAATTTTAATTCTGTCATCTTTTTTTAGATGGTGATATTGTGTTTTTTTTCTTTTTGTAGTATTATTACTCTCAGACATATAAATTTTCCTTTCTTTTTTGGCGAAAAGATATTATAGGTTATTCATATGTCTTTTTAAATAGTGAAGTGTTGCACTTCAAATTTAAATTAACAGTATATATAAAAGTTTACTTTTTATTTTAAATGGTTTATAATTATTAGGTAATTAATTATAAACTTTTTAGTATAATGACACAATTTTTTTTGTATTTCATTTAATATAATGAAATATTATGATGGAGGTTTTATGAAACAGATAGTGATTGAGGGAAATCATACTTTATCTGGAACAATTGAAATAGGTGGGGCAAAGAATAGTGCAGTAGCATTAATACCTGCTGCGATATTGTCGGATGATGTAGTTAATATTTTAAATGTTCCTGCTATTTCAGATATAGATGCTTTAATTGAAATTTTAGAATATTTAGGTGCAAGTGTATCAGTAAATAATGGATTTATGACTATTGATTCTAAAACTATTGTAAATAAGGAAATACCAGAAGATATATCTAGTAAGCTAAGAGCTTCTTATTATTTTATGTCTGCATTGTTAGGTAAATATAAGCATGTTGAGATGTATTTTCCAGGTGGATGTTCTATTGGAGCAAGACCAATTGATCAAACACTTAAAGCATTTGAAGCATTAGGAGCTAAAGTTATTAATGATGAACATAAATTTATAATAGATGCAGAAAATTTAAAAGGTAATACTATTTATTTAGATATGCCAAGTGTTGGAGCTACTATTAATACTATACTTGCTTCTTGTAAGGCAGAGGGTATAACTATTATAAGAAATGCGGCACGTGAACCTGAAATTGTGAATGTTGCAACATTTTTAAACAATATGGGAGCTAAAATAAGTGGTGCTGGTACTAGTGAGATTAAAATAACAGGTGTTTCTAAGTTAAGTAAAGGTTTTACTGAAGTAATTCCTGATAGAATAGAAGCAGGTACTTATATAATTGCTGGGGCATTAGTTGGAGATAATTTAAAAATAAATAATATTATACCAGAACATATTGAATCTTTATTATTTAAATTAAGAGAAATGGGTGTTAAATATACTCTTAGTGATGGTAGTATCACTTTATCACGCACCGATAATATTAAACCAACAAGAGTAAAAACACTTGGTTATCCAGGATTTCCAACGGATTTACAACAACCACTAACAGTACTTTTAACTAAATGTAATGGTATATCAACACTCGAGGAAACAATATATGAAAATCGTTTTAAAAATGTTCAATATTTGAATAAAATGGGTGCTGATATAAATATAATTAATAATCAAAAAATAAAAATAAAAGGTCCTTCTACTTTGATAGGAACTGAGGTAATCGCAACAGACTTGCGAGCAGGTGCTTGTATGGTTCTTGCTGCACTATCAGCTAGTGGTAAAACTGTTATAAATGATGTTGAACACATTTTAAGAGGTTATGAAAATATTATTCAAAAATTAACAAATGTTGGAGCTAGTATATATTTAGAGGAAAAATAAGGTTTTAGAATAAATAAGATTAAAATAAATATAATTTATTAGGTGATAATCTTATGAAACTAAAAATAGCCTTATTTTTTTCTATTGTTATTTTATCTATATTTTTAATTTATTTATCAACAATTGACAAATCTATTTCTTATATTGCGATTGGAGACTTTCTAACTGTTGGTGTAACTGCTGGAGAAGAAGAAAACCATAGTTTTACTGATTATGTATATGAATATTTGAATGAAAAAAATGTTGTAGATGAATATATAAAGGATTTTTCTGATAATACTTATCGTACAACAGATTTAATAAGAGATATTAAAGATAACAAAAAAATAACTATTGATAATAAAGAAAGAACTTTAAAGAATGTTTTGATAAAGGCTGATTTATTAACAGTTTCAGTTGGTACAAATGATGTAATTAGTATTATGGCAAGTGAAAATATTAACTATAATTTTTATGATTATTTAGACTCAATCTTGGTTGATATGGATGAATTGTTTGGTCTTATAAGACAATATTGTAAGGAAGATATCATTGTTATTGGATATTATAATCCATATTATGGAAATAGAAGATATGAAAGTGCTTTTTCATATATGAATACAAAGGTTAGTTATTTAGCTAATAAATATAATATAAAGTATGTTGATATTTATAATTTGTATGAAAAAAATTTAGATTTTCTTCCAGTTATAAATGATATACATCCTTCAAGTGTTGGATATAGTTCAATATTCGATCAAATAAAACCTGTATTAGATAATACAATACTAAAATAACTATAGACATCTATAGTTATTCTTCATAATTTAATAAGTTTTTAATATCTTTTTCAGATAGTTTTTCAATGTTGTTTTTATCTCTATTATTTCCTTCAATTAATGAATCACTTAATAATTTCTTTTTATTTTGTAATTCAATAATTCTTTCTTCAATTGTTCCATTACATATTAATTTGATAACCTCAACATTTTTAGTTTGACCAATTCTATGTGCTCTATCGGTAGCTTGATTTTCGACTTGTGGGTTCCACCATAAATCTAAGTGAATTACAACGTCAGCACTTGTTAAGTTTAGCCCTGTACCACCAGCTTTAAGCATTATTAGAAATACATTTGTATTATCAGTGTTAAATTTTTCAACTAATTCCATTCTTTTTTTGCTTGAAACACTGCCATCAATTGTATATGATGTTATACCATTTTCGTCAAATTTTTCTTTTATTATATTTAAAGCAGTTTTAAAACTTGTAAATAACAGTATTTTATGATTATTAGAAATTATTTTTTTTACTAAATTTATAAGTTCATCAATTTTTACACTGCCACCTTTATAATCATTAAAAATGATGCTTGGATCTATACAAATTTGTCTTAATTTTGTAAGTAATTGTAGTATTTTAAATCTTGCTTTTAGAAATCCTTCTGTACTAATTATTTCATCCATTTCTTCCTTAGTTTTTTTTAGTTGTGCTAAATAAATTTTTTTCTGTTCTGGATACATATCAAAATATATATTATTTTCAATTTTTTCTGGTAGATCTTTAGCAACATCTACTTTTTTTCTTCTTAAAATAAATGGTGATATTTGTAAATTTAATTTACTTAAAATATCCATTTTTTCATCACTAAAATCTTTAACATTATATTTAGATTGAAATTTCATTAAATTTGTAAAAAATCCAGGCATTATGAAATCAAATATACTCCATAATTCAACTGCCGAATTTTCTACTGGAGTTCCTGTTAAGGCAATTTTACAATTTGCTTTAATTTCTTTAGAACTTGTTGTAATACCTGCTTTAGGATTTTTAATATTTTGTGCTTCATCGATAATCATTACTTCAAACTCTAATTTTTCATAGAATTCTTTATCTCTTCTTAATAATCCATAAGTGGTAATAATTATATTGCTTTCTAGATTTTGTAAAATTTCCATACGCTTATTTTTGTTTTCAGCAATTACCATATAATTTAGATTATTTGCAAATTTGTCAAATTCTTTTTCCCAGTTATAAATAAGTGAAGTAGGTGATACGATTAGTATTTTAGCATCTTTTTTTTCTTTTAAAATAGATTTTATAAAGCATATTGTTTGTAATGATTTACCAAGTCCCATTTCATCGGCAAGAATTCCACCTAAATTGCATTTATAAATATTATATAACCATTTAACACCAGTAATTTGGTAATCTCTTAATATTTGATTATCTGTTTCATTAATATATGGTTTTTTGTTTTTAAATTTTTTAAAATCACTAACAAAATTATCAAATAAATTATTTGTTTTAATAATACTATATTTATTTTCTTTTAAACTATCTAAATATATAGCCCTATATTTTGGAATAGTACCTGTATCTTTTATATTATTTATGTTTAAATCTAAGTCTTCCATTAAATTTTGTAATTCATTTAGTTCATTATTATTTTCTAAGTTTAAAATATTACCATTTTTTAATTTATAATATTTCTTTTTTTCATTTAAATTTAGAAAAATATTACTTAATTCATTTAAGTTAATATCCCCTATATTGAAGTTATAACTCATTATATTGTCTTGACCAATTGAAAATTGTGATTCAATTCTACTTCTTTTAATAATATTAGTTTCATCAAATTTTTTAGTAGTAAATACTTCATATTTATTACTAAAGTAAAATAAGTCCGTTTCTATAAATTGAGCAATTTCATCTAGAGAATCAATAAAAATTTTATTACCTATTTTGAAATTTTTACTTGTTAAGTCTTTAATAATATTTTGTTCATATTCTCTATTTCTTATAATATTTACTTTATCAAAATAGTTTATTTCTGCATCTTTATATATAAGGATAACATTACAAGTTAATAATTCATTTTCAATATCAAAATATAATTTTACATTAGGTGTTATTAATGTGAAATCGTCTTTTATTGTTTCATCAATTTTTAAATTATCTTTTACAATTGGTAAAATTGTTTCTGAAAAAAGTGATAATTTGTCTTTTGAAAAATCTAATTCTGTTAGATCATTTTGGGCAAATTCATCTATAATTGCTTTGTATTCATCTTTTAATAAATAAACATTATGGTCAACAATTAATAATTTTTTACTTAAAAAATTGTATTGTTTATCAAAATTAAATTTAAAAATATATTTATCTAAAACATTAGTTATTTCTGTTTCAAAAGGAAATTCCTCTTTATATCCTGTAAAGTTTCCCATACCCATAATATTATAATTTTTATTTTTTAATAATTTTATAAATTCTTCTTCTAAATTATTTGGTATATATATTTCACCTTGATAATATCTTTCATTTACATATCTATAGTAACAATTACTTAGAAAAGAAATAATTTTCTTATCTTCATTACAAAAATATTGTTCGCCAGGTTTATATTCAAAGTCTTTACCAAATTCGTAATAACCGCAGTTTTCATTAAATCTTTCAAAGAAATATTTTGCTTTAGATGTAGCACTATATAATTTATTAATTCCTATTTTAAATTTAACATATAATCCAGATTCATAATAACTTTTTTTAAAGTTTAATTCTAATTCTAAATTTAGTTGTTGTTTATTTTTATTTATTTTATTTAGAATATTGTTTAGGATTACATCTGATAAATCTTTTTTTACTTTATTACTTATTTCAAAAATTTTATTTTGTTCTTTAATTAATACGGCAGCAACGTGTTTGCATTTATTCATTTTTTCAAATTGTGGACAAGAACAATATGTTAAAATTACATTATCTTCTTGAGTGGTTATATCTACATTATATATTTTATCTGTTGATTCGGATTCAACGTCAAATTTATAAATTCTATTTTTTTTATTTAAGTAAATAATTTTTTTTAAATTTACATAATTTAGATTATATTTTTCTCCTTTTAAATAATTATCAGTATCAACTAACTTCACAATTTTTTCTTCAATCATAAAAACACCTCACTTAAAAACTATAATATTATATCATTAATTCTATTATTTTTGCATATAATAGTAAAAATTGTTGCATTTTAATTATTTACTTGTTATAATATAGTGGCTTAGGAATTTCTATAACTAAATTTAGTTATGGCGGAAGGAGAGAAGATTATGCAAAAAGGAATACATCCAAATTATGTTGATACTAAAGTAACTTGTGCATGTGGAAATACTTTTACAGTAAAATCTAACAAAGAAAGTTTACATTTAGAAGTATGTAATAAATGTCATCCATTTTTTACAGGTGAACAAGGAAAAGCATCAAAAACTGGAGCTGTTGATAAGTTCAATCGTAAATATGGTATTAAATAACAGCTTGTCTGTTATTTTTTTTGGAGGTTATATATGAAAATTATAGATGGTAAAAAATTAATTGGTATATTGGTTTCTGGTATTATTTTAATTAATTTAACGGGATGTGGTAAAACAAAAGAAGAAAATATTGAAAATAAGCAAAGTCAAAATGAATCTAGTCTTACTATAGAACAAAATGATTCTAACACTCTAAATAACAATAATAATAGTAAAGATAATGTTATAGATAAATCTTTTGATGATACAGTAAGTGATAATGATGTAGTAAGTGAAACTAATAATTCTACTAATATTGACGATTCTAGTTTAACTAGTGATGAAATTGTTCTTAAATATTTTAATGATGCAGCAGAAGAAATTAATAATATGATGAATTCAGAAAATGTTAATAATGTTAAAAGCAAATGTCGTGAATATTTTATAATTTTTGTTGATTTTATTTTTTATGACGGTAAAATTAAAGGTGTAACCTTTAGCAATTTAAAAGATACAACAAAAATGCAAGTTATTACTATTACTCGAAAACTTGATTCTTTAATTATGAAAAAATTTCCTGATTATAAAGAAGATATTAGTAGTTCTTCAAAGTATTTGTATGATAAAGCAAGTGATATATTAAATAGTGGAAAAGCAAATTTAGAAGATTATGTAATTTCTAAAATTGGTGAAGAAAAATATCAAGATGTTTTAAATAATATTGATTCTATAAAGGAAAACGATAAAGAAACTTTGGATAAAGTAAAAGAATATGGTAGTGAAAAATTAGAATCAGGTAAAGAAAAAGTAAAAGAATGGTATCAAAATTTTAAAAATAATGAATAAATATTTTATTGATAAAATCTTTGTTTTATTGTAGAATAATATTGGTGATTATATGAAAATAGGTATAGCTTGTGATCATAATGGTATGGATTTAAAATCAAAAATTATTGATTACTTAGAAAAATCAAATTACAAGGTTGTTGACTTTGGCCCTAAAAAATATGATTCAAATGATGACTATCCTGACTATGCTTTTAAACTTAGTGAAAATATTCGTGATAAAAATATAGATTATGGAATTTTAATATGCGGAACAGGTATTGGAATGAGTATTGCTGCAAATAAAGTTAAGGGAGTTAGATGTGCTAAAGTTAACACAATAAAGGAAACTAAATTAACAAGAATAGATAATAATGCTAATGTGATTGCTTTTAGTAAGGATTTAAGTTTTGATAAAATCAAAAGAATAATTGAAACATTTATAGAAACTCCTTTTTCACCTCTTGAACGACATCATAGAAGGGTAGATAAAATTACTAAATATGAGTGTTAGAGTAATTTTATATTGTGTTACTGTTCCTTTAACTATTTGGGCTTTAGAAAGTATTAATATCAACAATTTATTTAAGAAAAATAGATATTATCAATCTAGACTTTTATATGTTATTATTTCTCTTTCTTTATCCTATTTAGTTGTTAATTTTTTTATGGATTTTTTTATTAGTACCAGAATAAACTAAAATATTTATTATTTTGGTTTTTTTTGAATATAAAAAAATTTGTCGCATATTATAATGAATAAATGTTATTTCACATCATAGATATAAATAGAGTGATGGTGAGATATGAAAAAGATATTTTTTGCTACATTATTAATTATTTTAATTCCTTATATACTTATAACTGTTTTTATTAAAGGACCTGAAGAAGTTAAATTTAAGTATATGAGTAATATGACAATAAGAATAAAGCGAAATTCAACTGGAAATATTGATGTTGTTCCAATTGAAGAATATATTGTTGGAGTTGTTTCAGGAGAAGTTCCAATTAGTTTTGAAATGGATGCTTTAAAAGCTCAAGCTGTTGCAGCAAGAAGTTATGTTTTAAAGCAACTTGAGTATAATAAAAATAAAGATTATGATGTTGTAGATACTGTTATGAATCAGGTATATCTGGATAGTGATCAACTTAAAAATCGTTGGGGAAATGATTATGAATCTAATTTAAATAAGGCTAAGGCTGCTGTATTAGAAACTAAAGGTGAATATTTAGATTGTAACGGAAGTGTAGTTGAAGCATTATTTTTTTCAACAAGTACTGGCTATACTGAAAATAGTGGGGAGGTTTTCCCAACTCAACAACCATATTTAAAAAGTGTAGCTTCCATGTGGGATGCAGATGTTTCTCCAGTTTTTAATGATTACTTTCATTTTAGTTTAGCTGATTTTTATAGATTACTTGGTGTAGAATATAGAGACAATGTTTATGTTGAGGTGATTAGTACAACTAGTACGGGTAGAATAAAACAAATAAAGATAAATAATAAAGTTTTTTCTGGTGATCAAGTTCAATATTTACTTGGACTCCGTTCAACCTTTTTTACAATAACACAAAATGGTAATAGTGTTGATATTAATACTAAAGGTTTTGGTCATGGAGTTGGAATGAGTCAATATGGAGCTGAGGGTATGGCTTTAAATGGATATAAATATGATGAAATTTTAAAATATTATTATCAAGGTGTTGAAATAAAAAAAATTTATTAAAAATTTTAATGTATATTTTTTGTTATATTGTTAAAACTTAAAATAGAGGTGATAATATGACAAAAAGAAGGTTAAAAAAACCGGTAGAGTATGCATTATATGGCTTAGTATTTGTATCAGTATTTGGAGCAATTTTTTCTATTGAATCTGCAACATCTCCTACACTTAAAAAGCCAGAAATTGAATATGTTTCGAAAACAATTATTGAAGATGAAGAACCAGTTGTTGCGATTCATAATGTAATAAAAAGACCTTATAATAACGAAAATGTAAAAATTGTTAAAGATTTTTATGATTATAAAGATGAATCGGTAGAACAAGAAAATTCAATTATTTATTATTCCGATACATATTTACAAAGTAGTGGAGTTTCTTATAGTAGTGGAGAATCATTTGATGTTGTAAGTATTTTAGATGGAACAGTAAGTTCTGTATCAGAAAATGATTTACTTGGAAATATTGTAGAAATTGATCATGGAAATGGAATAATTGGTTATTATCAAAGTTTAAATGATGTAGTTGTTAAAAAAGGTGATCCAGTTGTTCAAGGTCAAACATTAGGAAAAAGTGGTTTTTCTAATATTGCTAAAGATTTGAATGATCATTTAAATTTTGAATTATCAATTAATGGTAAATTGGTTAATCCAGAAGAGTATTATGATCGAAATATTAGTGATTTAGGAGAGCATTAGCTCTTTTTTCGGTATAAAAATTTCCTCTTTTTATATAATTTACTAAAGGGGTGTTGTATGGATTCTGCTATTTCAAAAAGAGTTAAAAATGAAGCTCTTTATATTATTGATACTGAAAAAACAATAAGGGAGATTGCAGCAATATTTAAAGTTTCAAAAAGCACAGTTCATAAGGATTTACATGAAAGACTTTTAGTAATAGATGAGGAATTATTTGAAAAAGTTGAAAAAATTTTAAAATATCATATTGATATTCGCCATATAAGAGGTGGAGAGTCAACTAAAAATAAATATTTAAGTAAAAAATATACATAGAAAGGATTTAATATGTTTGCAAAAGATATAGGAATAGATTTAGGAACAGCTAATGTATTAATTTATGTTAAAGGACAGGGCATTGTACTAAATGAACCAAGTGTTGTTGCAATTGATGCAGAAACAAAAAAAACTCTAGCAGTCGGTAGAGAAGCTCACGAGATGCTTGGAAGAACACCAGGAAAAGTTAACGCAATAAGACCACTAAAGGATGGTGTTATAGCTGATTTTGAGGTAACTGAAATTATGCTTAATTATTTTATAAAAAAAATAAATGGTAAGGGAATTTTATCAAAACCACGTATTTTAATTTGTTGTCCTTCAAATATTACAAATGTTGAAAAAAACGCAATTAAAGAAGCTGCTGAGCGAACTGGAGCAAAAAAAGTTTTTCTAGATGATGAACCTAAGGTTGCGGCTGTTGGTGCAGGACTTGATATATCAAAACCAAGTGGAAATATGGTAATTGATATTGGAGGAGGTACTACTGACGTTGCTATTTTATCTTTAGGAGGCATTGTTACAAGTGAATCTGTAAAAGTTGCCGGTGATACATTTGATTCTGATATAATGAAATATATTAAGGACAAATATAAATTGTTAGTAGGTGAGGTAACATCTCAGGATATAAAATTAAATATTGGAAATGTTTTCCCTAACTCTAAAGACGAAAAGATGGATGTTAGAGGTAGAGATTTAGTAACAGGATTACCAAAAACAGTAACGATATCATCTAAAGAGGTAGAAGAAGCTTTAAAGGAAAGTGTTGATGTAATTATACATGCTGCTAAAACAGTTTTAGAAAATACTCCACCAGAATTATCTGCTGATATAATAGATAAAGGTATTGTTTTAACTGGAGGAGGAGCATTACTTAATGGATTTGATAAACTTTTAGCGCAAGAATTAAGGGTGCCTGTTTATGTCGCGGAAAGTCCGTTAACTTGTGTGGCGGAAGGAACTGGTATATTATTAGATAATATTAATCTTATTTCTGATTAGAATAAAAATCAATAATTTCTTGATTTTTTTTTAAGTACTATCTATAATTAGTTTAGGTGGTTTTATGGAAGAAGTAATTGTAAAAATATTATTGATAGTAATAACAACATTTTGTTTTGTGGCAATAATTATGCCATTTATAAAAAAACTCGCAATGCAAATAGGAGCTGTAGATATACCTCGTACTAGACATATTCATACAAAACCAATGCCTAAAATGGGTGGTATAGGAATTTTTCTAGGATTTTTACTTGGATATATGTTATTTAGTGAAACAAGTGTTCAAATGAATTCTATTTTAATAGGTGGATTTTTAATTATTTTAATAGGTTTAATTGATGATATGACAGAATTAAAACCAAGTGTAAAATTTATAGGTCAGTTGGCAAGTGCTTGTGTAATTGTTTTTTATGGACAATTTTTACTTGATAATGTAAGTGCTTTTGGTATTGATTTACATTTTGGAATATTAGCTTATCCAATAACAGTATTTTTTATTTTAGGATGTATAAATTGTATAAATTTAATTGATGGACTAGATGGATTATCTGGAGGAATTAGTTCAATATATTTTTTAACAGTTGGAATAATCGCAACTATTCAAGGTCATTTTGGATTAGATTTCGTATTATCTTTTGTAATGTTAGGTTCAACATTAGGATTTTTAGTTCATAATTTTCATCCCGCAAGTATATTTGCAGGAGATTCTGGATCAATGTTTATGGGATTTATTATTTCTGTAATTGCCCTATTAGGATTTAAAAATGTAACAATGACATCTTTAATAATACCATTACTAATTTTAGCAATACCAATATTAGATACATTATTTGCTATAATAAGAAGATTATTAAAAGGAGAAAGTCCATCAAAAGCAGATAAATTTCATATTCATCATCAATTATTAAATAGAAATTTTTCACAAACTGCAACAGTATTGATAATATATTTTATTGATTTATTATTTGCTTTCGCATCAATTTTATATGTACTTAAAGATAGAACATTAGGATATATTGTATATGGTGTTTTAACTGTTATTGTATTTATTTTTATAATTAAAACTAATGTAGTTATTGATAAAGATAATAATATAATTATTGATAAAATTAAAAAGATTAAACATGATAAGGAAGAAAATGATAATATAGAGTTAAAGAATAAAAAATCTAATAAAAAGAATAAAAAACAAAAAAATAGCTAGTATATTTTTAAAATCACTTATAATACTAATAATAGGTGATTTTTTTATGGAAATGATATACAAAGTTGATATGGTAGAAGTTTTAGAGGTTATTATTAGAAGTTTGTTATCTTTAACTACACTTTTTATAGTTACTAAGATTATTGGAAAAAAACAAGTTTCTGAACTTAGTTTATTTGATTATGTAATTGGTATTTCAATTGGTAATTTTGCTGCCGAAATATCTCTCAGTAATGATATTCAATATATTAATGCATTTGTTGCTGTACTTGTTTTTGGACTTATTTCGTATGGTGTTTCGCTTTGGAGTTTAAAAAGTATGAGAATGCGTGGTTTTTTTCTTGGAAAACCAACAATATTAATTCAGGAAGGTCATATTATTAAAAAAAATTTAAAAAAAGTTAGAATGAACATTAATGAGTTATTACAACAATGTCGTACTAATGGAAATTTTGACTTAAATGAAGTTGAATATGCGATTATGGAATCAAATGGACAAGTTAGTATTTTACCTAAATCTCAAAATAGACCAGTAACTGTTCAAGATATGAATTTGAAAGTTAAAAAATCGTGTATATGTGCTAATGTAATTATTGATGGTAAAGTAATTTATGACAATTTATCTAATATGAATAAAAGTAATGAATGGTTAATGCATGAATTAAAAGTACAAGGATATGATAGTACAGATGGTATTTTATTAGCAACTCTTGATTTTGATTTTAAACTTACAATCTATGAAGATAATAGAAATTTGAGTGTTAGAAATATTTTAGAATAGACTTTTAAGTCTATTTTTGTTTTGAATTAAAACTTGTTAAAATTTGTTTAGTTTTGTTTGATATAATATTTCTTAGTTTGAATTTAAATATTACTAATTATTAATGTGTATTGATTTTAAATATTTTTTTTATTATACTTATTATATAATACTACTGCAATTTGCTGGAAAGTTAGTCATTAATAGATTATATATCAATCAATTTATAATTAAAATAATATGAATGAAAGGATTAAGTAAAAAAATATACAATTACAATTTTTACTTATTTATAGGTAAATATATGCTAAATGATAGTCAAAATAATGAGAAGGAAACCTTTGAATTTATTAAAACATTAAGTGATGATAATCAAAAAATCCAATATTTAAATAAAATAAATAATGAAGAATATAAATTTGAAATTATTATATCATTAAGTAGCGATGATAAAAAAATTCAATGTTTGGATAAATTAACTGATGAATGTCTCAAAGCTTCTGTCATTGCAAGGTTAAACGGTGATGAGAAAAAGATCC
Source organism: uncultured Caryophanales bacterium (assembly GCA_905206805.1). Taxonomy (GTDB): domain Bacteria; phylum Bacillota_I; class Bacilli_A; order RF39; family UBA660; genus CAJLIR01. The sequence goes on along the minus strand of CAJLIR010000005.1, from coordinate 57,728 downwards.
AATTTTTAGATGAAATAAATGATGAAGAATATAAAACTAGAATTATTCAATTATTAAGTAATGATGATAAAAAAATCCAATGTTTAGATAAATTAAACGAAGAACTGCTTAAAGCTTTTGTTATAGAAACATTAAGCGATGATGATAAAAAATTTCAATACTTGGATAAATTAACTGATGAGAAAAACAAAGTTTTTATTATACTTAAATTAAGTGAAGATTATAAAAAAATTTACTGTCTGGATAAATTAAATAGTGAGGAATATAAAACTGTTGTTATAGAAACATTGAGTGATGATGATAAAAAAATTTACTGCCTGGATAAATTAAATAGTGATTACTATAAAACTGTTGTTATAGGTACATTAAGTGATGAAGAAAAAAAGATTCAATTTTTAGATAAATTTGATGATGAAAATAAATGTAAAATTATTAATTCTTTTGAAACTGATGAAAAAAGAATATTGCTTATGAATATGTGTATTACTGATAAATATTATTGGAGTGATGTAATTGCAAATTTAAAATTATTTGAATCTGATGGTTATTTAGTCGCAAAAAAATTTGCTGATTATATAGTATCAAATAATTATGAAATAACATATGAATTAATTAAAAGTGAAAAGGACAAATATATGCCAATATTTGAACGCATTACTCTTTCTAATTCTATGGAAATTCAAAATATTGATATAAAAGGTTTAATATCTGTTTATAATTCTGATGAATCTATTGATAAAAAAGAATTTAACAAGAAAATTGATAGTATTGAAAATATATTTTTAAAAAATAATTTACCTCCTTATGCAAAAACATATTTATGTTTTAGAAGTATATATCCTGAATTTTCAAAAAAATATAGTGGAAGAGAACTATTTGACTTTGAAGATAAAAGTAGAATGGCACCTTCATTATTAGATTCAAGTATGGATAAAATATTTGATAATAAAATAGGTTTATATTTTTCAAAACCTAATGATAAAAGATTTGTAACTATAAGTAATGATTTATTTAATATATCTTTAAAATCAAATAATTTTGAATTAAAAGAATATATTGAAAATTTAGAAATTGGAAATAATTTATTAAATAAAATTATTATGAAAGAAGTTGATTATAATTCATTAAATGAAAAGGAAAAATTTCAATATGATATGTTTTCTAGTCATATAGATATGTTATATGAAATAAGTAATAAAAATAAATTAGATAAAAATTTTAATAATGAAAAAGAAAAATTGGAATTTATAAAAAATGAATTTGTTGGAAAAGGTAAATATGGTCTTTTAGATAGTATAACTAGATATTATTTATATTTTGCTGGGTATAAAACTTTTAATCAATTGAAAAATGATGTTTTTAATGAATGTAATTTAATTAATGAAAAAAATATTAAAAATGTTAGTGAAAATTTTAAAATATCACAAGGAGATTTAATTAGATGCATTGGTAATATTGATTGTATAGGAAGTGTTTTAAATTATGGAAATGTTTGTAAGGAATATTTAGGAACATTTACTGGAACGAGTGAATCAGATACAACACCTCTTGATACTGATTGGACATATATTACTGAAGATGATATTTCAAATAATAATTATAATACTATTTCTGGAACACCAACTGGATTTGGATTTGGTGATGTATTTGTAATTATAAAAGATGTAAAAAATAATCCCAATATTGAAATTAGTAGAGATATTGATGGAAAAGTTAGAGATTTTAAATATGATCCTAAGAAGTATGAAGCATTTGCTACAAATACAGAAAAAGGTGGTTATAAGAATCACTGGGGGATTAGAACGGGTACAGGTACAGAAATTATTGATAGTATTATTTATAATAATGAAAATTTAGAAAAAATTGATGCATTAAAAATGGAACTTGCTAAAAACAATACTTATATCCCAGTATATTCTATGGAAGGTAAATTAATATATTCTCCTGATGAATTTAAAGAAAAAAGAAATTTGGTATCAGGAATTAAAAGATATGATTCAAGTGAATATAAGTTATCTAATGATTTAAATCTTCCGGATTTATATGATGAAAACAATAACTTAATAATTCCTGGAATAGAATCAATAAAAAAGATGAAAAGACAAGAATTTAAAGAGGTAGAACAGTATAAGGTTAAAGTGTTTGATCATTTAAAAAATTGGATTACAAATAATACTAATTCTAATATTGTTAAGGATAATTTGTCTTTAGAATTAAAATATGGAGAAGCTGATTTAATAGGAATCGGATCGACTGCAAGAGGAACTAATCTGCCTAATGATTATGACTATGATTATTATTTAAGATTAGATAAGAGAAATTTATATACATACGATGAAAAAAATTGTTTAATATCTAATCTAAAAAATCTTGAAAAAAATTTAAATGAATATTTAAATCCATCAAAAAATATTCCTGGAAAAGAAGGAAGAGTTAGAGGAACAGGAATTAATATAGATGGATTAGAAAAAACGATAGATATAGATGTTACATTTACTCAAAAAACTAATAAAACAACGTATTCAACAGATATGGCATTGGAAGAAAGATTGAATAATATAAAAGAGAATAATTCTGATAAGTATGAGGATGTAATTGCGAACATTGTACTTGCCAAGTATGTTTTAAAAAAGACTAATTGTTACAAACCAGATAGAAGTGATTCAAATCAAGGTGGACTAGGTGGAGTAGGTGTTGAAAATTGGATATTACAAAATGGTGGATCATTTAAAAATTCATGTTTAGAATTCCTTTCAGCAGCTACAATTGATGGACAAATGGTTCCTTTTAATGAATTTAAGCAAAAATATTTTATTTGGGATTTAGGTGAAAATCGCGAAAATAGAAATGAGTATCCTTTTGATAACTTTATAAATAATATGAATGAGTCAGGATATAAAAAAATGTATAATGCACTTTCAACTTATGTTAAAAACTTGAGTATTAGTAATGAAAAAAATAATAATTATAAAATTATTTAATTTATTATTTAAAAATTTTATAGAAAAATTTTTAGAATAGACTTTTAAGTCTATTTTTGCTATAATTTAGATGATATTGGAGTGATTATATGAGAGATTATTTTTTAGAAACTTGGACTGGTTTTATATGGCCACTACTTACTGTTGCTATTCCTGTATATGCTACTATATTTACAGTAAATAATCGTATTAAAAATGAAAATAGAGAAAATCATAAACCTTATTTAGCATTAAAGAAAGTTTCCGATTGTGATTCAATTGACAAATATAGATATTATTTAATTTTGCTTGGCAGAAATTATTTAAATACTAATGGTGATATTAATTTGAATAGTATTAACTTAAAAGAAAATGAAAAAGATATTGCAGTTAATCTTTTAATTGAAAACATTGGATATGGTGTTGCTACTAATATAAGATTTTATAATTTATTAACTGGTAAGCCTATTGATGGAACACAGGAAAATAGTGAAAATAGAAATCAAAAACTTTTTACTACTTTCGATATAGCAGCAAATTATGAAAAACAAGTTCAAGCTAGAATTATTAGTTCGATTATAAATGATAGCAATATTGCAATCGAAGATCATAATAGAATTTTATGTATTTATAAAGATTTGAATAATAATATATATAACTTCATTATAAGTATCAATATTAAAATTACTGGTCACTATGATTTCTTTTCTTACCAACCATCAAGTAAAAGTTATAAAAAATGGTTGCTAGAAAATAAAAAACAGTATAAACAAATTTTAAGAAATTATAAAGAACTATAAATTTTATTTGTTAATGAAAAAAATATTTACTTTATTATATTTATTGTGATATAATACTCCAGTCAAAGAGGAAGTGTATTTATGGAAATAAGAAATATTGCGATTATAGCGCATGTTGACCACGGAAAAACAACATTAGTTGATAAACTATTACAAATGTCTGGAACTTTTAGAGCAAATGAAGAGGTTCAAGAAAGAGTAATGGATTCAAATGATATTGAACGTGAACGTGGTATTACAATTTTAGCAAAAACTACTGCTATTGATTATAAGGGAACTCGAATTAATATACTAGATACACCAGGACACGCTGATTTTGGTGGAGAAGTAGAACGTATAATGAATATGGTTGATGGTGTTTTATTAATTGTTGATGCCTATGAAGGTACTATGCCTCAAACAAGATTTGTTTTGAAGAAGGCATTAGAAGCAGGAGTTGTTCCTATTTTAGTTGTTAATAAAATCGATAAACCAACTGCAAGGCCAAAAGAAGTAGTAGAAGAAGTATATGACTTATTTATTGAACTTGGCGCTGATTTAGAACAATTAGAATTCCCAATTATTTATGCATCAGGACTTGCTGGTACATCAAGTTTTGATCCTGATGTTACAACACAAAAACCTACTATGGATCCTATTTTAGATACAGTTGTTAATTATATTCCTGCACCTAAAGTAAGTAGCGGAACACTTCAATTTCAACCTGCATTATTAGATTATAATGATTTCGTAGGTAGAATTGGTATAGGTTTAATTAAAAGAGGAACTATGAAGGTTAATTCAATGGTTTCGTGTGTTCGTTTAGATGGATCAATTAAACAGTTTAGAATTCAAAAAATGTTTGGTTTTTTAGGATTAAAACGAATTGAAATAGAAGAAGCACATGCCGGTGATATAGTTGCAATTGCAGGTTTACCTGATATTTCAGTAGGTGAAACTGTATGTGAAATAGGAAGCGAAGAAGCCCTACCAATTTTAAGAATTGATGAACCTACATTACAGATGAAATTTGGTGTTAATTCTAGTCCATTTAGTGGAAAAGATGGTAAATTTTTAACTGCTCGTAAAATTGAAGAACGTTTATTTAAGGAAACTGAGAAGGATGTAAGCTTACGTGTTGTACCTAGTGAAAATGAATCTTGGATTGTATCTGGTCGTGGTGAATTGCACTTAGGAATTTTAATCGAAAATATGCGTCGTGAGGGATTTGAACTTCAAGTTTCTAAACCTGAAGTAATTATAAAAGAAATTGATGGAGTTAAATGTGAACCTTTTGAAGAGTTACAAATTGAATGTCCTGAAGAAAGTGTTGGAAATGTAATCGAAAAATTAGGTGTTCGTGGCGCAATTATGGAAAATATGACAAACTATAATGGTTTAGTTAGACTTTTATATACAATACCATCACGTGGATTAATTGGTTTTACAACTGATTTTATGACTATGACAAAAGGATATGGTATTATTAACCATACATTTAAAGAGTATAGACCTTTTGAATCTGTTGATATTGGTGAACGTAGTTTAGGTGTTTTAGTATCAATGGAAAATGGAAAATCAACTGCTTATGCTTTAGGTCAATTAGAAGACCGTGGTATTATGTTTGTTGAACCAGGTGAAGATATATATGAAGGTATGATTGTTGGAGAACATACAAGAGATAACGATTTAGCAGTTAATGTTGTAAAGGGTAAAAATTTAACAAATACAAGAAGTGCTGGTAAAGATCATACTGTTGTTTTAAAACGTCCTCGTGTAATTACTTTGGAATACGCACTTGATTATATTAATTCTGATGAATTAGTTGAAGTTACTCCAAATCATATAAGACTTAGAAAAAAAATATTAAATACTAATGAGAGAAAAAAGTTCGATAGTAGAAAATAGAAAGGTGTATTTACTTTTCTATTTTTTTAGTTTATAATATTTGATTAATAAGTTTTTTGGGGTGTATTATGGATAAAATGTTAGTATATATAAGATATTTAATTGGTTTATTTGAAGATTTATATAACAATGTTGTTTCAAGTGATTTGGATTCTGATTATGAATTAATAAACAAAAATATATTTAATTATTTTAATAATAACACAACAAATTTAAATGAGTTTAACAAGGATTATTATGATTGTGAAGAATATAAAAATATTGATAAAAAAAACTGTTTATACAATTTGATGTATGCTGTATATATCTTAATGAATGAATATGAAAATACAGATAATCAAGAATATTTGGAATATTTGAATAGTTCAAGTTTAAAGAGAAATAAAATGTTGATAGACATATTTAGTGATTTTGAATTATGTAATGATATAATTGATACATTTGTTGTATATTTAGATTATTCTGAAGCAAGAAAGAAAAAAATTGCATTATCACTAATGAAAAATAAAAGGTATATTAATATTTGTAAAAAGAATAAGTATAATTATGCACTTTTTTTTAATGACATAAGTTTAAACATTACAGAGGAAGCATATTTAGTTGATGATGTTGTTGAAATTTGTAATAATATTGAAACATTATTTGATGTAAGTTTATTTAATAATTTACATGAAGCTAAAAATCAAATTGTATCTAATGTAGATGATTTAGAAAAGGTTAAAAAAATCCTATCTTTAAAAGCATTAATTAATGATATAAATTCTAATAAAAATTTTTATTATATAAAACATTATTTTAGTATAATGTTAAAGAATTTATATTGTGATATTTATTTTTCAAAAATATATGATTCTGAAATATTATCAAGTGTAGATAATGAATTTTATAAATTAATAAATGATAATAATATATCATTTAATGAATTATTTTTTAACTTTGTAAATAATAATTGTTTTTCAGCATATCTAATTGGTAATTTTTATTTTAATAATATAACTAAGGATATGGTTGATTTTGAAAGTGATGATAGTTTATATGAAAAATATAATCTGAATGAAAAGTTAAAAAAATATTATATATAGATAGGAGTAAAATTATGGATGCTAGAATTATAAAAATGGTAATATTACAAGAAAAATTAAATGAATTTTGTAACGAATCAATATCTTTTAAATCATTTAATACGTTTCAACAAAAAATTAAAAGTACAAATTTTTTTGATAATGATTTAATGGATATACTGTTTGCAAATTATTATGTTAAAAATAAAAATAATATTAATGATTACAATTCAAGTAATATTGTTAAATATATTAGTAATTATGCTAGTAATAAAAATGTTTTATACAATTGTTTTATGAATAATAATGATTTTGCAAGTATTATTTCTAATGATTATTTAATGAGTTATTATGATGAGGTTGATGTTAATAGATATTATTCTAATTGTAATTCTTATGAAAAAAGTATTGTAAATAAATTGTCTTTAATTTTTAATTATGTTGGTTTTAACTATTTAACTTTTTTAGCTAGAGTTACTATATTTAAAAATGCTGTTGATAATATTGAAGAAATGAGTATGTATGAACTCATAAATTATTCTTATTTAGTTAATGATGTTCATGTTTTAAGAAGTATTTTATTAGGTGATTCATATACATATATGAATTTATATAATAATTCTAATTGTTTCAGTAATTATATAGATATTTTAGAAAAAAATTCGAGTGATATTAATAAATTATGGCAAGAGTTAGTTAATATAAAAAAGTGTTTATATAGCTTTACGATTTTTACTTCTAATCTTTATTTGTGTGATGATAGTTATTCTGATTTATATAAATATATATCATCAAAAAATAATAATTTTATGACTACATTAAAAAATTTAAATCCATTTTATATTTTAGATGAAATTGAAGATTTTAATAGAAAAAAATATTTAATTAAATAGAAGGTTGTGTTGTTATGCGAGGGGTTGAATTAAATTTAAGTTTTGGTGTGAATGTCATTTATAAAAATGCTAATTTTTCGTTAAATAATAATGACAAAGTTGGAATTGTAGGTGTAAATGGAGCTGGTAAATCAACTCTTTTTCATGTTATTTTAGGTGATACTAAATTAGATAGTGGAAAGATTATTTTAGAAAAAAAGGATTCTATAGGTTATTTACCTCAGGAAATTATTGTTCCAAATGATATTACTGTATTAGATTATTTATTAAGTGCTAGACCAATATCAAAATTGGAAGAAAAACTAAAAAAACTATATGATGATGTTTCGGTTGCTTCTATAAATGAACAAGATAAAATACTTAAAAAAATTGCTAATGTACAGGAAATGTTGGATTATTATGATGTATATAATGCAGAAAATATTTTGTTTGAAATAATTGAAAATATGCATATTGATTATAATTTATTAGATTTAAAAATGAATGATTTATCTGGAGGTCAAAAATCAAAAATTGCTTTTGCTCATCTTTTATATTCTAAATCATCAATATTTTTATTAGATGAACCTACAAACCATTTAGATGTTGAAACTAGAGAATATGTTACTAATTATTTGAAGAAATATAAAGGGACTATACTTGTAATATCTCATGATATTGATTTTTTAAACAGTATTACTAATAAAATTATGTATATTGATAAAGCAAATAAAAATATTCAAATTTTTAATGGTGATTATAATACTTTTCTTAAGAAATATGAATTTCAAAAGGAAAATAAGGAACGATTAATTGCCCAAGAATTAAAAGAACAACAAAAATTGAGAGATATAGTTTTATTATATAGTAATTCTTCTGGTAAAAGAAAAAGAATGGCACAAAGTAGAGAAAAATTACTTAATAAAAAAATGCAAAATAATATTGAACGTGATAAGGAATATAAAACTGTTAAGATGAAAATTAAGCCTGCTAGAGATGGTTCAAAGATTCCATTAACATTAAATAATGTAGATTTTGGTTATGATAAATTACTTATAAAAAATTTATCGTTTGTAATAAATAATCATGAAAGATTTTTAATTGTTGGTGAAAATGGTGTAGGAAAAACTACTTTATTAAAACTTATAATGGGAATTTTGAAAATACAAAATGGATCTATAAGTTATGGTAGTAAAACTGATATTGCTTATTATGCCCAAGAGCAAGAATTATTAGATTTAAATAAAACTGTTTTTGAAAATATTGATTCAAAAGAATATAGTATTAATGAACTTAGGAGTTTATTGGGAAGTTTTCTTTTTTATGGTGATGATGCTTTTAAACTTGTTAACGTTTTATCACCAGGAGAAAAAGCAAGATTATCATTACTTAAAATAATGTTAAAAAAAGCCAATTTATTGTTACTAGATGAACCAACTAATCATTTAGATCCAGAAACTCAAAAAATAATCGGACAAAATTTTGCCGATTATGAAGGTACTATCATTTTGGTTAGTCATAACAAACATTTTGTTAATCAAATAGGAATTGATAGAATGTTAATATTACCAAGTGGTAAAATAACAAATTATAGTGATGAATTATTGGATTATTATTATAATATTAATAATAAGAATTGTTAATTAATTTTGTAATTAAATTTTTATAAGAAATTTTTTCGTTTTCCATTAATTTAGGATACATACTAATTGTAGTAAACCCTGGTAGTGTATTTATTTCATTAATAAAAATTTCATCAGTATCTGGTTTATAGAAAAAATCAATACGCGCTAGACCTTTAGCATTTATTCCGATAAATGCTTTTTTAGCATATTCTTTAATTGAATTTTTTATGTTTTTTGGAATATTTGCGATTATTGTTTTTGAATCCTTATTGCTATACTTTGCATCATAGTCATACCAATCATTACCTGATAATATTTCACCTGGATCAGATATTATTAATTTTTTGTCTTCTAATATGGCTATTTCTAATTCTCTTGCTTTGATGAATTCTTCAACAATTATTTTTTTATCGTATTTTTGGGCTATTTTAATTGTGTTAATTAATTCTTTTTTGTTGTTAGCTTTTGATATACCAATTGATGAACCTCCATTAGCTGGTTTTATTATCATAGGATATTTTAAATTTTTTTCTATAACTTTAATATTAATGTCATTTTGAATAATTAAATATTTTGTTTGTGGTATTCCTAGTTCGTTGAAGATATATTTAGAAAACCCTTTATCAAATCCAATTGCGCTACTGATTAAATTACATCCTACATATTTTATATTAAAAAGTTCTAGTAATCCTATAATTTTTCCGTCTTCTCCTGTATTACCGTGAATTACTGGAAATACAACATCAAATTGTTTTAAGAAGCTGATTATATTTTCTACTTTTATAACATTTTTGTCTATCCAATCTCCTTCTTCTAAATATTCTAATTTATCTTCATATATATACCATTCATTATTTAAGTCAAGGCCTACACTTGTAACGTTAAATAATTTTTTATCAATATTTTCTAAAATACTTTTTGCTGATTTACAAGATACATAGTGTTCAGTAGAATTGCCACCAAATAAAACTAATATTTTTTTCATAAAACACCTCAATAAATAATATGTTATAGTGTGATAAATATTAATTTTTTGTATATTGATTTTTTTATTAATTAATGCTATATTATAGATGGTTTAATTTTATTTCGTATCTTTCTTTTTTTGAAAGCCAAATAAATTTTTAAATCAAAATCAAAAAAAGGAGGTATATGCAATGGAATTTAAAGATGAAACTTTAAAATGTAAGGATTGTGGTGCTGAATTTGTTTTCACTGCTGGTGAACAACAATTTTATCAAGAAAAAGGTTTTACTAATAAACCTCAAAGATGTAAAGCTTGTAGAGATGCAAGAAAAGCACAAAGAAATAATCAAAGCAAATAAAAAATTCTTATTTTGATATGAACCCCGTTTCTTGGACATGGAAACGAGGTTTTTATATGTCGAAATTAACTTATGAAGATAAAATAAATATGTATAGTGATAAAAAGAATGGAATGTCAATAATACAAATATCCAATAAATATAAAGTTAGAGAGACAACAGTAAAATATATTTATAAATTAATTGAAGTACATGGTTATGATATTCTAAGAGCAACTAAAAATAAATATTATTCCTCTAATCAAAAAGAAAAAATTATTAATCGTGTATTATTAAATAATGAATAAATAACTTCAGTATCTATTGATGAAGGTTTATTAAATCCTGGAATTCTTGCTAATTGGATAAAAAAATATAAAGAAATGAATTATAATATAGTTGAACGAAAGCGAGGTCGGCCAACTATGCCTAAAGTAACAAAGAAAAAAGAAAATGAAACAGATAAAGAAAAAATAAAAAGATTAGAAGAAGAAAATTTATATTTAAAAGCTGAGCTGGAATACTCAAAAAAATTGAGAGCCGTTGTTCAAGCAAGGAAGAATCAACAACAGAAGAAAAAGTAAATGTTGTTAGTGAACTTCGGCTAACATACCCATTGATGATTCTTCTACAAATATCAGGTTTAGCTAAATCTGTGTATTATTATACTTTATCTAAAAATGATAAAGATGATAAAAATAAAGAAATAATTGATAAAATAAAAGAAATATTTATTAATAATAAAGAAAGATATGGTTATCGTAGAATTACATTAGAACTAAGAAATCAAGGGTATAATGTTAATCATAAGAAAGTTTATAGAATAATGGTGGAATTAGGATTAAAACCATTAAAAAGAAACAAAAGAAAATATTCATCATATAAAGGGACAATTGGTAAAATTGCTGATAACTTAATAGAACAGAATTTTAACGCAGATAAACCAAATCAAAAATGGTATACAGATGTTACAGAGTTTAATCTTCGTGGAGAAAAAATTTATTTATCACCAATATTAGATGGATTTAATGGTGAAGTAATATCTTATAATACTTCTAAATCACCCAATTTAGAACAAATAAATGATATGCTTAATAAAGCATTTGATGGCAGAAATTTAGAAGGATTAATATTTCATTCGGATCAGGGATGGCAATATCAACATCAATCATATCACCAAAGATTAAAAAATAAATGTATAAAACAAAGTATGCCAAGAAAAGGAAATAGTATGGATAATGGCATGATGGAAAATTTCTTTGGCTTACTTAAAACAGAAATGTTTTATGATCAAGAAGATAAATATAAAAATATAGATGAATTAATCTTAGCGATAGATGAGTATATTAATTACTACAATTATGATAGAATTAAAGTAAAATTAAAAGGACTGTCACCTGTGAATTATAGGTTACAATCCTCTAATTAGAAACTATTAATAAACTGTCCAACTTTTGGGATTCAGTTCATTTTAAGAATTTTTTTTGTTTTTATATTTTTCTAAATAATAATCTCTTAGTTCTTTAAATCTTTCATAATGAACAATTTCTCTTTGTCTTAAAAATGCAAGTGGCGCTAAAATATCTGGATCATTTGTTAAATCCATAAGATGCTCGTATGTTGCTCTTGCTCTTTGCTCTGCTCCCATATCACTTTCTAAGTCTGCAATATAATCTCCTGCGACTTTTATATATGCCATATTGAATGGATTTCCGAATGAATCTGATGGGAATAAGTCATAACCAAATTGAGCATAATGTTCTCCAAGTCCTGCATCTTCTAATTCTTTAATAGATGCACCTTTCATTAATTGATATAACATTGCTGAAATGATTTCAACGTGAGCTAATTCCTCAGTTCCAATATCAGTTAAAAGAGCTTTACCTCTTTCATCAGGCATTATGTATCTTTGATCAAGATATTGCCAAGCTGCTGCAAGTTCGCCTGCAGGTCCACCGTATTGTGTTAATATATATTTTGCCATTCTCAAATCTCTTTTTTGAATATTAACAGGATATTGTAATTTTTTTTCATATTTCCACATAAAAAACCTCCTAATTATTTTCCCATGGCCATGGTTTATTGTCCCAAGCCCAAGGTGTTTGCATATTAGCTTTACTGTTTACGAAAAGTGGTCCGTATTGATTTTCGTAATTTTCAATTGCTCTGTTTGCTTCAATTCTATACTCATTAAATTTTTGTATCATTTGTTGATCGTTTGGATAATTATCAAGATATAAATTTAAATCGTGAGATGCAAATGTTAAGGCATCTATATATGTTAAAAGTTCTGCTTGATTATTCATAGGTTCCACTTCAAATGGTCTATTAATTTTATATTCATCATATAAACTTGGAAACATATTTCCCCTTATGAATCCTTGATATGGTTCATATAAATTTTGATTCATATTATTATTTATATTGTTAAATTCTTGTTGATTGTTATTTTGATTATATTTTTCAATAAAATTACCATAATCGTTAAAATTGTTCATTTTATTTTGGTAATTTATAAAATTTTTCATATTATTCCTCCCATTTTTATTGTATGATTACCTAAATATTGTGTATAGGTGAGTGTCTATACCAATAAAATGTAAAGTTAAATATGAATTTTTTTTAGAATTTATTATAAAATACTTGAAATGTATCTTTTCTTTTGATAGAATATATACGTATCTTTTATGAGATATGGCGAGTATGGTGAAGGGGTTAACACGGCGGATTGTGGTTCCGTTATGCTAGGGTTCGAATCCCTATACTCGCCCCAAATTTGTAAAAAATCCTTATAAAATAAGGATTCTTTTTATTTTCTGTTAAATTAATTACTTAATTGATATTAATCATTATCTATCAAATGAGGTGTAAAATATTGTATATATTTTATGTAATATATATTTTTTTTGTAATTTTTTATAAAATTATGCTATAGTTATGTTGTAGTGCTTGTACAGACTAATGTTTTTGTATGAGCTTTTTTTGTAGGTGATAAAATGGCAAGAAGAAAAAAATATTATTATTATGGATTTGATTTTGAAGCAATACTTGTAGTTTTAATTGTTTTCTTAGTTATTACTATTATTAGTAAATATTATATTTACTTAATTGTAATTGGAAGTATAGTTTTAGTTTATTTTCTTATTAGAATGATAATAAACAGTGATATATTTGGTAAATTTAAAGATGTTAAATTATATTATAATGGTGATACAGCCTTAAAGAGATTAGAAAAACTAGAAAAATTAGAAAAAAACAATGAAGTTGAATATAAAATTAATTGTATAAAAAAAGGAATTAATGGTGAAAATAAGATTTTATATACATTAATGCATTCGGATATTCCAATGTATATATTGCATGACTTAAATTTAGAGGTTGATGGTTTTAAATCACAAATTGATTTTATAGTTGTTACTAAAAAAATTATATATATCATTGAATCAAAAGATTTGAATGGTAATTTAGATATTGAAGAAGATGGAACATTTACAAGAAGAATAGGAAAATATAAGAAAGGAATAAAAAATCCCATAACACAAAATATGGAACATGAATTGACTTTAAATAAAATTAGTAAATTGGAAAAATTGCATACTAAATATAAATCTATTGTTGTGTTATCAAATGATAGCGCATATATTAATTATAAAAAAGGTTCTAAATATAAATTTAATAATATTGTTAGAAATGACCAATTATATAATTATATAAAAAGTTCGTCTAATAATTTAAATATAGTTTATACTGAAAAGAAAATTAAAAATATTTGCGACAAGATATTAAAATATAACAATAATGATAATTAGTAATATTTTTTAATTTGTTTAACAATTTTTTTAATTTTTTTACTTATTGCCTGTCTAGATATATTATAAATTTTTCCTATTTCTTCCATTGTCAATGGCTCTTTTTTATTAATTCCCCAATACATTAATAAAATTTCATTTACATTTTCATCTTTTGATATATTATTTATAATTGATAAAAGTTTTTCTGTTTCTTCTATATTTTCAAATTCATTATAATTTTCATTATTATAAATTGTATCATTTATAGTTAAATCTTCATTATCATCAATTGTTTTTTCAACACTAATTATTTCTGTTGGAATTTTTTTTATTAATTCTATTTGTCTTTTATTTAGTTTAGTTTTTCTTATAATTTCGTCATCATTTGGTTTATAGTTTCTTTCTTTTAAAATATTATAATATTCTTTATAATAGACTTTTGCGTCTTTTATTGTTGATAGTGGAATTTTTATAATATTTTTTTCATTCTTAATTCCATTTTTTATGTATGTTTCAATCCAAAATGTAGCATAAGTAGAAAATTTATATCCTTTTTTATAGTCATATTTTTCAATTGCAACATTAATTCCTTCTATTCCGTATGATATTAAGTTATCTAATGGTATATTGTTTGTTGAATATTTCTGTGCAATATTAATTATTAATTTTAGGTTATGACAAATTATCTTGTTTTTTATATTTTTATTATGTTCAAAATCTTTAAATATTTTTATTTCTTCCTCAACTGTCAGTACTTTGTAATCATTGTCATTTATTATAGATAAAAAGTAGGAATTAAATTTGTTCATAAAATCACCTTTTTTTGTTTTGTATAATACTCTTGAAATTTTATTTTGTCAAACAAATTGTATGAAAAATAATATATTTATGGTAGAATAAATTTAGGTGATTTTATGAGAAAAACTGTTTTAATTACAGGTGGTAGTAGAGGACTTGGTCGTGCATGTGCCTTAAAATTTGCACAGTTAGATTATAATATTATTATTAATTATAATAATAGCTTAAAAGAAGCTGTGAGTTTAGAAGCTTATTTAAAGGAAAATTATAATATATCAGTATTATTAGTTAAAGCCGACATTTCAAAAGAAGACGAAGTTATTAATATGGTGAATGTAATTAAAAATAGTTTTCAAAAGGTCGATTGTTTAGTTAATAATGCTGGAATTGCGATTGATACATTGTTTGAGGATAAAACTGTTCAAAATTTTAAAAAAATAATTGACGTTAATTTAATTGGGACATTTCTAGTTAGTAAGTATATAGGAGCTTTAATGTCTAATGAAAAAAGTGGAACAATAATTAATGTATCATCTACTAATGCGATTGATACATATTATCCATATAGTTTAGATTATGATGCTTCTAAAGCAGGGGTTATTTCATTAACTCATAATTTGGCTCGCCAATTTGCTCCATATATAAGAGTCAATTGTGTTGCTCCTGGATGGATAAATACAGAAATGAATAAGGAATTGGATAAAGAATTTATTGAAGAAGAAAATAAAAAAATTTTACTTGGAAGATTTTCTGAACCTAGTGAAATTGCTAATGTAATAGCATATTTAGCAAGTGATGAAGCAAGTTATATTAATGGTTCGGTTATAAGAGTAGATGGAGGTTATTAGATGTTTGAAAGTTTTGGAATAAAAAAAGAAGTGATTTCACTATCAAGTGAAGTTGATGAATTAATAAAAAAAGAAATAGAAAAAGTTAACGAGATTGCATCTTATAATAGTTTAAAAGTTTTATCAGCATTTCAAAATAATAGAGTTTCGGATGTTCATTTTAATTCAACAACTGGTTATGGGTATGGTGATATCGGTCGTGATACTATAGAAAGTATATATGCGGAAATTTTTAAATCGGAGGATGCTTTAGTTAGAAGTCAATTTATATCTGGAAGCCACGCTTTAACTGTTGCTTTGTTTGCTGTTTTAAGACCAGGTGACATTATGTTAAGTATAACAGGTAAGCCTTATGATACATTAGAAGAAGTAATCGGTATTAAAGATAATCCTAGTTCTTTAAGATCATTTGGAATTAATTATGAACAGATAGATTTGATTGATAATAATTTTGATATAGATAAAATAGTTAATACTCTAAAGTCAAAGAAAATCAAATTAATCGAAATTCAAAGATCAAAAGGTTATTCTACGAGAGAAAGTATTACAATAGAAAAGTTAGAAAAAGTTATTGCAAAAATACGCGAAGTAGATAAAGATGTTATTATAATGATTGATAATTGTTATTGTGAATTTGTAGATAAGAGGGAACCTACTGAAGTTGGGGCAGATATGGTCGTTGGCTCACTAATTAAAAATTTAGGTGGTGGCATTGCTCCAAATGGCGCCTATATTGTAGGAAGAAAAGATTTAGTATCTTTAGCGGCTGAAAGACTAACTGTACCAGGTGAAGGAAAAGAAGTAGGTCCTAGTTTAGGAATGAATAAAAGTTTATTGGAAGGGTTATTTTTTGCACCTGGTGTTGTTGCAAGCAGTTTAAAAACAGCAATTTTTACGAGTTGCTTGTTAGAAAAAGTAGGATACAAGGTTAGCCCAAAATATATGGATTCAAGAGCTGACATTGTTCAAAATATTGAGTTTGGTAATCCTGATGATTTAATTAAATACTGTCAAGGAATTCAATCTGGTTCTCCAGTTGACTCATATTCCGTTCCTCTTCCTTGGGATATGCCAGGCTATACTGATAAAGTAATTATGGCTGCAGGAACATTTACGCAAGGTTCTTCTATAGAGTTATCATGTGATGGACCGATTAGACCTCCATTTATAGCTTATCAACAAGGTTCGTTAACATTTGAGTATGGTAGATTAGCTGTAATGAAAGCTGTTTCAAGGTTGTTGAAATAATTATGATTTTTAAAGGTAATGATTTAGATGTTGATAAATTAGTTGATAAGTTAGATATAGCTTCTTCATTTATAACTTATAGAAATAATGATATATTCTTATCAAAAAATCAAATTAATGTTTTAACTAGAAATCAAATTGATTATAAAAAATATTCTAATTTATCATCTTTAATTTTTGATATAGAGGAAGCTATAAGTAACAATGTAGTTGTGGATGAGGAACTTGACAATTTGTTAGAAAATTTGGCAGAATTTAACTATTATAAAAACACAAAAAAATAATACTAATGTATTATTTTTTATATTTTTTTTGTTCATTATATATATTTTCAATATAATTTTCTTTTAATAATTCCTTTTTTATTCTTAATTCTATTTTATATAATATTTGTCTTACTCTTTCTCTTGTTAGATCAAATTTTTCTCCTATTTGTTCAAGAGTGTATTCTTTAGAATAATTTCCAAGTCCATAACGCATTTGTATAATAGTTAATTCTCTTTCATTCTTTACTGTTTTGTTAATAATTTCGTTTATTATTATTTTTTCATTATTTTTTTCAACTAAATATTCTATATCTTCATTATTTTTGTCCGGAATCAATTCCCCAATAGTAGTATTTCCATCTTCTTTTATTGGAGAGTCAAGACTTATTAGAGTGCAATAACTTAGTTTTATATAAGAAATTTCATTAATTGTTAAATTTGAATTTTCTGCAATTTCTATATCTGTTGGTTCTCTATTTAAAATTTGTCTTAATTTGTTATAAACTCTTTTATAAATGGTAATGTTATAGTTTGTATATTTAGGAATTCTAATTGTATTATCTTTATCGTACATTTCATTTGTTATTCTTAATTTTATCCAATTGCTAGCGTAGGTAGAAAATTTATATCCTTTTTTATAATCAAATTTATCTATTGCATCATATAATCCTATAATGCCTACTTCAAATAAATCGTTTGTTGACAAAAAAGTTGATGAATATTTTGAAGCAATTGTTAGTACAAGGCGATAATTATGTTCAACAATTTCTTTTTTTGCACTCTTATCACCATTTTTATATTTATCAAATAATTCGTATTCTTCTTTTTTTGATAATACTGGTTTAGAGTGTTCTATAACTATATTTAAAAAATCTTTTTCATCAATATTTTCTTCACGATTATTTGTACTATATTCATATTCAATATTATTTTCATTCAAATAATTTTCAATTAAATCAATTATTTTTTTATCTTTTATATTCTTATTAATTTTATTCATATTTATTGGCTTTTTTAATTGGCTTGTTATATGCATTAAAATCTTATTAATTTTATTATCCTTATCTGTTATTATTTCTAAATTAAAATTATTGATATTTTTAGTGTTTTTATTTGATAATTGATTATTATATTCGTCAATTAATTCATTAAACATAAAATCACTCCTTTTTTCTACATATAATAGTAAAATTTTATTAATTTGTCAAATATAATATGAATATATTTTGGTATTTTTTTTGTAAAGTTTAGTAAAATTGTATTTTTTATATTTGTTAATAATATTTTAATATTATATAATACTAATATAGTGGAGGGATTTTATGTATTATGAAAATCAAAATAGAGTTTTATCTGATGATATGTTAAGACGTATTGATGCTTATTTTAGAGCTGCTAATTATTTATCGGTAGGTCAACTATATCTTTTAGATAATCCTTTATTAAAAGAGCCATTAACAATGAAACATATTAAACCTAATGTAGTAGGTCACTGGGGAACTGTTCCTGGTCAAAATTTTATTTATGTACATTTAAATCGTATAATAAAGAAATATGATTTGAATATGATTTATTTGTCAGGTCCTGGACATGGTGGAAATGCTTTAGTTGCTAATACATATTTAGAGGGAACTTATAGTGAGGTTTATCCAAACATAACTGAGGATGAGGAAGGTTTAAAAAAATTATTTAAGCAATTTAGTTTTCCTGGTGGAATTTCAAGTCATGTTGCACCAGAAACACCTGGATCTATTAATGAGGGTGGTGAATTAGGATATAGTTTATCTCATGCTTTTGGTGCTGTTTTAGATAATCCTGATTTAATCGCGACTTGTGTAGTTGGAGATGGGGAAGCAGAAACTGGTCCTCTTGCTACGTCATGGCATTCAAATAAATTTTTAAATCCGAAAAATGATGGTGTAGTTTTACCAATTTTACATTTGAACGGTTATAAAATTGCTAATCCAACGATTTTTTCTAGAATTTCTAAAAAGGAACTTGAAAACTTTTTTGTTGGATGTGGTTGGAAGCCTTATTATGTTGAAGGCGAAGATCCTATGTATATGCATGAATGTATGGCAGAGGTTTTAGATAAAGTTGTTTCTGACATTAAAAAAATAAAAAAAATGGCAACAACTGGTGAATTAACTGAAAGACCTATGTGGCCTATGATTGTTTTAAGAACACCAAAAGGTTGGACAGGCCCTAAATATGTTGATGGAAAACAAATTGAAGGGACATTTAGATCACATCAAGTTCCTGTAGTTGTTAATGTAAATGCTCAGGAAAATGTTAAAATATTAGAGTCTTGGTTAAAAAGTTATCGACCAAGTGAGTTATTTGATGAAAATGGTCGTTTAATTTCCGAACTTCGTGAATTAGCTCCTGTTGGAAATCGTAGAATGGGTGCTAATCCTATAACTAATGGTGGAAAATTATTACGTGAATTGCGTCTGCCTGATTATAGAGATTATGGTGTTCATGTAAATTATCCTGGTGAGGTATTAGCTTCTGACATGACTGAACTTGGTAAATATGTTAGAGATATTATTAAATTGAATGATGATAATAAAAACTTTAGAGTTTTTGGACCAGATGAGGCTTTATCTAATCGTTTAAATGCAATATTCGAAACAACTAATCGTCAGTGGGATGCTGCTATAATGCAAAAAGATGAGTTTTTATCTACAAATGGTAGAGTACTTGATTCAATGTTATCTGAACATTTATGTGAAGGTTGGTTAGAAGGATATTTGTTAACAGGTCGACATGGATTTTTCCATAGTTACGAAGCTTTTGTTCGTATTGTAGATTCTATGGCTAGTCAACATGCTAAATGGTTGAAAGTAACCAAAGAATTACCTTGGAGATTACCAATAGCGTCATTAAATTATGTTTTATCAAGTCATATTTGGCAACAAGATCATAATGGTTATACACATCAAGATCCAGGATTTTTAAATCATTTAGTAACTAAAAAATCTGATATTGTTAGAATGTATTTGCCTCCTGATGCCAATTGTTTATTATCTGTTTTTAATCATTGTATAAAAAGCAAAAATTATATTAATGTAATTATAGCTTCTAAACATCCACGTCCACAATGGCTTACAATGGATGAAGCTGTTAAGCATTGTACAAAAGGAATAGGCAGATGGGATTTTGCTAGTAATGATCAAGGATTAGAACCAGATATTGTTATGGCTTGTTGTGGCGATACACCAACACTTGAAACATTAGCGGCCGTTTCAATTTTAAGAAATAATTTTCCTGAACTTAAAATTAGAGTTATTAATGTAGTTGATTTGATGCGACTTGAATCTGCTAGTGTTCATCCACATGGATTAAGTGATGAGGATTATAATTCCTTGTTTACAACAAATAAACCAATTATTTTTGCATTTCATGGTTATTCTCCTTTGATTCATCAATTAACTTATAAACGTCAAAATCAAAATATTCATGTTCATGGTTATCAAGAGGAAGGAACTATTACTACGCCTTTTGATATGAGGGTTCAAAATAAAATAGATAGATTTAATTTGGTTATAGATGCTTTAAAATATTTACCTGAGTTGGGTAATAAAGGATCTGAATTAATTGATTGGTGCAAAAATAAACTTATTGAACATAAGGAATATATTCATGAATATGGTATAGATTTAGAAGAAGTTCGTGATTGGAATTTTAAGGAATCTATGAAAAATGTTAAAGATTAAAAAGTTCTATTCGAACTTTTTTTCTTTTATGATATACTAAAATTGGTGATAATATGGGTTATGGAGATTTGGATAATTTATTAAAAAATAATTTAGATATTATGGAATTAAATTTAAGTAAAAGTAAAATGAGATATGTTATATTGGATTATATTGAGTATAAAGTAGATAAATTTAATTATAATTCAACAGTTAGTTATGATTATTTACTTAATATTTTTAATTTTTTTCCTTATTATTTTGAATCAAATTTTGATAATAAAAAAGAATTTTATTTAAAGTTGAAATCAATAAGAGATAAGGTTAAAACTTTATTAATTCAAAAACCTGGTAATATTAGTAAAAGCGCTAATAATTTTAAGTTTTTAAAGTATTTAATTGATAATTTAGAAACTTTTACTTTATCACTTCTTTATGATTATGTAGATAAATATGATGGTAGTAAGTATGAATTTATTAATTTTTTGGTTTTTGATGTTAAAAGAATTAATTTATTTTCCGATGCTTTAAAAAGATTCCCATATATTGTTAATTTTGAAACAAAAGAATGTGAATCATTAATCGATAATGTTATAAAAAAATATATAGATGAATTAAATATCTACACAGAAAATTATGAGTTAAATACTCCAGATCAAGTTATATATTATGATGAAATTTTAAAGTTATTATTAAATTCTCCTAAACTAAATTTTAATATTGCAAAACAAAATAATTGGATTAATTATATTAATAATTTGATAGATAATGTTGATTCATCAAGTTTTAATAGTTTAACAAAGCAAAAATATGTCTTTTTCTTAAATGATTTATGTAATACAATTAAAAAAATTTCAAATTTTGATACTGAGTATTTAGAATATAAGTATGATATTAAGAGTAATTTTAATCAAAGTATTATTTTAGAATGTAATAGAGTTTTAAGTAAAAAACATAATGAATTAAAAGTGGTTTCTGATGTAATTTTGACGTTTGATGGTATTTCTACAAAAGAAATTGATGATGCTCTATCGATAAAAAAATTAGATAATGGTAATTATTTACTAGGTATTCATATAGCAGATCCACTTTTTTATATAAATAGTAATAGTATTATTTATGATGAAGCAAAAAGGAGGACTACATCTATTTATTTGTCTGATTTAACTGTCAGTATGTTTCCAAGTGATTTATCAAGTAATTATGCAAGCTTAGTAGAAAATAAGTTAAGGCCTGCAACGTCGTATTATTATGAAATATCTTCTTGTGGTGAAGTTGTTAATTATAACTTTAATAAAACTTTAATTAATGTATATAAAAATATGACTTATAGTGAATTTAATAATATTTTGTGTAATGGTTATTCTGATAAAAAAATATTTGAAACAATAAAACTTTTATCAGATGTTTATCCACTGCTTTTAAATCATTACAAAATTGATCCATATTATAAAAAGTTAAATCGAACTAACACTAATATTACTGATACTAATATTATAGGTAATACAATGTCTGAAAAAGTTGTTGAAAGTGCGATGGTTTTTAATAATCATATGGTTGCTAAATATTTTTCTTTGAAAGAATTACCTTTTATTTATAGAATACATACAATTGATGAAGAAACAATAAAAAAATTAGATGATTTTTCTAATACAATTAATAGTGATAATAAAACATCAGATTATTTAAAATATGTAGAAATTATTAAGAACATTTATCCGAGTTCAACATATTCTATAAATAATAAGGGGCATTATGGATTAGGACTTGATTCATATTCACATATAACTAGTCCTTTAAGAAGATTTGCTGATATTGTTGCCTTAGATTGTTTGAATAAAATGTATTTCAATTCATTTAGTGATAGTGATTTATATAAGTATGAAGAAAATATAAAGGATTCTATTAATAAAATTAATCAAAAACGTTTATCAATCGATATTTTTTCTAATAATTATGAAAAAAATAAGTATAAAAATTAATTTTGTATTAATACTAATTTTAGACATAATTTGACATTTTGAGTATATTTGTGGTACAATCTATCTTGTCTTTTTAGAAAAGGTGACTGAATGATAATAAATAAAATTCAAAAAAGAGTTATTGTACTTATATCATTATTAATGATATATTTAATTTTAACGTTTATATATTCGAGATTTACATTGTATAAAAAAGAAATTAATGATTCTATGAAATTAGCAAGTAATAATTCGTTAGAGCAAATTAATAATTCATTATTTGTGACATCAAACCAAATTATAGAAGATGTTGTATATCAAAATACAACTGGTAAGATTGTATATGATGGATTAACTATGCAAGAACTTACGGATAAGTTAAATAGGTCATTAAATTCAACATTAGCAGGTAAGGGTGAAATTTTTGCAACTCATTCATTAGAACTTGGCCTAGATCCATATTTGATGGTTGCGATAACTTTACAAGAAACAGGTTGTAAGTGGGATTGTAGTTATTTGGTTAAAGCGTGTAACAATGTAGGTGGACAAAAAGGTAGCCCTGGATGTAATGGTGGAGCATATAAAGCTTATAATACGCTTGATGAGGGTATAATAGGTTATATAGATAATATTTATTATAATTATTATTTGCAAGGTTTAAAAACAGCAGAAGAGATGAATTCTAAGTATGCTGAAAGTAAATCTTGGTCATATAATGTAAATTCTTATGTTGAAAAAATTAAAGCTGCTTAATGCAGTTTTTTTGTAAATAAATGTCAAATTATCTATTATAATTTCGATTTTTTTGTTCTTTTGTTTTATTAAATACTATTAAATGATGAAAATAAATAGTATAATAAATCCAAGATAATATATGGAGGAATATATGGAAAAGGAAAAATTAAATTATAAACTTATTGATATAGTGTTAACTCTTTTAATTATTTTTCTTGTAATAAATACTTTTGGTTTTTGGTCTGGAGTTTTAAATAAAATATTTTCAATTATTATTCCACTTATAATTTCATTTGCGATTGCTTATGCTTTATATCCTTTTGTTCAAAAGTTAGTTAAGAAAAATGTTCCTAAAGGATTAGCAGTATTTATAGTTGTAATTTTAGTAGTTGGTTTTATTATTTTAATAACTTCTTTATTAATTCCAATTGTAATAGATCAGTTGATTTCATTATTTAACTGGTTAATGGAATTTGTATTAAATATTTCTTCTGATTATAATGTTGATTTAAATAATATACAAGAGTATTTAGGAGATTTTAAAAGTATTTTGGGTAATTTTGGTGCGTCAATTGGTAACTTTTCGTTAGGTGTTATTATGAAATCAGTAGATATTTTAACACTTGTAATTATTTGTTTTATAGTTGCTATATACTTGTTAGCTGATATGGATAAAATAAGAAAGAAAGTAAAAATATTTTTAAAGAGAAAAAATAAAAAAACATTTAAGTATGTTGAAAGACTTGATCATGAGGTTAGTCAATATTTTGTTGGTCTTGAAAAATTTATAATAATTCAATTTTTTGAATACACTATTATTTTCTTTTTGATAGGTCATCCTTATTATTTGTTACTTGGTATTTTAAGCGCAGTTACAACTGTCATACCTTATTTTGGTGGTATTTTTACGAATATAATTGCGGCAGTAACAGCTTTCTTTGTATCAAGAAAATTATTTATTTTAACACTTATAGTTGCTTTTGTTTGCCCTAATATAGATGGTTATATTATATCTCCACGTGTTTATGGTAAGACAAATAATGTACCAGGGTTACTTACTATATTTGCAGTTTTTGCTGGTGGAAAGTTAGCAGGTATTTTTGGAATAATAGTTGCTTTACCGGTTACAATAATTTTATTAGCAACTTACCGTTTTTATGAAGATGATATAGCTCAAAAATTGGATGGTATTAAGGGAAAGAAAAATGAGGTAGAAAATGATTAATTTAAATTAGTCATTTTTTTTAAATTTTTTAAATTTTTATTGTTTTAAAATTTTATATATATTATAATAACCTTTAAGGTGATTTTAATGGATAGACTGACTAGTATAATAAATGTGAAAAAATTAAATTTTAGTTATGAAAATAAAATAATTTTTTCTAATCTTAATTTAGAAATTGAAAAAGGGGAATTTGTTTCTTTAATAGGTACTAATGGCAGTGGGAAAAGCACTTTAGTTAAAATACTAGCCGGATTATTAGATTATCAAGGTAGTATAAAAATAAATGATTGTGAATTAAAATCTGATCTTAATTTAGTTAGAAAAAATATGGGTATTATGTTGAATAATATGAATGAGCAATTTATTGCTGAAAAAGTTTTTGACAATATTGCTTTTCCACTTACAAATTTGAATTATAATAAAACTGAAATAATTGATTTAGTGTGTGAAATTTCAAATAAAATTGGTATTTATCATTTACTTGATAAATCGATTAATAGTTTAAATAATATGGAAAAAACTTTAGTTAATTTAGCTTCTGTGTTAGTTTATAAACCACAAATTTTGATTTTTGATGAAGCGTTTGATTCATTAGATAGAAATGAATTAAATAAAGTAATGACTATTTTGCAAAGTATTAATATGTCTAGTAAAGTAACCATTATTAACGTAACACAAAATGGTGAGGATATTTTATTTGGTAATAAGATAATATTATTGGATAAGGGTAACGTAATTAGTCACGATTATAATGATTCATTATTTAGATCTGAAAAAATTTTTAGTAAATTAGGTCTTGAAATGCCTTTTATGGTTGATTTATCAATAAAATTAAAATATTATAATTTACTTGATAAACTAATATATAATATGGAAGAAATGGTGGATACTTTATGGAAGTAAAATTTGATAATGTAAATTTTTATTATGATAAAAAATCCAAGTTAAAAGTTTTGGATTCAATAAAACTTGGTATAAAAAGTAATACTATAGTTGGTATAACTGGCAAAAGTGGTAGTGGAAAAACAACTCTTGTAGAGGTTATGTGTGGCATTATTACTCCAACAAGTGGTAAAGTTACAATAGGTGATATTGTAATAAATAAGAAACATTTATATGATGATAATTCTTTAAAAAATAAAATTGGCTATGTAACACAGAATAGTGAAGATCAAATTTTCAATTCAACTGTTAAGGAAGAATTAACTTATTCCTTTAAGTTTTTAGGTAAAACCATTAGTGATGATAAAATAATAGAAGTGTTAGATTTAGTTGGTTTAAGTTCTGATTACCTACTTTCAAATCCTTTAACTTTAAGTACTGGTGAAATGAGAAAACTTACAATTGCGTCAACAATTTTATTGGATAATGATATTATCGTTTTAGATGAACCAACAAAAGGTTTGGATCATAAAAGTGTTAGAAATATTGAAAGATTGATTAAAAATTTAAAAAATAATTTTAATAAAACTGTTATTGTAATTAGTCGTGATGTTGAATTTATTAATAGAGTATCTGATCAAGTTGTTATTATGAATGAGGGAAAAATTCTGATTTCTGGAAATAAGTATGATGTATTCAAAAATATTGATTTATTAGAAAAATACGATTTATCAATACCTAATACTATTAAATTTTCGACAATTGTTTTAAATAAGAAAAATATTAAAATTGGATATAGAGATGAGATCAACGACTTACTTAAGGATATATATAGATATGTTAGATAATATTTCTATAAATAATTTTTGTGATGTTTCATCTAGTTTAAGAAAAATGAACCCTACATCTAAAATTTTATGTGTTTTGATTTTTTTAATTCTTACTTTTGTTGATAATAGTATTCAGTTTAACTTTATACTTTCAATTATTTTAATTGTTGCGATGTTATTAAGTAATATTTCCTTTAAAATATATTTTAAAATATTACTTAGTTTATCGCCATTTATAATTTTTATATTTTTAATAAATTTTTTATGTCATACTAGTATTAATACATCAATAATATTATCTTTACGCTTAATTTTTATTGTTCTTTATTCATCAATTCTTACTTTAACTACAACTAAGGAAGAGCTTATTTATGGTTTAGAACATATATTATCACCTCTTAAAATTTTTAAAGTTCCAGTTAATTCTTTAGCATTAATATTAACGCTTGCGATTTCATTTATTCCAGTTGTTTTTGAAACTTTAAAAAAGATTATTAAGTGTTATGAAACTAGGGGAATTAGTTTTAAAAACTTGAGTTTTTCTTTAAAAATATCATATATAAAAAGTATTATAATTCCAGTTTTTATAAAAACATTTAAGTGTGCAGACAATTTATCTGATACAATGTATTTAAAACTTTATAATTCAAATTCTACTAGAACTGATTTTTATAACTATGGCTATAGTAAAATGGATGCATATATGTTGAGTTTGCATTTTATGTTGATAATTATTTTAATAATGAAAGGAATATATTAATGCGTTATTTAATAAGATTTTCTTATGATGGAAGTAATTTTTATGGATATCAAAAACAGCCAAATAAAAGAACTATTCAGGGAGAACTTGAAAATGTTTTATCTAGAATTTCAAAAGAAAAAATTAGTATAAGTGCTAGTGGAAGAACTGATTCTTTTGTCCACGCAATAAATCAATATGCTCATTTTGATATGAATTTAGATATTCCAACTGATAGTTTAAAAAAAGCAATAAATAGTTTAATTAATGGTGATATATATGTAAAAGAGGTTAAGAGGGTTGATAGTAATTTTCATGCTCGTTTTTCTGTTATAAAAAAAGAATATGTATATAAAATTAATTTAGGAGAATATAATCCTTTTGATAGAAATTATATTTATCAGTACAATAATCCTTTAGATATTCAAAAAATGCATCTTGCTTTAAATTATTTTAAGGGTATTCATAACTTTAAATCATTTGTTAAAACAACTGATGAAATTACTGATTTTGTAAGAGAAATATATGATATAAATATAACTGTAGATAATGATATTTTGTGTATAAATTTTGTTGGCAATGGTTTTTTAAGATATATGGTTAGAAATATGGTTGGAACAATTATTAGCGTTGGTGAAGGAAAAACTGATGTTTTAGAAATTCCTAAAATTTTTGAATATGAAGATAGAAGAAAGGCAAAAAAAACTGCGCCTGCTTGTGGATTATATTTAAAAAATGTGTATTATGAATAAAAATTTGTGAAAAATTATAAAAAATAAGCTTTTTTATTGACTTTTTATATGTTTTTTAGTAATATTTTAGTTGGTACATTTTTTATATCCCATATAAGTGGGTGTTGGGACCACTCGCTTAATCTTTAAAGTAAGGAAGGGAAAAGATTTATGAAAAATACTTATATGCAAAAAGCACAAGAAGTATCACGTAACTGGTATGTTATTGATGCCACTGATGTTAATTTAGGACGTCTAGCAACTAAAGTAGCTCATGTATTACGTGGAAAGCATAAAACAACTTATACACCAAATGTTGATTGTGGTGATTATGTAATCGTTGTAAATGCTTCAAAAATTAATTTAACAGGAAATAAACTTGATGATAAGATTTATTATAATCATAGTGGATATACTGGTGGATTAAGAGAAAGAACTGCTAGAGAAATGAAAGAAAATTATCCAGTTGAAATGATTGAGAGAGCTGTAAAAGGTATGCTTCCTAAGGGAAGACTTGGTAGAGCAATGTACAAAAAATTATTTGTATATGAAGGTAGCGAACATCCACATGCTGCTCAAAAACCAACAGAAATGAAAGCTAATTAGGAGGGTTTTAATGGAAAAAAGAGTATTTATTGGTACAGGAAGAAGAAAATCATCTATAGCTCAAGTTAAGATGGTTCCTGGAAAAGGAAAAATTATTGTTAATGGTGTTGATGTTAATGAATATTTTCCATATGAAACAAATATTATGAATTTAAAACAACCTTTAGTAGCTACAAATACAGAAGAAACTTTTGATATCACAGTTAATGTAACAGGTGGTGGATTTAGTGGTCAATGTGAAGCAACTCGTTTAGGAATTGCAAGAGCATTACTTATGTATGATAAAGTTAATGAAGGTAAAGAAAACAGTTTTAGAATTACATTAAAAAGAGCTGGTCTTATTACTAGAGATTCTAGAAGTAAAGAACGTAAGAAACCAGGACTTAAAGCTGCTCGTAGAGCTCCACAATTCTCAAAAAGATAGGATATATATTTCTTTTGAACTCCGTAAATTTATTTTATGGAGTTTTTTGTAAATAAATGTCTAATATATTATAATTTTTGTTCCTAATGATTTTTTTTCATCATTTATTGATATAATAATAGTAATTACTTGATAGAGGTGATATTGTGTTAACAAAATATGAAGAAAAAAGATTAGAGTATAATTTGGCTCTTAATGAATTAAATAAATTAAAAAAAGATTTCGAAAATAAAAGAATAGAATTAACTAAGAAAAAATTTAATACAATGGTTAAGGAAAAAGAAGAAAAAATTGATTTATTAAAAAAAGATATGGATAGTTTTTTTATTGAAAATCAAGATGAAATAGTTATTTCAATGTTAAAAAATAGTTTAAATATTAAAGACGAATATGAATTTTATTCTGATAAAACAAAAAATTCAGAATCTGGGGAATTTTTTATTAATAAAAAAACTAGTGAAGAAATTGAAGATGAATTTAATGAGTTAAAAAATAAAATTGAAAAGCGATTTAATGATAAAATTATTACTTCAATAGTTTATAATGATTTAAATAGATGTTTAGATATATATAAGAAAATAATATTAGATAAATTAGAGAATTTACCTGATAAAAAGTTTTTGAGTATTGATGAAGCTAAAACTGTTTCTAAACTTAAAAAAAATAAAATTCAAGATGAAAATTGGTTTTTTGTAAGAATAATGATGCCTATTATAATTATTGATATATTATGTGCTTTATTTGTTTTATTTACGGGAACTGAATGTCAAATTGGCTCATCGGATGCTTTATCTGGGTTTTTATGTTCTTTTACAGTAGTTTCTGATCTTGTTTTAATTTTTGTAACACCTATTGTTTTAATATATTTAATTGTTAAAGGAATACAAGTATTATATAATAGAAAAAGGAAGTGATATAATGCGTTTAAGCAATAATTGGATTGATTATAAAATAATTGATGCTGGTAACGGCGAAAAGCTAGAAATGTGGAAGGATGTTATGTTAAGAAGACCTGATCCTCAAGCTTTATGGCCAATTGATACAAATAATAAAAAATGGAATAATCCTGACGGCTTTTATCACAGAAGTAGTAAAGGTGGTGGATCGTGGCAATTTTTAAAAAATTTACCGGATCATTGGACAGTTAGCTATGGTGATTTAACTTTTAAAGTGAGTCCTACAAATTTTAAGCATACAGGGCTTTTTCCAGAACAAGCTGTTAACTGGGATTATATGATTGACAAGATAAGAAATAGTGGAAGAAAAATTAAGGTGCTCAATTTATTTGCATATACTGGTGGCGCAACTATGGCTTGTTCTTATGCTGGTGCTGAAACTGTTGTCCACGTTGATGCATCACGTGGTATGATTGAGTGGGCAAAAGAGAATATGCATTTATCTAAGTTAGAAAATAATAAAATTAGATTTATTGTTGATGATTGCTTAAAATTTGTTGAAAGAGAAGCACGTCGTGGTAATAAATATGACGTTATAATTATGGATCCTCCTAGTTATGGAAGAGGTCCAAATGGTGAAGTATGGAAATTTGAAGATAATATTTATAATTTAATTATTTCTTGTATGAAGATTTTAAGCGATAAACCACTTTTTATGTTAATAAATTCTTATACTACTGGTATTTCTAGTACTGTTTTGGAAAATATATTAAAAATAACGGTTTTAAAAAAATTTCCTAATGGAAAGGTAACAGCTGGTGAGGTAGGACTTCCAATTTCTAATAATAATTTAGTTTTACCTTGTGGAATATATGGGAGATTTGATATAGATGATTAAAATTTTATATGAAGATAATCATATTTTAGTTGTTGTAAAACCTAAAAATGTTCCAGTTCAACTTGATTCAAGTAATGATTCTGATTTACTATCTATTTTAAAAGATTATTTAAAGGAAAAATATAACAAACCAGGTAATGTTTATTTAGGATTAGTTCATAGACTAGATAGACCTGTTAGTGGCATTATGGTTTTTGCTAAAACTAGTAAAGCTGCTTCAAGATTAAGTGAGCAGGTTAGACTTGGAAAAATGACTAAAAAATACTATGCAGTAGTGGAAGGAAAATTATCTAAAAATGTTGGAACATTTACTGATAAATTACTAAAGAATTCAAAAACTAATACAACTATTGTTTCTGATCTTGGGAAAGAATCAATTTTAAATTATAAAGTGCTTGATTATCAAAATAATTTATCATTAGTTGATATTGATTTGGTTACTGGAAGATCACATCAAATTCGTGTTCAATTTTCATCGCGTAATCACGCTTTATATGGTGACCAACGTTATAATAAAAATGCTAAAGTAGGCGAACAGATTGCTTTGTTATCTTACTCTTTATCATTTTTTCATCCCACAACTGGTACTCAAATGTTTTTTGAAATAGAAAAACCTGATTTTTATCCTTGGAATTTATTTGCAACAAATAAGAAGCATATTTTGTAAAAATGTTACCTTGTTTGTTGCTTTTTCTTTGGCTTGAAAATATATAAACTCTTAATTTAATTATCTAATAACTTGATTTTGTATATATAGTGTAAAATAATTGTAATCTATTTTGTTTTTTATGATGTTAAATACTTAAACATAAGATTTTTTCTGCCATATATTATTATAGGAGGTAATTATGGCTCAGGATAAATATGAAGAATTAAAAAAAAATTTAGAATTAAGAAATAAATTATTAAAGCTTGGAATTGGTTGTCCTATAATTGGACCACCTGGACCTAAGGGCGATAAAGGAGAACCTGGTTTTCAAGGACCTGCCGGAGAAAAAGGTGAAAAAGGAGATATAGGTCCAACTGGACCTATTGCAGTATCCTCAACTGAAGGACTTTTTTTCACTGGTTTTGAGGCAGTAACTACATCTGGTATTATGAATTTTGAAAATCCGTGGTTTATACCAAATGTTTCTGATTACTTTTCAATTTTGAGTGACAATGAGGTTTTGGTTCAACCTGGTATTTATGAAATAACTTTTTCGGGTCAAATTGAAAATTCTGATAGTACGCACGGTGGAGGATTTTATTTACAAAATAATGATGGTGAAGCTTTAAAAGATTTGTCTTTTACTTTATCGGTGGGTGCAGGTGCGCAAATGAATTTTTCACAAACTACTGTATTTAGATTTGAAGAATCTACAATTTTAGAGGTTGTAGCAAGTATAATTGGTGATGAGGGTACTTCTAATGTTACAATAACTGATGTTAATTTATTAATGAAAAAAATACATAGTTCATAATTTTATTTAAATTCAATATTATATATTATAATAATTACATATATTTTATAAAGGTGATATAATGTTTCGTTATAAAATATGTGTTTTTTTTATGTTATTAATTGGTATAGTTGGTTTTAATTTTGTGAGCGCTAAAGAAAATGATTTACCGTTATTAGGTAAAATCATATATGTAGATCCAGGGCACCAACGATACCTATTAACAAGGTAGATAAAACAAATAAAAGTTCTTTTTTTTATGTGTGTTTACTTTATCATGTAGAGATGGAATGACAAAGTAGAAAGGATGAAATATGATGAATAATTGCAAGGTTTTAGAGTTGCTAATCAAAAAGGTAGGGTAGAAAAAACTACCACAACATTTAGTTGAGGAGTAGCATTATCAAAAATGGATAAGAAAGTTTTATTGGTTGATGAAGAACCACAAATCGATTTAACAAGCTATATAGGTTAGTATAATCAAGACGAACTTTCTTTTACAATATCTGATTTAATGGAAAAGGTTAGTTAAATAGGTAAATGAAATTTCAATTTAAATTTATAATTACAAGGTAAAATATTGACAATTTACTTTTTTGTGCTAAAATAAACATTGATTAAAGGCTTGGTGATTTTATGAAAAACATTGTATTTCATAGTATAAACTTTAATTATTGGATTAGATACTTAAAGAAGTGTTTTTAATGACCCTCATTTTTGGAGCATTGAAGCACTTTTTTCGTAATAAGGAGGATTTTATGAATTATAAATTTATCGATAAAAAAGATTATCACGAGAATAAAGATGAGTATATTAACTTAATTGAGAAAATGTATGAAGGTGATAATAATAAATTAGCAAATTTAGAAGAAATAAAACAACATTTAGAATTTATATTTTCAGAACAATATGATAATAATGCATTTTTAATTTTCAAAATTGAAGATGACAGATTGATATCTATGGTTAACTTTTTTGAATATAATAATTGTTCCAATGAATGGTGTTTATTTTCACTATTTACTAATCAACATTATAGAAGAAAAGGCTATGGCGAAAAAATAATGACTTATGCATTATCAAAATTAAAACAATATAAATGTAGTAAATTAATTGTTGGAATAGAGGAAGAAAATATTCCATCAATCAGACTTCATGAAAAAATTGGATTTAAATATGCTAATTGTAATTGGGATGATTTGGCAGAAGGATTTCCTGAAAATCATTTAGGTTTTATATATGATATGGAAATGTAATAGTAGTAATCTTAAAGGGGGATTTTATGAAAAAATCAAAATATTTTCATTATAGTCAAATAAAAGAAAATGTTTATGCTGTGTTTAATTCATTAATATTAGAGGTAGTATACCTTAAAAAAAATGACTTTAACTATTTGCTTAATAATGAATATAACCAATTAGAAAATAAATTATTAAATGAATTGGTTAATAAAGGAATAATAATTGAAAATAGTGAAAGTGATAAAACAGCTTATAAAATTTTAAATGATTATTATTTAAAAAATACTAAAAGAATTGATACAATATATCTAGTTGTTTCTCAAGGTTGTAATTTAGGTTGTAAATATTGTTTTTTAGAAAATTGCGATGGAAATTGGCAAAATAAAATGATGGATTTTGAAATTGCAAAAATTTCAATAGATAAATATGCAAAGTATATACAAAAAAATAATATTAAGGATCCAACAATTATGTTGTTTGGTGGAGAACCTTTGTTTAATTGGAAATTGGTAAAACAAATTGTTGAATATTGCTATTATAATTATCCTGAATTATTTAATAATGAAGATCCATCAGATAATATTGCTTTTAAAATGGTTACTAATGGTACTTTGATAACAAATGAAAAAGCAAAATTTATGAAGAAATATAATATTGTTTCCGCTATTTCATTGGATGGTCCAAAAAAGATCAATGATGAGAATAGAGTGTTTAAAAATAGTTCAGTTAGTGTTTATGATTCTGTTCAAAAGGCTATAAAAATTTTGAAAGCTAACGAATGTGATTTTGGTTTATCAATAACTTTATCACCGGTTGTTGTTGATGATATGAAAAATATTGTTGAGTGGTTAAAAGAGATGGATATAAAAAATATTTATTTTAATCCACTACACTATGATACAAATAATGATGATTGGGAAGAACATTATAAAAAATCAACTAAGTTTATTATTGATTCATTTTATAAATTACTAGATTCAGATATAGTAAATGGTAGACCAATTAGACAAATAAATAGTTTTGTAAAAAAAGCATTTTACTTTGCTGATTGTGGTTCTGCTGGATTAAACCAATTAACTATTAAACCAGATGGAGAAGTTAGAGTTTGTCAATGTGATTATTCTTCATCTGAAAATCATTTAGGTAATATAAAAGATGATGAAATTGAAGAGATATTAAAGAATAAAAATGGAGATAGATGGGTAGAAGCTATTCCATTAAGAAAAGAAAAATGTTTAAATTGTGAGAGCCTATTTATTTGTGGTGGTTTATGTTTAACTCAGAATACCAAAATGTTTGACAATTCATGTGTTGATCAAACATATTGTATATATATAAAAATTATGTTTGAATGGTTGTTAAAACAGTGGTATGAAGAAAGGGAGGAATGCTATACATGATAACATTAAAACAAATTTCAGAAAGAAAAATTGTTGATATGGGGCAATGTATGTGTCCAGTAAACTGTGTGAAAAAATCAGTAGAAGATAAAAAACTAACAAAAACAGTTTTACAAGCATATACAAATCAAACTACAACATTAAAACAAATTTCAGAAAGAAAAATTGTTGATATGGGACAATGTATGTGTCCAGTAAATTGTGTAAAAAAATCAGTAGAAGATAAAAATTTAACTGCTGAGGTATCACAAGTATATCAAAAGACTTTAAAAAAAATTGCATAATTTACTATAACTGTAATTAATGAAAGCACGCTGATGCGTGTTTTTATTATAATTTACATTAAAAATAATGTTTGAATTGATGGGAAATTTAATGAAAATAAAAAATGTTTCTTTTTAATTTATTAATTCAAAAACAGTTATTTTATATTTAAAATATATGTTATATAAGAATGATGTTTGAATTAATGTTTGTCCGGATTCATAAGCAGATGTAACAGATTTAGTTGTATTTATAGAGTTAGCAAAATAAGTGATTAATAAATCTTATTTTTTATATTGTTACCAATTTTAACTTTATTAATTACTATTTTAGTTATTAATTTTTTTTATTAGTAAGTCAAAAAAGTATTGATTTAGCATTAATAAAAGTTTCAAAAGTTTTAAATGATAACTTAAAAAATGATATTGATTTAACAAAAATATTTGTTAAAAAAAGTTTTTAAACATAAGATAGAACTAATGAATAATTTGTCAAACAAATAGAACATAAAAATATTTAGATAATAAGAGCATATATTTTAAAAGGTGATAAAAATGAGTAATGAAATTAAATATAATGTTAACGTGATAGTAAAAACTAATCTTAATTCAAATGAAGATTTAATTAAATTGTTTAATGAAAAATTATTAGATGTAATTATATCTTTAGAAAAGAATAAAAATAATGGTATTTGTCAAAGCTAGAAATTAAAATTTTACACAATTAAATATAAATAAAATTTATTGTAATATCGTTGTGGGATGGAGGTGCTTTTCATGTCAACAGTCAAAATAAGGAAAAGTGAAACAAAGAGAGTAGTTATATATGTACGACTTTCTGACGAAGATAGATATAAGAAAAATAAAAATGATGATAGTGAATCTATTGTAAATCAAAAAAGTATGCTTTTAAAACATGCTTTGGAACAAGGATGGGAAGTTGTTAATATATATAGTGATGATGATTATTCTGGAGCTGATAATACTAGACCAGATTTTAATAGAATGTTAGAGGAATGTGAAAAGGGTAATGTTGATATTGTTCTATGCAAGACTCAAAGTAGATTTTCAAGAGATATGGAAATTGTTGAAAAATATATCCACAATAAGTTTATAGAATGGGGAGTACGTTTTGTAAGTGTTGTTGATAATGCAGATACAGATGTTAAGGGTAATAAAAAATCTAGACAAATAAATGGATTAGTTAATGAATGGTATTTAGAAGATTTATCGCAAAATGTTAGACAATCTTTACAAAATAAAAGAGAAGATGGATTGTTTTTGGGATCATTTGCTCCTTATGGCTATAGAAAAGATCCTAAAAATAAAAACAAATTACTAGTAGATCCTGTAGCAGCAGAAGTGGTAAAAGAAATATTTGAATTATATAAAAATGGAAATGGTTATTATAAAATAGCAAAAAGCTTAAATAATAAAGGGGTTTTAACTCCAAGTAATTATAAAAAGGAAAATGGCAGTAAATATTTTTGCAAAAATGCAAAATATGGAGAAAAGACAAAATGGTGTCAGGATACAATTGCAGGAATATTAAGAAATGAAGTATATATGGGTAATCTAGTTCAAGGTAGAAAAACATATATAAGTTATAAAAATCATAAACAAATAGTAAAATCAAGAGATGAATGGACTTTTAGTTATGGAACTCATGAACCTATAATTGATGTTGATACATGGAATATTGTGCAATCAAAATTTAAGTCTAGAACGAGAGTAACTAAAATTGGGGAAGTATATATGTTAAGTAGAAAAGTTTATTGTAAGGAATGTGAACAAATATTTACAAGAAATTTATATAGAACATCAGAGGGAAAGACAGCATATTTAAAATGCAAAGGAAGAAGACTTGCTAATCATGAGTGTAATAATTCAGCATCTATAAGATGTGATAAGTTAGAAAAAATACTAGTTGATGAAATAAATAAACAGTTAGATATATATTATAATATAGACGAATTAGATAGAATGTATATGCTTCAAAAAAAATCAGTTAATTTTAATATGATTACAAAGAAAGAGAGTTATGAAAATGAAAAAGAAGAATTAAATTTAAAAATTAATAAAAAGAATGACTATTATAAGTCATTATATGAAGATAAAATTGAAGGTATAATTTTACAGGAAGAATTTATAATGTTAAGAGAAAAATTGACAAAAGAAATTGATGAATATAAAAAAAGAATAAAAGTAATTGATGAAGAATTATTAAATATTAAAACAACAGAAAAAAGAATAATAACTAGTCAATCATTATTTAAAAAATATAAACATATTTCTAAATTGACAAAAGAAATTGTAGATAAGTTTATTGATAGAGTATTAATAGGTAAAGTAAATCCACTAACAAATGAAAGAGATATTGACATAGAATTCAATTTAATTAGATTAGATTAGTTCCATGTTTAAAAGGGTACTCGCCATGGAGGAATAGATCCTGGTGCAATATATAAAAATATAAAAGAGGCTCCAATTAATTTGGAAATAAGTAAAAAATTAGCTGATGCTTTAGCTGAAAAAGGTGCGATAGTTTATTTAACCAGATATGATGATTACGATCTATCTATTCCAAATTCTAATAATCATAAAAGAAGTGATTTAAATCAACGAATAAAGCTTATAAATGAATCTGATTGCTCATTATTTTTGTCAATTCATCTAAATGCTGATATTAGTGAATCTTGGTATGGTGCGCAAGTTTTTTATGATGATGTTAATAGTGAAAATGTTGTTTTAGCTGAGTATTTACAAAAAGAATTTTCATCAAGTTTAAATTCGAGACGAAATATTAAACAAATTAGTAATTTATATTTATATCGTAAAGCATTAAGGCCGGGGGTTTTAGTTGAAGTGGGTTTTTTAAGTAATTCAAATGAACGTTATTTATTACGTCAAGATAGTTATCAAAAAAAGATTGCTGATACAATAACGACTGGTGTAATAAATTATCTTAGTAAATAAGTGTAAATATTAATAATTATAAAAATTTTTTTCTAGATTTTAATATTAATGTGCTATAATTTTAATAGGTGATGCTATGAAATCTAAGATATTTAAAAATCTAGATGAACAAGTTGAAATAATGCGTTCTAAAGGTCTTATAATAAATGATGAAGAAT
This sequence comes from uncultured Caryophanales bacterium, assembly GCA_905206805.1. Lineage (GTDB taxonomy): Bacteria > Bacillota_I > Bacilli_A > RF39 > UBA660 > CAJLIR01. Next base: position 19,163 of record CAJLIR010000005.1, on the reverse strand, counting down.
TGACTAAAGAAATATTGTTACGTGAAAATTATTTCTTTATTAATGGTTATAGACATATGTTTACTACTGGCAATAAAGATAAGTTTATACCTGGAACAACATTTGAAGAGATGTATGCAACTTTTTTATTTGATCGTTATATAAGAAATATAATGTTTAAATATATTTTAATAATTGAAAATAATATTAAGTCAATAATGAGTTATCAATTATCAAAAAAATATGGTTTTAAGGATAAGGATTATTTAAATCCAGATAATTTTACTCAAGATCCAACACGTTCAAAACAAGTTTTTGATATTTTAAATAAAATGAAAAGGCAGATTAGGGTTAATGGTAGACAACATACTGCAACACTACATTACTTAAGTAATTATGGATATATTCCAATGTGGATTTTAGTTAAAGTATTATCTTTTGGTATTATTTCTGAATTATTTTGTATATTAAAATATGAGGATCAAGTTGAGATAGCTAAGTTTTATAAATTAGATCCTCAAACTTTATCAATATATTTGGCTTTGTTAGCAAATTTTAGAAATTTATGTGCTCATGAGGATATACTTTATGATCATAGAACAAATAGAGTTATACCTGATTGTGATTATCATAGAATTTTAGAAATTCCAAAAAATGAATTAGATGAATATATTTATGGTAAAAACGATTTATATGCAATAATAATTATTATGAAAAAAATGCTTAGTGAAGAGGAATTCCGTGACATTATTTTTGAAATTGGTTATGAAATTGATGTTTTAGATAGTAAGATTGATACAGTTCCTCTTAATAGTATTTTAAATAGATTAGGTTTTCCAGATAATTGGCGTGATATAGCAGATTTATAGGATGTGATAATTTGAAAAAAATAACAGGTTATTTGATTACAATTTTTTTATCGCTTGCTGTTGGTGTTTCTGGTACGATTTATGTATATCATAAATTTCCGGTTAACTGTAGTAATACTGAATCTGTTGTTAAAGATGTAACTATTACTGAATCTAACTCAATGAAATCATCTATTGATGAAGTTTATGATTCGGTTGTGATTATTGAAACTTATAATAATAACCAAGGTGTTGGTTCTGGTACTGGATTTATTTATAAGACTGATGAATCTAATGGATACTTAATTACTAATTTTCATGTTATAAGTGGTTCTGATAAGATATTAGTTACTAATACAGGTGGACAAACTGTTGAAGCTAAGTTGCTTGGCGGTGACGAGTATGCTGATATAGCTGTTTTAACTATTGATAAGTCTGCTAGTTTAAGTGTTGCTAAAATTGGTGATAGTACTAAAATGGAATTGGGTGATACAGTATTTACAGTAGGTTCTCCACTTGGAAAAAAGTATATAGGTACAGTTACTAAGGGGATAATTTCTGGAATTGATAGATTGGTTACTGTTTCACTTTCAAGTGGTAACAAATACATGATGCAAGTACTTCAAACTGATGCAGCTATTAATCCTGGAAATAGTGGAGGACCTCTTGTTAATATTCAAGGTGAGGTAATTGGCATTAATTCAATGAAATTGGTTGAAGATGAAATTGAAGGAATGGGGTTTGCAATCCCTATTGAAATTGCAATGTCTGCCACTCATAAATTAGAGCAAGGTGAAAAAGTGTTAAGACCTGTTTTAGGTGTTCAGTTAGTAGATGTTACGAATACTTATACTTTACGTTCTAATAAAATTTCTATTGATGATAATATAACTAAAGGTGCGGTAATAGTTGCTGTAGAAGATGGATATCCTGCTATGGATGCTGGTCTAAAAAAAGGTGATGTAATTTTAGAGATTAACGGCGAGGAAGTAGAAGATTCTACTCATTTGAGATTTCTATTATACAAATATAATATAAATGATATAATTAAGTTAAAAATTTATCGTGATGGAAAGATTAGAAATATAGAATTAAAGTTATATAAAAGTGCTGAGTAAAAATCAAAATTTATTTTTTGATTTTTTTAATAGTCTAAAATATTCTTGTATGTGGGCACATTTATTAAAGTAAATCATAAAATTATTTAGGAGGTAATTTATGAAAGATTTAAAAATTGTTATAGATGCAGGACATGGAGGATACTGAAAAATCCAAAAATCAAGAAATGACTATAAATGTTAGTAAATACAAGAATTTAAGGTACTTATAATTAAGTACTTTTATATTTGAAAATTATGGTTAAAGCGTTGATTTAATAATTAAATAGGTATATAATATTAATTACAACGAAGCTCATTGATTTACTCGGTATTCATTTAGAGTATTCGCAATTATTTGGCTATTATTATGGCTGTCCTTAAATTGGGGAGCGTTAGTAGGAATGCAACTAATAATGTGATAACTACTAATATAATGACCTCAATAAGTTGCTATCCCATATTACTATGGTATAGCTAGATGGCCTGTTCTATTGACAATCAATTTAGTCAATGAGGCCTCTAGTAATATATTATTAGAGGAGGAAAAAGTATGGATAACAAAAATAGAATTGTCTATGAGAACAAAAAAACTGGCAGGAAGTTCAGTTTTGTAAATAGTTTTTCAAAAGAAGACTTTTTAGTAGTTCTTATTGTAATTCAATTAGTAAAATTATTTACTAATCAAACATTTCTAGAATTCGTTGTTAAGATTGTTGAATTAATTATGAACGGGTCATTCTATTATTTTTGCAATAATAGAATTTTTGTTTTTTATGAGGTGAAATATGGATTTGGATAAGCTGATAGAACAAAAAATTCAAGAATCTAGACTTTATGGTGTGACCAAACCATCCATAATTAAAGAAATATTAAAAATTCCAGATGAGATAAATTTAAAAAGTTTAGATAAAATAATAGATAATTTTTATGATACGTTTTATATTGAAAAAACATGGGCAAAAAAGAATCTTACTAAAGAAGAAAAATATAAAGAATTTCTTAATATTGAAAAAGAAAAGTCAGAAAGAGTAGTTAAAATACCGACTGGTGAAGATAGTACGAGATATAGAAAAATTGTTACTATTAATCAAGAATGGTTAAAGAAAAGTCAAAAAAAGTTTAATAAAATTTTAGTGAATATTATGTTGGATAAAAAAGTGAGAGGTGTTAAACAAAAAAGTATTATTCCTTATTTGCATTCAGCGGTAAAGCAAAGATCCTATCATACTAATGCACAAGTTCATATAGGAAATAGATATGTTTTTGCAATTGATTTAAAAGACTTTTATCCATCTGTTACGAAATATAAATTATATTTATTTTTTAAAGATAAGTTTAATTTATCACCAGACATAGCAATGCTTTATTCTGTTTTATCAACTTGTAAATCAGATGATGGAACTTATCGTTTGGGACAAGGATTATCACAAAGTTCTACACTTGCCTATCTTGTAAATTATAGTTTATTTAATTATTTATATGTTTTATCAAGAGATAATGATATCCAAATGTCTATATATGTAGATGATGTTGTATTTAGTAGTAAGAAAAAAATTTCTCAATCATTTATTGATAGGTTATTTGGTATTATAAAAGGTAATGATATGTTAATAAAAAGGCAAAAAGTTCATAACTACAAAAAGGAATCTGTAAAGAAAATTACAGGTGTATATATAAATGGTAATAAAACAAGAGTTGCTAATAATAAGCATTTTGAATTTCATACTCAATATAAGTATTTGAAACATAAAGTTAAAAATATTAATTCTATTGATGAATATTACAAGATATATAATTTATATCTTAAGTTTTATGGAAATTATCAACATATTCAGATGGTGGAAGGTAGAGTTCATGATCGATATAATTTATTTATTGATAAATATGATGAATATTTTCCGAAAGGAATAAATAAGAAACAAAAAAATTTAAATTATCAAAAAGGGAATATAAAAAATATTTCTGATAATCGAAAAATAAATAAATGTTATCAAAAATTATTAAATAAAAATAGAGATATAAAAGATGTTCACTGAACATCTTTTATTATGCCAAAATAGAAAGAGAGGATGATATATGAATTTAAATTATGCAATATTTAGAAGTGAACCTATTATGACCATTCCTGATTTAGCGCAAATAGGTTCACATAACAAAAGGGAAAAGAAAGCATATAACTCTAACCCTGATATAAAACAAGAATTAAGTAAAAATAATATTGAATTAGTACCCTTAACAGAAAAATATGTTAAGGGTTTTTATAACCTTACAAATGAATATAGAAAACAACATGAAGAAAAACAAAAAGCAGAAAGAGCTGACAGAAAAAAGACTTTTAATCAAATGCTTAATAAATCTAGAAATGTAGTTGCTGATGAATTATTATTTACTGCAACTTCTGAATTTTTTAAAGAAATGACAATTGATGATATTAAAATTTGGGCAAATACATGTATGGAATTTGTTTATAATGATTTAGGATACACCAAAGAGCAAGTTCTTCATAGTGTAGTTCATTTGGATGAAAAAACACCACATATTCATTGCGTTGTTGTTCCATTAGTTAAGAAGTTCGATAATAGGACTAATACTGAAAGATATACTATAACAAAAAAAGAATATATAAAAGATAAAATACACTTATCGCAATTACAAGATATGTACCATAAAAGATTAATAGATAAAGGTTATGATTTAGAAAGAGGTATTAAGGGTAGTGATAATCAAAATATTAATATCAAACAATATAAACAAATGACTAAAAAATTAAATCATAGTTTGAATGTAAGAAATGAAAAATTTGATAGTGCTATGAGTGAATTAGAAGAAAATATGAAATCAAATAAAAATACCATTTTTGATAAAGAATATGTAAAAGTAAAAAGAGAAACTTTTGATAGTATGAATAAAGTTATTGATGAATCAAAAAAGATAAAAGAAATTCAACCAAAATTACAATCTACATTTGATGAAGTTGAAAATTATGTTAATAGTTATAAATCACTAGAAAAACAAAATAAAAAATATGCTAAAGAGGTAAATATATTAGAAAAAGAAAATAAAGAATTAAGACAAGAAAATAATAGTTTAATTTATAGATTAAATTATCTATTTGAATTATTAAGGAAATTTTTAAGAAAATTATTACAAAGAGGAAATGATTATACTAAAGACGAAACAGCTAAAATTGTTCAAGAATGTTATGATGAAAAAGAATTTGATATGAGTGATGTAGTTGGCATATCAAGAGGTACAACTAAACAAGATGAATTATTTGATTATGTAGAAGCACCTGATTATTTAAAATCTAGAATAAAAGATTATAGTGAATATAAAAAAGATAAAGATGATAATGATATGATTTTATAAAAATAAAAATTTAAAATGTTTACATAAATCATATGAATTCATTAAAAGAAAGATAAAATGTGTTATAATATTTACATAGGATAGACTTTGAATTGGGAGTTGATGTTATGGATAATTATTTATTAAATGTAGGAACAAACAATGTAGGCGGTTATTTTAGTTCAGAACAAATAGATTTATTAAAAATTATTCAATGTAATAATTTAAATGATTTAATAAGATTTATTACTGGTTGTGATCAAATTAAACATTTATTTAATGAACAAGATATTACTTCATTAAATGAATTGGATATTGAAAGTGCAAAAAGAAAAGTATTTGAATCTTATCAAAATACAATGGTACTTCATAATGCAAATCCAATTACAGATATAGAAAACAAATTGAAAAATATTGGTGTTATGGAAGAACATATTCCGTATATAAAACAATATTTAAGTAATAGAGATATACAAGGTATAAGAAGAACTATTGAGTCTTTATATCCAGATAAAGCAAAAGATATTTTGATATTAAGCCATCATTTTGTATCACAAGAAAGAGATCAAATAAAATCAAGCAATATGTATGATGAATTTGTTGTTTTAAATAATAATCTTTCATCATTTAATACTATGTTAGTTGGCTCTGGTAAAATATATAGTGTTGTAAATAGTTTTTATGAATCAAATGAGCCAGAATATAGGTTTGATTTTTATAAAGCTAAAAGAGATTTAGATTTTGCATTAAAAAATGGTAAACAAGTTAGATTCCATTCTTTATTAGTTAAGGAAGATGCACATTTATTTGAAGATAAAAATGGGAAATTAAAACCTAAAGAAGAAATAATTGCTATAATGAGTGACTATGTAAAACATACTATTGACTTTGTGAATGAATATAATAATGCACATAAGTTAAATGGGCAACCTGCTATAAATGCTATTGATTTATTCAACGAAATTGTTAGTTTTGATAAAAATGAACAAGGACAATATTATAATATATGGGAATCAAAATATGGCATTACTATGCAAGAACTAATGTCAATATTTGATTATGCAAAAGAACATAAACCTGATGGAGTAAGTTATTTATATAATGAACCATTTTTAGAAAATGATGAGAGAAGAAAAAAAGTGTTTGAAACATTACAAACAATAACGTCTCTTTCACCTGGTTTAATCGACACATTAGGTTCTCAAATGCACATTACTATTACAGAAGATTTAGGTAAAATTCAAAGATGTTTTACAGATTTTAAAAGACTTCAAGAAATGACGGGAATGAAAATTCAAATTACTGAATTTGATATGTCACTTGGAAGTCGTGAGATATTACATGTATTTGGTGAAAATGCAGATTATACACTTTCACAAGTTTATGATATAAAAAGAAAGCAAATTGAAAATATTTCAAAAATCATTAATGATTCTGGTGTTAATTTATCGGGTATTTCTTATTGGTCATTAACTGATGGAATTGATTGTAATTTAGAAAGACTAAGAACTAATTTATTGGAAAAGGGAATTATTACAGACATTAATCAAATAACTACTGCATGTGGTGGATTAATCCCTACGCATCAGTCTTTAATTAAAACAATTCAAATGAATCCACAATTAGAAAATTCTATGAGTGAATTAATTACTACTTCTTTACTATCAAGCCGTCAGGCGTTAGAAAAATATATTTCAGAACCAAAATTTCAAGAGCACATGAAACAAGTACAAGAACAACGCCAGTTATTATTAGCAAGAGTTCAAGAAATGAGAAAAAATAACCCTAATATGTCTGATGAAATCTTCTTTAAACAAGTTATGGTTTCATTTCTTGCACCTGTAGTTTCAAAAGTTAATGAGCAATATGGTCAAGTGATTCCACCTGAAAAACTTCAAAAATTAAATGGACTAATAAATCCTGAAAATATAACATTTACTTTTGACAAAAATCAAAATGATATTCAAGCTGATTCTATTAATGGCAAATTAGTTATTAATCCTCAAAAAATTGGCGGTAATACCATTGAAGAAAAGATTGTTTCTACTATGGGTGTGTCTATACACGAATCATTTCATTTATTAGTTAATATGCTAAAAAGTCCTGAGCAAGCTGAAAAAATTGGTGAAAGATTAATGTATAAGGTTGCTACCTCTGAAGGAGAAAAAGAAGTTCATTTTGCTCCTGGTAAATACGGACAAGTTTTAAGTGAAGGCTTTGTTGAAAAACTTTCAAGTGAGTTTGCACAACAAAATGGTTTTTATTATACATTAAATCCTTCTTATATTCCTTGTGTGGATTTATGTAGTCAATTAATGCAACAAGATAGAACAATTGATTCAGCTTTCCTATTTACGAAATCTGGTGATGATATAGTAAGTAAAATGTCTCCAGAAGTAAAGTCAAAGTTTGAAGAATCAGAAAGATTGTTTGTGATAAATAATTTTGAAACAAAGGAAACAAAAAAAGATGAAACATTAAGAGGAATAAATTCTGATTGTGTTATATCGAGTTGGATGGAAAGAAATAATCAAGTTCAAGAAGTAAAACAAAACGAGACATTCAAACAATCTTTTGAAATAAAAAGAGAACAATCTCAACAAAAACAAAACGTTGAATCTTCTAAAATCACATCTGTTAAAGGTCCTGAATATAATTCAGTAAGTTTTACAAGAAGAAGTGATTCGGAAATAAATATTGCAAAGCAAATTAAAGAAAAAAATATGGCTATTAAACAACAAAAAGAAGCACAACGAGCTTTAGATAAACCTAAAGTAAAAACTTTAACTAAATCACCAAATAATGGAAATGGTAGTTCCTCATCTGGAGGATTTGTTAATACATTAATTTTAACATTGATAACTGGATTTATAGCAGGTGCACTTTTTATGGTCGTTTATTTTATTTGTAAATAAGGAGGTATAGTATGCCTAGTCATAAAATTCATTTGAGCATAGCTCAAGAGGTGAATAAAGAGTTAAAGTTAGATAATGATTCAATTATGCTAGGTAGTGTATTACCAGATTTAACAATTGAGCGTAATCATGGATTATCACATTTTCAATTTGAAGATATTTATCCTAAAAATCTAGCAAATGCGGACGAATTTATAAAAAAATATCCTGATATGAAAGATGATATTTCAATTGGATATATAATTCATTTGTTAACGGATAAATATTACAATGATACTTATTATCATACAAATATAGTTGGAATTGAACATAATAAGAATTTTAAACACAATCTTTTTGATAGTTATGATATGTACTTATTAAGACATAAAAAGGTTAATAAATTTGAAAAAATTGATATTATAAACGAAATTCCATTATACAAAGATATTTCGTTTGATATAGAATATTTGAAAGCATATATTAATAATACAAACAATCAAATTGATAGTATAACATATGATGAGAATTTTAAAATCGATTATCAAATTTTTCTAAATGACTTATATGCAGGATGTATTAAATATATTTTGAATAATATAAATAAATATAGATAAAGGAGTTAATCATGGATAATAATTTGAGTGTTAAAATATTAGAAGCATATATGGATATAGATAAAATTCATGATGATATAAATAATAAAATGTTTAATTTTATTACTAAAGCAAATGAGTTAGTTGAATTATCCGAGGATATGTATCAAATTGAGCGAACAATAAAGCTTAATAAGATTTCTTTAAAAGGTTATATTTTAGATTCTCCTTGTTGTAAAATGCTTGAAGAAAATAATGTATCAAATTATTCTATAGAAGAATTAAAACAATATTTAATGAAATATGAACAAACTTCAAATGATGAGTGTTCAGCATATTATTTAGCAATCTCTTTATATGAATTATTAGAAACAATTGAAAAACTTGTAGATAATAAAATAGAATTAGAAATGAATAAATTATCAGAGTTAGTACCATCAATTCGTGAAATTGAAAATATTACTGATAATAATTATGAAAATTTATATAATCAAATTAAAAATCAATTAAGCAATGATTATCTTAATAAAAATCTAATTGATGATAAATCATTTAATATATGTGTACAAATAATGAATGATATTTTTAATTATTATATAAGTGGGTATCCTGATATACCTGAAGAATATTTATATCATGATGAAGGATAAAAAATAGATTACTAATTTTGTTAAAACTATCTTTAAGACAAGATAGTAACACACTACGATATTGGCAAAGCCAATAACGGTGTGTGCCAAGGAAAAATCCCTTTGGAATCCCTAAAGCAACATATTACAAACTAATCGTAAGTAAATATGTTGCCTTTTTTATTTTATAAAAAAGAAAGAATACTATCACCACTTTCATGAGTAAACTCACAAAACGTGTCCCGTATTCTTTAATATGAAAATAACCTAATCAAAAATGAAAAGGTTATTTTTCTTTTAAAATACTTTCGTATTTCTTTTCTATTTCAGATAAATATCTTTCAATAGAATCAGCTTTATCTAATAATGATTTATCTATATTATCTTGTTTATTTAAATAGTTATGTATTTCTTTAAAGTATTCACTAGTATCCATTGCTATATGTCTTTTTAGATCAATTATATATTCCATATGTTTTATTTCTTCTTTATATTCATTTAGTTTTTTATCATACATTTCATAACTAACAATAATTTCATCATCACCATATTTTATTGTTTCATTAGAATATCCTGCAAGTTTAGCAGTTTTCTTAAATGGAATATCTAAATATTTTTCAAAACCTTTAAGAACTAGAATAGATGGTTTTACTCTAAAGCCACTTTCGATATTATTTATTTCAGTATGACTAACTCCCACTAAAGAGGCTAGTTTTCTTGCTGAAATCTTTTTTTCTTTTCTAGCAACTTTTACTAATTCTGCAATGGTTTCTTCTTTTTTTAACATACAATCACGCTCCATTGATAAGTTAATTATATACTAAATAAAATAAAAAGTAAATAAAAAATGGAAACTTAGTTGACAGGATGGTGATTGCGATGTAATATGTAGATATGGAAACTTAATTTCCAAAAATAGAGAGGAGGATAAAATGAAAAGAAAATTAGATTTAACAAAGCATAAAATATGGAAAGATAAGAGTATTAAACCTGAAACTAAAGAAATATATGCCTATTTATATTCACAAAGTTTCAATAAAACAATAACACATGTGAATATTGGAGATATACAACAAATCTTATCAATTACAAATGTTGGATTTAGAAATAACTTAAAAATACTAGAAAAATTTAAATATATAGTATTTAAAGAATATAATCCAGGAATGTATGAAATTCATGTTTACTAAAAATGATTGATAATCGTTAGTAAAATAAGGTACAGTAAATGTTCGGAGATTTATATTAGTACCTTTCTATATTTATTATAGAAAAACAAATAGGAATTATAGTCCTTATTTATTATTTAAAAGGTGATATATATTTATTTAGATTGTGATTTTATTATGATTCCAAGAATATTATTTAATGATAGTTCCTTATCTGAAACGGATAGAATGTTAATGGGACTTATCATATCACTTACCTTAAAGAATACCTATTGTTATGCAAGTAATGAATATTTAGAGAAGTATATTAATAAATCTCAAAGAACAATAAATTATTCATTGTCAAAACTTAAAAAATTAGAATATATTAAAATTAAATTTGAAAACGGAAAAAGAAGAATATATTTAAACACAGATAAGATACCAACAAAAAATGCATTAGAGAGTGCAAAAACGAGTAATGAAAAGCATGCAAGTAGTTGCACCCATAATATAAATAATAAATATAAAAATAAATATAATAACTATAAAGAAAATGTACCTTATTGGATGGAACATCCAGAAGTTTGTAAATCTAGTCTTGCGAGTCCAGAGGAAATAGAAGAAATGGAAAAATTATTGAGTGAGTTTAAGGAGGATTGATATATGATTAAAAACTTAGAGGTTATGCTTTATAAGAAATAAGCAAAGGGGGAATAGATGTAATGGAGGTAGTATATAATGTAAAATATAAATTTAAGACAAATGATAATAAAACAAAGAATGAAATAAAAGAGATTTTTAATAGAAAACTATTAAATATTATTATTGCTTTAGAAAATCAAGAATTAATATTAAAGAATTCTTAATATTAAGGTATAATATGATTGTATTTATTAATTATTTTAGTCATTTCAAACAAGTATTGGAGGAATGGCTATGCTAGAAAAGGTAGGTGTATATTGTAGATTATCTGATGAAGATAGAGATAAATTAAATAAAAATGATGATAGTGATTCAATAGTAAATCAAAGAAGTATGTGTCTAAAATTTGCTAATCAAAATGGATGGAATGTTGTAGATATTTATTCTGATGATGATTTTTCGGGCGCTGGAGTAGATAGACCGGACTTTAATAGACTTTTAAAAGATTGTGAAAGTGGAAAAATAAATTTAGTTTTATGTAAAAGTCAATCAAGATTTTCAAGAGATATGGAAGTTATTGAAAGGTACTTACATAATAAGTTTATAGAATGGGGAGTTAGATTTGTAAGTATCGTTGATAATGCTGATACAAGTATTGAATCCAACAAGAAATCTCGTCAAATAAATGGACTTATAAATGAATGGTATTTAGATGATTTATCCTCAAATATAAAAAAGTCATTAAGAAATAAAAGAGAAGATGGATTATTTATGGGTAGTTTTGCTCCTTATGGATATGATAGAAGTGAAGATGGTCATAAACTAATCATTGATCCAGTAGCAGCAGAAGTTGTTAAAAAGATATTCGATATATATGCAAGTGGTAATGGTTATCATAAAATATGTGAATATCTAAACAATAATAATATTCCGCCTAGGTCAGTATATAAAAAGCAAAAAGGAAGTAAATTTGTTTGTTCTAATTGTGATTTAAAAAATGTTAGATGGAATACTGATACAATTGCTCAAATCTTAAGGAATGAAGTATATATTGGCAATTTAGTTCAAGGTAAAAAAACTTCAATGGGATATAAAGTTCATAAATTTAAAAAGGTTGATGAAAAAGATTGGTGTAGAATAGAAAATACACATGAACCTATTATTGATATTGAAACATGGAACAAAGTACAAAATATTTTAAAAACACATGCATCGCCAACTAAAAATGGTGAAATTCATTATTTAAGTAAAAAAATATATTGTATGTGTTGTGGAAAATCTTTTATGAGAAATGTTTATAATGTTAAAACTGAATCAACTGGTAAAAGAGCATATATGCAATGTAAGGGTGCTAAAAAATATCATTCATGTGATAATAATAAAGCAATTAGAATGGATGAATTAGAACAAATATTATTGAATGCTATAAATGATTTATTAGATAACTATTATGATGAAACTAATTTACAAAATCTCTATAATCAGACTAATAAACAAAATACAAATGATGAAACAATTAATATACTAAAAAAAGAAAAAAGTAATCTTGAAAAGAAAATCAATGATAACAAAAACTATTATAGAAATCTTTATGAAGATAAAATAAAAGGAAATGTTAATGAAGAAATGTTTTCTTTAATGGCTAATGATTATTTAAAAGAAATAGAAACTATGACTAATAGAATAGAAACTATTGAAAATGAAATTAATAATCTAAACACTATAAAAGAAAATAAAAAACAAGCTAATGATATTTTAAAAAAATATAAACATATTGATTCTTTAAATAAGATAATAGTTGATGAATTTATTGATAAAGTATATATTGGGAATTATAATAAAGAAAATAAAACAAGAGATATTGAAATAGAATGGAACTTTGAGTTCTAATATAAAAATAATAAAATTTGGACTTTTCCGATTCCTGCACATGGTGGTGATGATCCAGGTGCCAGTGGAAATGGAATAATTGAAAAAGAATTGACTTTAGCAATTTCGCAATATATGTATGATTTATTTAAAGAATTGGGTGCTGATGTTAAAATGACTAGAGTAAGTGATGAAACTATATCACCAACTGAAAGGGTTAACCGTATTTTAGAAGCATTTGGAAATAATAAAGATGTAATTGTTATATCTAATCACATAAATGCAGGAGGTGGCGATAGTCATTGTGTAACGAATGTATAACAATTAAAGCCAAACAAATATAGAAGGAAATGGAGAACTGTTATGAATATTAGTTACACAAAAGTTGGTGATTATTTATTACCAGATTTAATATTAGAAGATAAAGAAAGATTTAATATAGGAAAGTATGGGTTGCTTAAGTTAGAGTATTTAAAGAAGAATAAAATAGGATTATATACTGAACTGCTTATGAAGGATAAGTTGAATGAGCATTTGCATGATATTGATATTATACTTATGGAAAAAGAACAAGATTTAATTAAACAACTTGCTGAAAAAGAAAATATTAATGAAGAATTAAAGAACAATAATCAAATGTTATGGATAGGTAAAATGAATAATATAAAAAATTGGGTAGAAGAAATTATTTTAAATGAGTATATCTATGTGTGATATAACTGATAAAGAATTTGAAAAAATATATTTACCTTTCTATAACAATGTTAATAATTATTTAAATAATTATGTTATACCAGATGTAGTAGCATTTTATTTAGCAAATGCATATAGTAGACATTGTTTATCAGAATGTAATTTAATAAATCATATTAACTCTGCCATAGATATATTTAATTGTAGATGTGATATTAGTAGACTTATACCTAAGATAAAAGAAATATTAAAAATAAAATATAATTTAATAATAATAAAAGATAATCCAATGATATTAAAGAAATATTATTGAAAAAGAAGAACTCTGTCAGATAAAAATGATAGAGTTTTTTTATTGAAACGAATTGGTTTGGGAGTAGATTTATTGTCTAGCAAGCAATGAATTTGTACTCCCGTACGAAATTCGTATGTGGGAAATGTCCCAAGCCCTATTTTGAAAATAAAATGTAAAATTTACGATACATATTGTGAAAAAGTAAAAAAAGTGTTAAAATAAAAATAGTAGAAAAATGAAAGCAGTGGAGTGGATATGATGAAAAAAAGTAATAAAAAAGAAGCATTATCTGTAAGCAGATTAATTACAGAGGTTTTAGTAGATCAATTAAATATACCTTTTAGGAATATAGTTAATGACACCACTTTTTCTAAATACACTGGATCAAAAAGACCAGATTTATTGATATCTGAATATGAATATAATGAAGGAAATGAAACTCAATATATTGAAAATCTAATAGCATATGCAGAAGCAAAAGATAGTAATTGTAATATAGGTGATGCTGATTGGATAGATGCAATTGAACAAGGAAAAGTTAAATCTAAAAAACTTGGACTTAATTATTTTATTGTAACCAATTGTAAGACAGCAATTTTTTATAATGCGAAAAACATACAAGAGATATCACTTAATGATAATCCTATTAGAGAATTTCAGACAATGGATATTTTGAGATTAATTAATAAAAAAATAAATGATGATAATGATATAGTTAATATTTCAACAAATGTTGATACATTGTCAACTATATCTGAAGCAGTTTTTAATAAAAAATTATGGGAACTTGCAAACGTTTATAGACAAATAAATTTTAAAGATAATGTTCAAAAAATAGATTTTACAGTTGGTTTTATTGCAATGGAATATTTTGAAGAAAAATGTGATATTGATAAAATTAAAGATAAAACCAAAATATATTGGTCACAATGTAATGATAAAATGGATATAAAACTAGTTGGTAATTTAGCAGCATATATATCATATTTAGAGTCAAATTCATCTTTTAGTGAATTTAAGAATTTGATGGAATTAGTAAAAGGCTTAATCACTAGTGAACCTGATGAAACACCTTTAGTTTCTAACGAAAATGTTAGATTAATTTATGAAATAATAGATTCAATGAAGCCATTACATGGTGCTGGTTTTGATTTGTTTGGTGCTGTATATGAAATGTTTGCTTCTTCTAAGGAAAAAAAGGATTTTGGAGAATACTTTACTAGAAGACATTATACTCATGTTTTTTCAAAACTTTTATTAAATGAGGAAGTAGAATTTAAAGAATCTCATGAATTTAAAATAATAGATCCTGCATGTGGCACCGGTGGATTTTTGACTGAAAGTTTTAAGGTATTGGAAAATAATTATAAAAAATCTTCTACTTATAATTCTAAAACGAAAGAGTTTTTATCAAAAAAATGTTTTTATGGTATAGATGTTAGAAAAGAGAATATTTCTAGGACAAGATTAAATATGTTTTTAGTTGGTGATGGACATACAAATATGTATGATGATGATACTCTTGTTCCCAAAAAAGACGATAGTATTAATATTTTGAATATGGAATATGATTATGTTATTACTAATCCTCCATACGGTAATGGTACCGTAAAGGCGGAAACAAGTAGCATTTCTACTATAAGAAATGAAATTGCATTTATTTGCAAGGTCATAAAGTTATTAACTGTTGGTGGTAAAGCATGTATTATTACTCCTGATGGTGTACTAGAAAATCCATCATATAAACTATTTAGAAAAGAATTGTTAGAAAAATGCGATATATTATCTATTATTTCTTTACCAAAATTTGCTTTTGCTCCATATACAAAAGAAAAAACCTATGCGATTTTTATCCAAAAAAGAGGAGAGAAATTTACGAAAATACAGGAAAAGCCAATTTGGATGTACATAATTGATAATGATGGTCTTGCTAATTCTGATAAAAGATTTCCTACAAAATTAAGATTTGATGATAATTCATATATGCATGATGAAATATCTGGATATGTTGATAACAACGGAGTGGAAAAACCAGGATTATTAGAACAACGATGGATGAAGTATGATGATCTTACAATGGGTGGTACAGAATGGATAAATGAGCAAAATAAAAAAGTCAAAAAGAGAAAAGGTGGATATATAAATATTAATTATATAATAAAAGATAAATATTATACGTTATTACCAGAGTATTATTTAAGACCTTATGAACCTAATTATATAACTATTAGTGATTTGACTAAAGAAGTAGATAAAATTTGTAAAAAAATAAAAGAGTTTGGTGAAATATATGAAGCTAGCAGAAATATTTAAAGTAGTTCAAGGTCATCAAATTACTGATGAAGAAATTTATAATTCACCAGGTGATATTCCTATATATACAGGGAATAATGATTTAAAAGGTTTTTGGAATAAAACAATTATAGACGAGAGCATGCTTCCTTGTTTAACATATCCAACAAAAGCATTTAGTGGGAAACTTTTTATTCAAGATAAGCCATTTGATGCCAATAATACTGCATGTTTATTATTAAAAGATGAATATAAGGATAAGGTTTTACTTGAATATTTTCAATATTTATTACCTTCGGAGTTTTTAAAAAATGCTACAAGTAAAGAGGGTGTTAGTTATTTAAACAAAGAAATAGTTGAAAATATTGATATTGATTTACCTGAAAAAAAGCAGCAAGAAAAATTAATTACGAAATTTAAAGCAATTAACTTTTATAATGAAAGTATTCAAGAGATGAGGATGAAACTACTTAAATCATTAGAAAAAGAAGTTATTGTTGATTTCTCATATGATGAGGAAGTAAATCTTAATAAAGTATTAGGTTATGTCAGTAGAAATGATTCTTTGAGTGAAGAAGGCATATATATTAATTCAAATAGAAATTATGATGGTGAATATATAACTGTTTTAAGCGGTAACTCCAATGCAAATGAGTACGGAAGAATACCAATAAATACTAAGGGAATTCATTTTATTGAAAATAGGCGAATTTTACATTTGGTTACAAGAGGTAATGCTGGTAAGTTAACATATATGCCAAAAGGGAATTATGCTACAAATACAAATGCATTTATTCTTTATTTAAAAGAAGAATCATTTAATATTTTAAACATTCAAACTGAAGACGATGAAGAAATATATTTAAAATTTTTGAGAATTTTACTTCAACCTAAGTTTTATTCTGTTTCTTCAAATGCTGATGTAGCTATTTTCCCATTGACGGATGTTATAAAGACAATGACTATTCCATTATATAAATTTAATAAGAATATAATTAATTTGGTTAATTCATATGATATGATTGAAAAATTTTATTACGAGTTATCAGATGCTACTGATTTAATGGAAGATATTGAGAATAGACAAATAGTTTTTGAATAATTGTATTCTTTGTTGATTAATGGTATAATATATTAAAGAAGAAAAAGGCGCTAGTACAGGCTTTATGGTTTTGTATTACGCCTTTTTTTGTAGTAAGTGGTGAAATTGTATGAATGAAAAGAAAAAGAAATCTAATAAGATAACAATTTATTTGATAAAAGATGAAGTAAAGTATGATGAAATATTAAAAGACTATGCCTATAAAAATGTGTTACGTGAGGATGATAAATCTATAACATATTATGATCCGACTCGACAACATAAGCCTGAATGGTTAATATCATATTTTAATGAAACACAAGATGTTGAAATAAGTAATTCTCATGCAAAAGTAATATCTTTACATAAACTTGTAATTGATGGAAAAGAAAAAGTTTTTGCTATACCTTTTGGAAATGGTAAATCATTATTAAATGAAGATGTTATTGAAGAACAATTTGGTATTAAAATTCTGTTAAATAGTGTTCCAAAAGATGGCTTTAGACAGTTGAGTATAACAAATTATGGAGGAGATCATAGAACTAAAAATGAACAAACTCCTAAAAAAACTGATATAAGTGAATTTGGGTTTGACATATATAGTGATTTTTTAAGGAAAGCCACAGCGAAAAGCGATGAAGAATTATTTAATAAAAATACTATTACAGGTGGAGATCTTTTCAGTGTTTCAGTCCCAGTCACAATAAATGATGTAAATATTTTCTTGTTATCTTGTTATGAAAGGTATAAGAGTAATAAATATAAGGAAAATTTTAGTTGGTTAGACAATATAAAAGAAGTAAAAGAAAAAAAGACTAAAGAATTGATTAATTTGGAATTAGTAAGAAATATTAATGAAAAGAATTTTGATAAAGTATGGACTGCGGTTCCAGAAATAATTGAATGGGAAAATATATCTGATTTTAGATATAAAACATCAACCTTCGGATTTGATGACATAGAAATAAAACAAGTTATAGAATTGTTTAAAGATGGTATTATTCCTAATGTAGATTCATTAAAAAATAGAAAAGTATATGCAATGTCAGTTGATGGGGATGAACCTTTATATGAATGGAGTATATATAACTGCTTAATAGCAGAAATAGAATATAATGGTAATGCTTACTGTTTAAACTTTGGTAAATGGTATAAAGTTGATAAAGATTTTGTCGGTTCTATTAATAATTATTATAAATCTATAGAAATATCCGGCATAGAATTTCCAATTAATACTAATGAAAGAGAAGATGAATATAATAAAAAATTATGTACAAGTTTAAATAATTCAATATTAATGGACAAAGAGACAGTTAGGGTTACTGGTATGGGTAGAAGTTCTATTGAAGTTTGTGATGTTTTAACTAGTGATAATAATTTAATACATGTTAAGAAAAATGGTGGTTCAAGCTATTTAAGTCATTTATTTAATCAGGCTGCAGTATCTGGTGAAATGCTACTTGATGTAAATTTTAGAGATGAAGCAAATAAAAAAATAGGTAAAATTATATTTAAGGATGATTTTATACCTAGTATTTATACTATTGTACTTGCAATTATTACTAAGACTAATGATGAGAGACCTAAAATACCATTCTTTAGTAAAGTATCAATTCAATATGCTATTGATGGTTTAAGAAGAAAAGGGTATAAAGTAAAAATTAAAAATATACATATTAAAGAAGAATAACATTTGTCGAATATTGTCAAAAAATTACATATTGAAAATGAAATAATTAGTGTTAT
>CAJLIR010000004.1 GCA_905206805.1 uncultured Caryophanales bacterium | reverse complement strand
CGCCATATGTTTAATAAAAAAGAAAATTAAGTTACTATTCGCTAAATTACAATTTATAGATTAGATAAAGATAATATTTGAGTAGATAAAATTCTACTCTTTTTTGTAATATAAAATAAGGAGGAATGTATATACCAAATTGGACTACAAATAGAATTATTTGCAAAAAAGAATTAGGCGATAAATTACTAACAAAAACTGATGGAGGATATTCATTGGATTTTAATAAATTAATTCCTATGCCAAAAGAACTAAAAATAGAGGCAGGATCTAATGGCGAAAAAGGACTGATTTTTTTGTATCTAACATCGTTAGATTTGAGTGATAACATAGATATTAGGAAAGCATATAAAAGTTTAAATCCTTTTAACCAAGATATCCATACTGATCCATATTTTGAAAAGATTAATTCTAATCTTTCAAAATATAAAAAAGATGAAAATTTTCAGGAATCAATTGAACTCGGCAAAAAATATTTAGATAATTATATTAAATATGGATATTGCAATTGGTATAATTGGTCTATTGATAATTGGGGAACTAAATGGAATGTGGAAGATGATTGTAGCATTGAATATGACAAAGTTAAAGAAGAATATACTATTACTTTTGATACAGCATGGAGTTGCCCTGTAGGGATACTCAAAGAATACAGCAAAATGTGTAATGATGGTGAACTGGATTGGATGTATTATGATGAAGATTATGATGGTCATATATTTGTAACTAAAGAAAATGGCGAATTGATGTCAAGAAAAGAATATTTTGATATTGATTATGATGGTGATATTAGAATATAAGGAGGAATAAGTATACAAATTACAAAAAATAGAAGTTTTGAAGTAAGCCAAACTTTTTTTGATGAATTAGAACAAAAATTAAAAAATGTTTCCGATAACTTGCAAGGATATTATAAAACTTTTAACAATTGTAGAGAACAAGGATTAATGTTAACAATTTATGAACCTACTACAGATAATGAATTGCTAATATGGGCTTGTGAGAGTCGTAATAGTGATAACATTATGGTTATTACAGCAGATAGGAGTTGTTCTGATATAAACGATATGTTTAATGATACTGCTTGGAGGTCTGCAAAATATTTTAAATATGACGAATATGATAAAGCAGTTAATCATGTATATAACATAATAAAAAAACAATTTAATAAGTTTTTTTTAGAAGAATATAATACAAAATTTAAAATGCATAAATGTATTGCTGATTTACAGCATATTCAAGTTGATGCAAAAGATTTAGATTATGAAGATTATTATGATCTTGCTACATTTGAAGATGTGGATAATTTGTATTTTTGTGACTTAATTATTCTTGAAGGCAAAATGGGTTTAAGATATTCAAAATATACTGATGCTTATAAAGATAAATTTGATAACCTTATCTTTGAAGAATGGGAACCTGACTTAACAAGTGATACAACTTTAATGTTAGGTATGCAAAATAAATTAAGAGATTTTATAGAAAAAGAAATAGATTACGACATTAATATTGGTATTGGAATATAGGGAGGAAGAAATATAAGTACAAGAGCAAGAATTGGAATATTAAAAAAAGATGGTAGTATTGAGAGTATATATTGTCATCATGATGGATATCTTGATGGTGTTGGTAAAATATTAAATGATAATTATCAAAATTATAATGATGTAAAAGAATTAATAAAATTAGGAAATATTTCAGGATTAGGAAAAAAAATAAATTCTGATAATAAAAAAGATGAAACAATTGCTTATCATAGAAATTTAGGAGAAGATTATAAAAAAAATAAACCAATGGTCACTAAATCTTTTGATGAATTTCAAGAGATTTTATTTGATGCTTGGATTGGATATATTTATTTATATGATGAGCAAACTAATAAATGGCTATGGGATAATTACACAGCTGAAGTTTCTAATTTAGAATTAAAACCACTTTCAGATTGTTTTAAAAAAGAGATTGAGAAACCATTAGCACCTATTATTGGAGCAGATGGTAATGTATTTAATTTAATTGGTATATGTAGTCGTGCATTAAAAAATGCAGGATACCCTGATAAAGCAAAAGAAATGACTGATCGAATTACTAGTTCAGGAAGTTATGATGAAGCACTCTCTATAATGTGCGAATATATAGAACCAGTTAATCAAAATTATGAAAAAATGGAAGATATCAACGATTATGATGATATCTATATTAATTTATAGGAGGATTTAAATGTTAAAAGATTATCAAATAAAAAGAATTAAAGAACAATACCCTAAAGGAACTGAAATTGAATTAATTAGTATGGAAGATTCTCAAGCAGTTCCATCGGGTACTCATGGTATTGTTGATTTTGTAGATGATATGGGTACTATTCAAATGACTTGGGATAATGGTTCATCACTTGGATTAGTTGTTGGTGAGGATCAATTTAAAGTCATAAAAAAATCAAAAATAAAAGAATTATCTTGTAGTGAAGTTAAAGAACTTCGAGATAGAAATTATGAATTTTTAATATTACAAGGTTGTGGTGGTGAACTATCAGAATGGGTTGATGGTTTCACTAAAATGTTAAAAGATGAAGGAATCGCAAAAGATTCCTTTTCTTTTGATGAAGTTTATTTATTTCAAAATAATAATTTAACTAATATTGCATTTGCTCTTAATAACAAAGATTTAGATATTAGTAAATTAGCAATGTTTAGATTAAAGATTAGAGAAACATTTGGAGCAATGTGGTTATCTGATTATATTGACAATGGATATATAAAAGATATAGGAATATAAGGAGGAATTATCTATTTCAAAATATATAAGAGTTAAGTCTAGTTTAAATAAAATTATAAAAATTGATAGTGACAATCTAGATGAGGCAATAGAAATTGCTAAAGAAGATTTCTCCGAGCTTGAATTAACTTCGGAGTGGCTTAATGATCGTGAAGTAACTTTTGAGGAAGAAAAAAATATTACAAAGTTAGGAAAAGAATTAGCAAAATTATATTCTACTAGGAGTGATAGATATGAGAGTTTTGATGATATAAAAAAGTTTGCTGATATGGTTTTTAAAAATCCAAATATAGCAGATTATGTATATGAAGAAATTATTTTGTCATTAAAAGAAGATTATAATATTTGTCCTAGCAATATAAACATATAAGGAGGATTGATGTTTGTTAGAAGAACAATTAAAAAAGATAAATGAATTAAGTTTTCAAGCTAATAAAACTAAAGATGAAAAAGAAAAGGAACAATTAGAAAATGATGTTAAATCCATTATATTTGATTTAAAAAAACAAGCTATTGAAAGTTTTAAATCTGAAAGCGATATTAAAAAGTTTTTAGATAATATAATTAAGTTCAATAATTATTCATATAATAATCAATGCTTGATATGGATGCAAAATCCTGATGCAAATTATGTTGCACCACTTCGCACTTTTAATAAAATGGGATATCGTATAAATTCAGGTGAGCAAGGTATTAAAATATTAGTTCCAACTTTTTATACAATTGTTAAAATTAAAACTGATGTTAATGGTAAATATGAATATAAACCACTCTTTGTACTTTCTGAAGATGAATTAAAAAAATATAAAGATAAGTCAGATGATTCAATTACATATCATAGTGAAAAGTTAAGTAATTTCAAAGTTGGTTCAGTATTTGATGCAAGTCAGACTAATATGCCTTTGGATGAACTCAATGAAAAATTAAATCCTGTTTTGGAAGATGATCGTGCTGAGGGCATTGAGGATATATTTATTAAATCAATATATCGTAATGGTTTTAAAGTAAAATATGAAGATAAAATTGAGTCAGGAGCGAAAGGATATTGTGATTTTAAAAATTCCACAATAGTTGTGCATAAAGGTTTAAGTAATCTTATGAGATTAAAAGTTGTTATTCATGAATATGCCCACTCTCTTGCTCATAAGCATTTACTTAATAATCATCAAGATTATCAAGAACATAGAAACAAATATGAAACAGAGGCAGAATCAATTGCTTATGTTGTTTCAAAATATTTAGGTATGGATACAAGCCAATATTCAAATATGTATCTTTATTCTTGGAGTAAAGATAAAGATTTTAAAGAGATAGATGATTCTCTTAATACTATTGTTAATTATTCTAAAATGATAATAAATAATTATGAAAAAATATTATCTAAAAGTCAAAACATATCGTTAGATGAAAATTCATATAATTCATATGTAAGTATTTAAGGGGGAATTAATATTAATAATCTAGGAGATATGTTAATCGAAATTGGAACTATCATTAATAAATATCAAAAACAAAATGAAGTTAATAATGGTGGTCAGATATTATTAAAAACTAAAGAAGTATTAAATCGATACCCTGCTATTAGCAATTATGGATTAAATGAAGCAATTAAAAATGGTTTTATTCCTGTTGTTAAAATTGGTAAATTAAATTATTTTGATGTTAAAGATATTGAGAAATATCTTGCTAGTAATAAAATCGTTGTTAACGAAAATGAAAAAGTTAATAAAAAATATGTTTAGGAGGAATAATATATAGGTAAAATAAACGATAACAGGATGAAAAATATTTATCAGGAGTCTGATGGGGTTTTTAGAATTGAATTAAGTAATGGTTTTAGAGATGATGGTACTCGTGATCGAATAGTTGAAAGAGTTTATGGTACACCTGAAGATGCAATCAAACGAAGGGATGAAATGAAAGCACTTCAAAAACAAATGAAAGAAGAAGGACTTAAAGCAGAAAATGGTGGCTATACTCTTACTCAAACAGCAAAAATATATTTAGATGATACTAAATATCAAAAGAGATCACTCACTACTATTCGAGGTTATAAACAATTACTTAATAATTGGATTTTACCTGATTTAGGTGATATTAAAATTAGAAGTATAACTGAACAAGATTTAGAAAAATTATATGATAAAATGAGAAATACTATTAATCCACAAACTGGCAAACCACTATCTGAAACTTATATTAATCATTGTCATAAACTTATTACATCCATTTTCAATTATGCTAAAAAGAAAAAATGGTTATTATCTAATCCTGCAGAGTTTGTAATAAATCCCCCTAAATTAAAAATCAAACAAAGAGATTATTATAACTATGAAGAAATGATGGAAGTTTTTGAACTTTTAAAAAATTATGATATTAGATTTAGAACTGCAATATTTACTTTGTTTAATACAGGGTTTAGACGAGGCGAACTTGGTGGCTTGAAATGGAAAGATATAACTAAAAGAAAAATGCCTATTACTGAAAATGGTGTGAGAAAATTCCAAACTACTCATATTATTAGTATTAATCGTGAGCTTATGACCGTGTCGAAGGAAATGCAAGAAGATCCTGATTTTTTGAAGAAATACGATATCATAGAACAAGTAACTGATTCATTGGTTGCTATTAAACCTAAAACTGATAAAAGTATTCGTAAAATTGTTGTTGTAGATGAGGTATATGATGTATTTATGGAATATAAAAAATATCAGATTGATAATGGTTTTAATCCAAGTGATGATGATTATATTTTTAGAACATTAGAATTAAATAGTGTTTGGCATCCTGATTATATAACTAAAGAATGGGCAAGATTTATAAAAGATAATAATTTAAAACCGATAACTGTCCACGACATAAGACATAGTCATGCAACTTATTTATTATCAATTGGAGTTCCACCACAAGATGTTGCTCGTAGACTTGGTCACTCTGAACCATCTACAACTTTAAGAATATATACTCATAGTAATCTAATACAAGATCAAAAAATAGTTAGTATGATGGCGAGTAACATTTTTAATAATGATATTCCTGATGTAGAAGTTCAGCCATTAACTTTATTATCAATTTTAGTAAATGATTCTACACTTACTAATGATGATGATTTGTTTAATACATTAGAGTGGTTAACTCATGATAATATTACTCGTGATGATTTAGATAGTTATATGAATATGTGTAAGCAATATATATTGGATAGTAATCCAAATTTACAAATGTTTAATCAAGCTATTGAAAGTATTGATCCTGAATTAAAAGACAAACTACTTGGTGGCATTTTTGCCATTTTTGATAATAATCATGAACTTTCACTTAGTCCTATAAGTGATATTACTAAATATAAAGATGAGAATATTAGTATATAATAAATCCCACAATTCGTTGGAATTGTGGGAATTTTTTTAGTTCGTGGCTATTTTCAAGAATACTAGCAGTCCAAAAGACCTTTGTTGCACTTTTTAATGTTAATTGGTGGCACTTTTGGTGGCAAAAGTATCGTTTTTAATCAAATTATATCGTATAATATCAACATATGAATTGGCAGTTTGGCTTGGTTTTATGGGAATTTGCTATTTTATAACAGGAGTTTTAATATCCTCCAAAACCGCTGTTGGGAGTTCGATTCTCTCCACCCCTGCCATATATAAAAATTAAATCTAGTATTTTTACTAGATTTTTTATTTTAACATCTATCATATTATATGAAGCAATTAGATAATTGCTAGATATTTATTTTAAATTTTTTTCTTTTTTAAATTTTAATTCATATTCTGCAACTCTTTGAATATTGTAATTTTTTCCTGATTCGTCATATATATAATCTGCATCACAAATTACTACATCACCTTTTTTTAATTCTTCTGAACCTCTATATTCTTGTAGCATTAAAGCTGTATCGCTTGGACTAAGTGGTTTATTCCAATATATTTTATTATCTTTTAAAAGTTTACCAAGATTTTTTTGTTTTACGTCAATCCATACTAATCCTAATCTTCTCATTTTTTTATATATTTCATCAACATCTTCTTTTGTACAACAATTTGTTAGAATTTTTTCACATACTTCAACAAATATTTTTGTTTTTTCTCCAAGTTCAAACTCTTTTCTGAGTAGTGGTTTTACAATATATGGATTATTTGGAAATGTTTTTGTTCCTCTTTTTTTACCTAGTTTTATGATTTTATTTCCTATTTGATAGACATCTGAAAATTCTCCGCGACCTATTAATTTGATTGAACTTATTTTTACTTTTTCATTATCCACAATTTCTTTAATAATTAAATAATTTATTTGTTCTATTATTTTTAGATTAGTAGGTATAATGTCATATTCCATTCGGAAATCTTTGATAGCTTTATTTAATATTTGTTTTGTAAATAATCTTGCATTTTGGTCAATTATTTTAGCAATTTTTTTATTAATTAGAAAATCATTTGAAGTATATTCCTTTAATGATAATAAATTATTACTTTTTTTTGTGATTGCATCAAAATAGTTTTTATTATGTAGATATTTTTTTAAATGATTTTTGCTTTTTATATATTCTATTACTTCATTAACTCTATCATAATTGGTCCAATTTAATAGAGAAGTAGATACAATTTCTTTGAACAAGGTGATATTTTCACTTTCTATATATTCCAAATCTTTATAAATTGAGTTATTACTATTTTCTAGCTTTTTTATTATATCTATAGAATACATGACATCATTCCTTTTTGTGATAATATGATATTCTATTCTTAAGAATTAGTCAAGAAATTATTTTATTTATTTTGTTAATATGATAGAATAAATATAGAAAGATAGGTGGATTATGAAAATAACAAATGAAATAAATAAGTCGATTTTTAGGGAGTATGACATTAGAGGGATCTATGGAGTAGATTTAAATGAGGATGTTGCTTATACTTTAGGTAGAAGTTTTGCAACTTATATAAAAAAATATAATAGTAATAAAGTTATAGTTGGTCATGATAATCGTCATTCATCGCCAATTTTACATGATGCTTTAGTAAAGGGAATTAATGATTCTGGTTGTGATGTAATTGACCTAGGTTTAGTTACAACTCCAATGTATTATTATGGAAGAATTAAGTATAATACTCCAACTGGTATTATGATAACTGCAAGCCATAATCCTAAAGAATATAATGGATTTAAAATTTCTTTTGAAAAAATAGGTAATGCTTATGGAGAATTAATTCAAGATTTTATGAGATTTACTTTAGATGGTAATTTTAACAGTGGCACAGGTAGTGTTATTTCTAAAAATTTAAAAGAGGATTACATTAATTTATTAACAAGTTCAGTAGATATTGATAATAATATTAAAGTTGTGCTTGATTGTGGAAATGGAACTGGATCAATAGTTATTAAAGATATTTTTGATGCTTTAGGAATTACTTATTATCCTTTATATTGTGAAAGTGATGGAGATTTTCCAAATCATCATCCAGATCCTTCGGTTCCAGCTAATATGGTTGATTTAGGACGAAAAGTTGTAGAATTAGGGTACGATTTTGGTATTGGAATTGATGGCGATGCTGATAGAGTTGGTATAGTAGATGAAAATGGTAAATTTATTGCTGCTGATTTATATATGTTAATTATGTATAGATATCTAAATAAAAATTTAAAAAATCGTAAAGCTTTATTCGATGTAAAATGTTCTAAAACTTTAATAGATGAATTAAATAAACTTGATATCGAACCAGTTATGTATAGAACAGGAAATTCTTATTCAAATATGATGATGCAGAAAGGTGATTTTGATTTTGGTGGAGAGTTTTCTGGACATGTATTTTTTAGAGATAAATTTTTAGGTTTTGATGATGGAATATATGCTGGTCTTAGAATGTGTGAAGTAATTAGTAAGTCAAATAAGAAAATAAGTGATTGGTTACTTAATACAAATAAGTATTATTCTACTACAGAACTTAAAATTAAAGTTGATGATAGTAATAAATTTAAAATTGTTGAACGTGTTAAAGAATATGCTAAAGAAAAAAATTATAAATTTGTTGATATAGATGGTGTTCGCGTAGAATTTAGTGATTCGTGGGCACTTGTTAGGGCTTCTAATACTGGACCTAATATTACTTATCGTTTTGAAGCAAGTAGTGAGAAACGTTTAGAAGAAATATCTAATGAGTTTGAAAGTGTTTTAAAAAGTATTATAAATGAGTAAATTTGATTCAAAATTAGAAAAGACATTTTATTTATTTTTAAAAGGTTTTTACTATTATCATTTTATTTTAGCAATTTTAAATTTAATTTTCTTTTATTTTAAATTATATGATTTATTAAATGTTACAACATTTTTGTTACTTGTTTCTATTATCATTGAATTTTTTAATGGATACATAAGGGGATACTTTGGTATAGTTTCTTATATTATTTCTGCTATTTTAGGTATTTATTTTATTAATGATATATGGCATGGTATATCTATTGGTATTTCTATTTTAAGTATTTTGAGTATATTTATAAATGGAATAATTTCCAAGATATTTAGTTATTTAATAAAGAAATTTAATTAAATGTGTGATATTATGTTTTTTAGCACTCAAACTTGACAATTGCTAAAAAATGTAGTATCATTTTTTTGTTGAATGAGATTTGGAGGCTAAATATGAAAAAACAATTTAAAGCGGAATCTAAAAGATTATTAGATTTAATGATTAATTCAATTTATACAAATAAAGAAATTTTTATGAGGGAACTTATTTCGAATGCAAGTGATGCGATTGATAAATTGCATTATTTGTCATTAACTGATTCGAAAGTAAAACCTGATAATTTTGAAATTAGAATAGAAGCAGATAAGGAAAATCGTACTTTAACTATTAGTGATAATGGTATTGGTATGACTGAAGAGGAACTTGAAAATAATTTAGGAACTATTGCTAAAAGTGGATCTTTAGCGTTTAAACAGGAAAATGAAAATCAAACTGATGTAGATATAATTGGACAATTTGGTGTTGGATTTTATTCTGCGTTCATGGTAAGTAAGAAAATAGAAGTTAAATCACGTGCTTATTCAAGTGATAAAGCTTATTTATGGTCATCAAGTGGTGAAGATGGTTACACAATATCTTCTACTAATAAAGATACTTGTGGAACTGTTATAACTCTTTATTTAAAAGATGATGATGAAGATTTTAAATATAGTGAATATTTAGAAGAATACAAAATTAGAAGTATTATTAAAAAATATTCTGATTATATAAGATATCCTATCGTTATGAATGTTGAAAATCGTGTTTTAAAAGATGGTAGTAAGGATGAATATGAAACTATTCATGAAGATGCTACTTTAAACAGTATGATCCCTATTTGGAAAAAAGATAAAAAAGATATAACTGAAGAAGATTATAATAATTTTTATAGTGACAAATTTTATGATTATGAAAAGCCTATGAAAGTTATTAATTCTAAAGTCGAAGGTCAATGTAGTTATAATTCAATTTTATTTATTCCAAGTCATGCTCCATATGATTTTTATACAAAAGAATATGAAAAAGGATTACAACTTTATTCTAATGGTGTTTTAATTCAAGAAAAATGTGGTGATTTATTACCTGATTATTTCAATTTTGTTAAAGGTATTGTAGATACACCTGATTTATCACTTAACATTTCTAGAGAAATGTTACAACACGATAAAAATTTAGGTATAATAGCTAAGAGTATCGAAAATAAAATTAAAAATGAATTATCAAATATGATGAAAAATGATTATGAAGAATATAAAAAATTCTTTAAAATATTTGGATTACAATTGAAATTTGGTATTTATAATAATTATGGTATGGATAAAGATAAATTGAAAGATTTAATTTTATTCTATTCAGCTAATAAAAAAGATTTAATTTCATTAAAGGAATATGTTTCTAATATGAGTGAAAATCAAGATAAAATTTATTATGCTAATGGTGAAACACCTGATAAGATAGATTTATTACCACAAGTTGAATTAGTAAAAGATAAGGGCTTTGATATTTTATATTTTACTGATTATATGGATGAATTTGCTATTCAAACATTAATGGAATATGAAGGTAAAAAATTTATTAATGTTTGCTCAAAAGATTTAAATTTAAGTAGTGATGAAGAAAATAAAAAACTTGATAAATTAAATAGTGAACATTCTGATTTATTTAAAGCAATGAAGGAAAGTTTAGCTGATAGTGTAAGTGAGGTTAGATTTACAAATCGTTTAAAGAGTCATCCTGTATGCTTAACTACAGAAGGTGATGTATCAGTTGAAATGGAAAAAGTATTTAATGCTATGCCAACTGATAATAAAATTAAAGCAAATACTATCTTGGAGATAAATAGTGAACATAAAATTGTTGATAAATTAAATGATTTATATAAAAATGATAAAGATGAATTAGCAAAATATACAAAAATTTTGTATGCACAAGCAAGACTTATTGAGGGATTAACAATCGATAATCCAACTGAAATTAGTAATTTAGTTTGTGATTTAATTTCTAAATAAAAAACATAACTTAAAAACAAAAGTGTTATGTTTTTTTGTACTATTTTCAAAATCTTTTAAAATTTGATATAATAAATAAGGGATGAATATGAATAATAAAAAGATAAATGCTATAGAACTTGTTATAAATGACAAGGAAGAATTTTGTAATAGTTTTAATAATAAAAAATTATCAAGTGTTTTAGGTAATTATATTTATAATGAGTCATTAATTTTTAATAGAAATGAATCTTTTCAAATTAGTGTTAAAACAAATTTTGATTTAACAAAAAATGAAAAAAATGAAATAGTAGATATGATACGTGAATATTTTGGTCTTCGTATTAGAGAAACAATAAATTATTATAAGTTTAATAGATTAAAGAAATTATTACTATTTTTGTTAGGTATTATATTAATTACTATTTCCCATTTTGTTAGTGTTAATAATGAGTTTTTAATATCGGAAGTATTTTTAATAATTGGTTGGGTTGCAATATGGGAAGTATTTGATAATATTTTGCTTGTTGAAACAAAGAAAAAATTTAAATTGAATAGATATAAAAAATTAGTAAATTGTAAAATTAATTTTGAAAATAAATAGTTTTTTTCTATTTATTTTTTTTAATGAAATAATTTTTATTTTTTTATTCATAATATAATTAGAAATTTGGTGATAATATGTTAAGTATAGAAAATATTATGGATAAAATTAAAGAAGAAACTAATAATATTAGTGATATTGTTTATAGAAAAAAAGTAATTAATAAACAAACTATTTATATCATTTATAATGAACCTTTAGCGTCTAGTGACAAGATAAGCGATTTTATTATAAGAAGTTTAAATAATATATCACAAGATAAAAAAATTGAAAAAAATATTAAAGAAAAGATAATTAATAATATATCTAATTTTAAAGTTAAAGAACTTAATAATTATAAAGATATATGTTTTTATCTAAATAGTGGTTTTACTATATTGTTAATTGAAAATGTTGATGGTGCTCTTGCACTTGAAACTAAAGCAGATTTATCTCGTAGTATCTCAACTCCGGATACTGAAAATACACTTCGTGGTAGTAAAGATTCTTTTGTTGAAGATTATCAAAAAAATATCGGTTTAATAAAAAAGAGAATTCGCTCTAATGATTTGTGGATTGACGATTATACAAAAGGAAAATATACTAATACCAAAATTGGAATTTTATATATAAATGGTGTTGTAAAAAAAGAATTGGTTGATACTGTTAAAAAAGCTTTAGATAAAGTTGATATTTCAGGAATTGTTAGTAGTGATAATTTAAAAAATTTAATTGAAAAAGAGAATAAGAGTGTTTTTCCTACCATTATGACGACTGAAAGACCAGATGTTGTTTCTAATGCGTTACTTGAAGGTAAGGTAGTAATAATTGTTGATAATGGTCCTTATGCTTTGGTATTACCTTCAGTTTTAAATGATTTTTTCAAAACTTGTGAGGATTATTACGGTAAATATAAAAATGTTTCATTAACAAGGATAGTTAAATTTTTTGCTTTTTTTATTTCAATTTTAATGCCAAGTGTGTATATATCTTTAATAACATATAATCAGGAAATGATTCCAACCGAACTTTTAGTTAATTTTGCAACGCAAAGAGATGGTGTTCCATTTCCCGCTTTTTTTGAAGCAATTATAATGCTTTTATCATTTGAAATTTTAAGGGAAAGTGATTTAAGGGTTCCTGGTTTTACTGGAAGTTCACTATCGATTGTTGGAGCACTTATTTTAGGTGATGCAGCGGTACAGGCAGGAATTGTATCACCAATTATGATTATTGTAATAGCTATAACTGCGATTTCTTCACTTCCATTTTCAGAACCAGAACTTATTAATGGATTACGTTGGTACCGTATTTTATTTATGATTGGTGCATCTATGCTTGGAATTGTAGGCGTAGTTATTGTATTTATTTATTTTATTATAGAGTTATCAAGTTTAAACTCATTTGGAAAGCCTTATTTAATTCCTTATGCTCCAACTTATATAGTAGGACTTAAAAATAGTTTAGTTAAATTTCCGGCAAAATCTTTAATTAAAAGACGTCCTTATTTATCAAATAATACTATTAGAAAGGAAAGTGAAAGTAATGAAAAAAATTAAACTTTTAATGCTTTTGTTACCTATCTTTTTATTTACTGGGTGTTTTAATTATAGAGAATTAAATGAAATTGCGATTGCTAGTGCGATAGGACTTGATAAAATTGGTGATGGATATGTTGTTACTATTCAAGTTATGAATACAAAAAAGGCTAGTGAAACAGGTACATCTAATGAACAGCTAAAATTTATAACATTTACTACTAGTGGAGTTACATTACAAGACGCTATCAGAAAAAGTATTTTAGATTCCTCTAGAAGAATATATCCTAATCATGTACAAACCTTAATAATTGGTGAAGATTTAGCAAAGAATGGTATATCTGATGTTTTGGATATGTTTTTTAGAGGTGTTGAATTTAGAAAACAAACTCCTGTTTTAATTGCAAAAAATTCTACTGCAGAGGAGGTACTTAATGTAGTAACACCGTTAGAATCATTAAATTCTAAAAATATAAGAGATGGATTAAGTGTAGACTCAAAATATTTAGGAATTGGAGATAATATTTCGTTTGAAGATTTAGTTGGAACTTTTTTAGACTCAAATAAGGAAATTATTTTGCCTTCAGTTTCTATTAATGGTACAAAAAGTGACGGTGAAAAAATAGAAAATATCGAAACTGCTGATCCTAGTGTGAGATTAATAGAAAGTTCTTTAGCCGTTTTTAAAGGTGATCATTTGGTAGGATTTTTAGATAATAAACAAAGTATAGATTTAAATTTTGTTCTAAATAAAATAAATAATACTATTTTGACTTATGAATGTGGTGATAATAAATATTTATCGAGTGAAATTATGAGTAATAAAACTAGTGTTGAATTTTTAGAAAGTCCATTAAAAGCTCATATTAAAATAAATAGCATACTTAGTATTAATGAAATAACTTGTGATATGGATTTAGAGGACCCTGTCGTTATAGATGAAATAGAGGCAGATTTAGAGGAAGAATTAAAAAATGATGTTTATAATACTATAAAATATATTATTGAAGAATATAATTCCGATGTATTTGGTTTTAGAGATTTTCTTTATAAAAATAAAACTAAGTATTATAAAGAAATTAAAGATGATTGGTATGATTCTATATTTCCTAATATGGATATTGATGTTGATGTTAATTTTAATTTAACTGGGAAAGGAAATGCTTTAAAGGTGATAACACGTGATTAAGGATAAAATAAACTGTTTACAATTTGCTGCAATGATGGCAATTCTTTTAATCGCTTCATTTATTGGAATAGGGATGTTTTCAATAGTTAAGGCGGCTGGAGTAGATGCGTATTTAAGTATAATTATTGCGGCAATTTTTGGTATTTTTATAATTATTTCTTTTTTTGTGATTTTTGATTATGAACCAAGTTTGAGCATTACCTTAAAACTTACTAAAATTTTCGGCAAATTTTTTGGAAATATTTTAAATTTTATATGTATTATTATTGTCTTAACTATGGGAATAAGTGCCATGTATAATTTAACTACATTTATAAGTAGTCAATTTTTAAAAGAAACACCACTTTTATTTATTGGAGCTTGTTTTTCATTGGTTATTATTTTAGTAAATTTTAAAGGAATAGAAACATTATCAAGAGTTGGATTAATAATATTTTTTATAAATTTTGTGTTATTTTTTCTTGCAGTTATTGGACTTTTACCACAGTTTCAAGTCTCAAATTTAAAACCTTTTTTAGAGTTTGGTATTGGAAAACCTATGGTAGGAGCAGTTTACAATATACTACTTAATTTATTGCCTATATATTTTTTATTAATAATTCCAAAAGAACAGCTTGTAAATAAGGAAAAGTATCGTAAATATATAATTATATTTTATATTATTTCGGTTATTATTAAACTTATTTTTATATTACTTACATTAGGTGTTTTAGGAATTCATTTAACAAGCATTTATCAATATCCTGAATATATTGTTCTTAAGCGAATTAAGTTATTTAATTTCATTGATAAGATAGAAAATGTTATTACTATTCAGTGGTTATTTGGTCTTTTTTTCAATATTAGTTTAGTAGTTTACTATGTATCCCATTCAATTGTTCCTAAAAAAGATACTAAAATATTACCAATATTAATTACAGTCATTATTTTATTTTGTTCAATAGTTTTATTTAAAAATAATACTGTTTTTAATGAATATACTTATACTATGGTTCCATATATAAGAGGTATTTTATTATTTACATATATATTGCTTTTTATAGGGGTGTTAATTTCTAGAAAACGAAAACGAGTTTAATTTTTAAACTCGCTTTTATTTTATAAATCCATTTTGAACATATTTTGTTTCATTTACAACTATAAATGCTTTGTCATCATTTTTTCTAATGAATTCTTTTAGATGATCTAAATTTTTATGTCTTATTTCAATAAATAGCATATATTTATCTTTTTCTTCTTGTCCTTTAATATCAATTAAAGATACTGCGTAACCTTCACTTCTAAGAAGTTCTGCTAAAGCCACGTTACCAGTTATGACTTGAACACTAAAATTTGTTTTGATAATTTTGTTTGATAAAATACCACCTATATATGTTCCAGTAGCATATCCAGCTGCATAAGAAAACATTATCCATAAACTTGTTTCATCAGTATTTAAAGCTTCTCTTACTATGCTAAACCAAATACAAATTTCAACAAATCCAATCATACTCGCAATTAAATTTTTACCTTTAACTGTAAAAATTGTTCTAACTGTACCAAGTGATACATCTAAAATACGGGCAAAGAAAATTTTAAAACATAATAATATCATTGTTTCACCAACCTTATCTGAATTATAACATATTATTATTTTGTCTACAATAGATTAAATTATTCATAGACAGTTAAATGCTTATTATGTTATAATTTTAACTGGTGATGGTATGGACAATAAAGAGAGTGTTCAAAATATAGAAGAATTAAAAAAAGAAGAAAAAAATTTTGAAAATGTTGATTATGAAATTATTTGGGAAGGACAGCCAAATGGATTGTTTGATAGATTTTTGGATTTGTTACATTTAAATTTTACTGTATATCAAATTACAAAAGATGAATTAATAATAAAAGAGGGATTTTTTAGACGCCATACAAATACTTCTGAATTATATACTTTAAAAGATCCTGATTTGATTGAGAGTATTATTCAACGTCAACTTGGTGTTGGAAATTTATATGTAACTGTAGATACTCACTCGAGTCCCGGCTCTGTTGGTAGAAGTATTGTTTTAAAAAATATTAAAGAACCTGAAAGGGTAAGAAAAATATTAAGAGACGCAATAGAAGATGATGTTATGGAAAGAAAAATAACTTATTTTGACAAAGTTTAATTGATTTTTCTTATTGTTTTATGTTATTCTATTTATGGAGGAGTGAAAAAATGAAAAAATTATTAGTTTTGATGACAACTTTGCTTACAGTTACTATACTTACTGGTTGTGGAGAAAAAAATTTATCATGTACTAAAAGTGATACTGAAAGTGGCATGGAAATGAAAACAACTGTTGATGTTTCTTACAACGATGATGATTCTGTTGAAAAAGTTACAATGATTACAGATATTATAGTTCCAGAAGAATATGCTTCAAGAAAATCTGAACTTGTAGATCTTTTTGATAATGGAGAAGAAGGAACAACTGCTGTTGAAACAAAAGATGGTGTTAGAGTAACTATTACTGGTGACGAAAGTCTTATGAATGATATCAAAGATAATGATGAAGATGTAAGTTATGATGCTTTAAAAAAGGCATTTACTGACGAAGGTTATTCATGTAAATAAAAAATCTAGAAATTTCTAGATTTTTTTTATAAAAATAGTATTACAAGAGATCCAACTATTAAACAATAGATAACAAAGTAAATTAATTTGCCATTTTTTACAATATTTCTAAACCAAAGTGTTCCAATATATGTAAATAATCCTGCTACAATAGTAGCGCTTATGTAACAGAACCACATATTTATACTTAAATTACTACTTATTAAATCACTAATTCCTAAAATTGTTGTTGCAATTGAAATTGGAATATAAAGAATAAATGAAAAATTAAACGCCGTTTCTCTTTTAAATTTTCTTGTCATACCACCAACAATTGTGGCTCCACTTCTACTAATTCCTGGAATTAGTGCAACAACTTGAAATAAACCAACAACTAATGCATCTTTATATGTGATTTGGTTTGGATTCTTTTTTCCCTTTAGTTTTCTAATTAAAAATAAGAATAATGCAGTTATAAGTAATGTCACACCTACAAATTTCGTATTTTCTTCTAAAGCGTCAAAGATTCCAAGTTTTGTAACAATAATACCCATAATACCAGCTGGAATTGTTCCAATAACAATTAACCAACAATATTTATAGTTATCTTTATATTCTTCTTTTTTTGTTGTTAAATATCCAAAGAAACTTTTTATTAAATCAATTATATCTTTTCTAAATATTAATATAATTGCGATTAAACTTCCAAAATTTGTTAATGTTGCTAGAAGTCCAAAATCAATATCTAAATTATTTCCTGATAATATTTTTTGAAATATTAATAAGTGTCCACTAGATGAAACTGGAATTGGCTCTGTAATTCCTTGAATAAAGCCTAAAAAAATGAATTTAATTAAATCTATTAACATACTATCACCTATTTAATTATATAACAAATTATAAAAATAATAAATAAAAGATTAAAATTTTAATAAAATTTATTAGGTGGTAAAAATGCTTGTTAGATATTTCTTTTTTTTAATAGGATTTGGTCTTACAATAGTTGGATTTATGTATACGATTATTTACCTTAATTTATTAAGTATTGAGTATAATTTTTGGCAATATGTTAAATTTATAAGTAGTAGGTTAGAATGTTTAAATGCATTATTTGGTATTATTATTATGATAATTGTTATGTTTATGTCTGGAGGAGAAAAAGATGAATTACGTATATGATGTTTTATTAAATTTTAATAAAGAAATGTATGAATTTTATGATTGGAATTTAGATGATTATATATCACATATCAGAAAAATTTTAGTTTTTAGGGTTGATAATAAAACTATGAGAGATTTAGTAAATAACAGTATTATAGTTGATTCCGACTTTCTAATTAAAATTAGTAATCGTACTGAAATGTTTACAAAGCAAAATGTAAAAATTATAAATTATGCTGCTCTTTTTACTAATGGTTCATTTGTTATAGGAATTAAATTTGATAAAAATGGTGAAATTATAGGTAGGAGTAAGTTATTAATAGATGAGGAATTAGATATTTTAGATTCTGCTTTAGATATGAATGAATATAACTTAAAATATAATTTAATCGTTGACAATAAAAATGTTTCTTTTAAAACTAGAAAGGAAATTCTTATTGAAAAATATATATTAAAAAAGTTAAATGAAGTGGAAAATAATAAGGAAATGCTTAAGTATCTATATTATGAATGTTTTAATGAAAAAAATAATGATTTTAGGAAAATGTTACTTAAATTGAATAAATCACTTACAAATAATTGGGATAATTTTTATAATAAAGTTTATAATTTTTTTAAGTTAACTACTATAAAGGAAAAATAATGTAAATGCTTTATAAACATTATGTAAAAAAATTTAAAAACAATAATTTTAAAAATAGCTATAAAATATATTGACAAGACTTATGAATTATTATACAATATCACTAGTTATTTTAAAACTGTGAAGTGGAGAAGTAATATTAGTGTCTATTTTAAAGAGAGTTAGAATGGTGGAAGCTAACAATGTGGCTAATATGAATAACACCACGGAGTTGCTTATCGAAATTTTTAAAGTAGAATAAGTCGGACTGTGATCCGTTACCATTACAAGTTCAGAAGAACAATGAGTGATTATATAGTAATATATAGTAATAAGGGTGGTACCACGGATACACAGTTATTCGTCCTTGAGTGGATGAAATAGCTGTTTTTTTAGTTATTTTTGCCTGATTAGCTCAGTTGGTAGAGCACCCGGCTGTTAACCGGTAGGTCGTAGGTCCGAGTCCTACATCAGGCGCCATTATTGCTCAATTAGCTCAGTTGGTAGAGCATCCGGCTGTTAACCGGCAGGTCGTAGGTCCGAGTCCTACATTGAGCGCCACTTATTGCCTGATTAGCTCAGTTGGTAGAGCATCCGGCTGTTAACCGGCAGGTCGTAGGTCCGAGTCCTACATCAGGCGCCATATTTGTTATTTAAATTTCTGAATTTTGTTTTTCAGAAATTTTTTATTTAAAGGAGGATTTTTTATGAGTAGTAAATTTACTAAAAAAATGGTTGATGACTATGCAGATAAATTGCTTATAGGCTTAACTGAAGAAGAAAATAAAATGGTATTAGACGAATTTGAAATCATTGATAAAAATATTGATATAATTAATGAAATACCAAATATTGAAAATGTCGAACCAATGTCATGGTGTTTGGATGATTTTTCTTTTGAACTTAGAGAGGATGAGGTAGAAGAATCTGTACCAATTGAAGATTTATTACAAAATTGCGATGTTTATAATGATCGTGAAGTAGAAGTACCAAGGGTGGTGGAATAATATGAGTTATATGGATAAAACAATAAAAGAAATTCATGAAGCATTAATTAATGGTGATGTTACTAGTGATGAATTAGTTAAAGAATCTTTAGAAAAGTCTCACTTAGTACAAGATAAGTGTAATGCTTTTGTTACAATTTTAGATGATGCTAAAGGGTGTGGCGTAACAGAGAATTTATTATCTGGTATTCCATATGGTATTAAAGATAATTATAGTACAAAAGGAATTCTTAGTACTGGTTCATCTAATACACTTAAAGATTATGTGCCTTTTTTTACAGCAACTGCTATTTCAAATCTAGAAGCATCAGGAGCTGTTCCTGTTAATAAAACTGTACTTGATGAATTTGGTATGGGTGGAACTGGTACTACAGGTCATACTGGAGTTGTAAAAAATCCTTGGGATAATGCTCGTATGTGTGCTGGATCTAGTGCAGGTAGTGCTTGCGCTGTTGCGGCTGGAGTATATCCTTATGCAACTGGATCTGATACAGGAGACTCTATTAGAAAACCTGCTGCATATTGTGGAATTGTAGGTTATAAACCAACTTATGGAATGATTTCTCGTTATGGGCTTTTTCCATTTGCTAGTAGCCTAGATCATTGCGGCGTGTTATCTAGATCTGTAGAAGATGCAGCAATTGTTGTAGATAATATGAAGGGAATCGATAAAAATGATATGACTAGTTGGGATTCAAGTGATATTCATTTATATGATTCTTTAAATTCTGATGTTAAAGGTAAAAAGTTATGTTATGTTAAAGAAATTTGTGATATAGAAAATTATCCTAATGCAAGTAGTGAATTAAGAGAGCATTTAGAAAATTTTAAGAAAACACTTGATAAATGTAAGAGTCTTGGTATGGAAATTGAAGAAGTTTCAATTGATAAAAAACTTCTTAATGCTGTAGCAAGTGTATATGTAGTTATTTCTTGTGCGGAAGCAACAAGTAATATGTCAAATTTAACTGGTATTATTTTTGGACCACGTGGAGAGGGAAAAAATTATATTGAAATGATGAAAAATTATCGTACAGTAGGTTTTTCTCCACTTATTAAAAGAAGATTTGTAATTGGTTCTTATGTATTACAAGCTCAAAACAAAAATCGTTATTTTTTTAATGCACAACGTGTAAGAAGATTATTAGTTGATGAATGGAAAAAATTATATGAAAAATATGATGCGGTTATTTTACCAGTTGGAAGTGGTCCTGCAAAACACTTGGATGGTTCACTAGATATATTAGATGAAAATACTGCTGTTTTAGAGGAACATTTACAAATTGGAAATTTTGGTGGTTTTCCTTCAATCACTATACCAAACGGTTTTGTAGATGGATTGCCTGTTGGTGTTAATATTACTGGTAATTGTTATGATGATATTAATGTTTTGAATATTGCTTATGCATTAGAAAATTCTATGGATTATAAAAATCAAATAGCAAAGAGGTGTAAATAATGAATGGATATAAAGTTCTTATTGGACTAGAAATGCACTGTGAAATTAGTGAAACTAATACTAAAGTTTTCTCTGGTGCTAGAAATAGTTATAGTGATATTCCAAATAGTAATATTAGACCAGTTGATATGGCTTTTCCAGGAACACTTCCAGTTGTAAATAAAGAAGCTATAAAAAAAGCTTTAATGGCAAGTATTATTTTAAATTGTAAGCAGCCTGAATATATTTATTTTGAAAGAAAAAATTATTATTATCCAGATTTACCAAAAGGTTTTCAAATTACACAAGAAACAAAACCTGCACCTGTTGGAATTTATGGTGAACTTACTTATGAATGTGGTGATGAGTTAAAAACTGTAAGAATTAATAATATTCACCTTGAAGAAGATGCCGCAAGTACTGATCACTATGCTACTGTATCAACAATCGATTATAATAGAGCAGGAGTACCTTTACTTGAACTTGTTACTTATCCAGATTTTCGTTCTGCAAATGAAGCTGTAGCTTTCCTTGAAACAATGAGATCTATTTACCAATATGCTGGTATTAGTGAAGCTGATAGTAAAAAAGGTCAAATTAGATGTGATGTTAACGTTTCTATTATGGATGAAAATTTAGATGAAACTAAGGAAGAAAATTGGGGAACTAAGGTTGAAATTAAAAATGTTAACTCATTTGGTGGAGTAAGGGACGCAATTAACTTTGAACTTGAAAGACAAATTGAATTAAAAGAGTCTGGTGAATATGATTCTATGGAACAACAAACAAGACGTTGGGATGAGGAATCTGGCACTACTATTTATATGCGTAGTAAAGTTGACGCAATTGATTATAAATATTTTATTGAACCAAATTTACCAAAATTTAAGTTATCTAAAGATTGGTTAGAGAGTATTAAAGCTTCTATACCATTACTTGCTCCAGAAAGAAAAGAAAAATATATTAATGAATTTGGTTTAACTAGTTATGATGCTAAAATTTTAGTAAAAGAAAAGAATGTTGCTGATTATTTTGAAGAAACTATTAAATTAGGAGCAAATCCAAAATCTGCTTCAAACTGGATTACAAGTATAATATTAGGTTTTTTAAATAAAAATGAATTAAGTATCGATGAGTTATTTTTTACTCCAAAGATGCTAGTTGAATTAATTAAAATGGTTGAAGATGGTAAAATTTCATCTAAACAAAGTAAAGAAGTATTTTATAAATCATTAGAAGACCAAAAAGAACCTAGTGTTATTGTTGAAGAATTAGGTATTAAACAAATTGGTGGAACTGAAGAAATATTAAGTATTGTTACTGAAGTATTAAACGAACATCCAGAAAGTATTGATACATATAAACAAGGTAGAACTAATATAGTTGATTTTTTAGTTGGTCAAGTAATGAAAAAAACTAAAGGACAAGCTAATCCAGCAATGACAAGAGAAATGATGATTAGCGAAATTGAAAAGAGGTAATTATGAAAGAGAATATATACAGAAATTGTTACTGTGGTGATATTAATAATGATTCAATAGGTAATTCTGTTAAAATTGCTGGTTGGATTGAAAATATTAGAGACCATGGTGGAGTTATATTTTTAGATATTAGAGATGAACATGGTACTGTTCAAGTTGTAAGTAACGATAATTCTATATTTGAGGGATTAACTCGTGAATCAGCTATCACTTTAACTGGAAATGTTAGAAAACGTAATGAAGAAGATTACAATCCACGTATTGCTAGTGGAGAAGTTGAAGTTGTTGTTGATAGTATTGAGGTTTTAGGTAAATGTAAAAATGTTTTACCATTTGAAGTAATTACTTCACGTGAAGTAAATGAAGAAACAAGACTTAAATATCGTTATTTGGATTTAAGAAATAAAAAAGTACATGATAATATTATTTTTAGATCTAAAGTTA
The DNA here is from genome assembly GCA_905206805.1 of uncultured Caryophanales bacterium. Lineage (GTDB taxonomy): Bacteria > Bacillota_I > Bacilli_A > RF39 > UBA660 > CAJLIR01. Next base: position 69,305 of record CAJLIR010000004.1, on the reverse strand, counting down.
TTAATTTTTTAAGAAATGAAATGGAAAGTATGAATTTTACTGAAATTCAAACACCTATTTTAACAGCTTCTTCTCCAGAAGGTGCTAGAGATTTTGTTGTTCCATCAAGACTTTTTCATGGTAAATTTTATGCTCTACCACAAGCACCACAAATTTTTAAACAATTATTAATGGTAAGTGGATTTGATAGATATTTTCAAGTAGCTCCTTGTTTTAGAGATGAGGATGCAAGGGCAGATAGAGTATATGGAGAATTTTATCAATTAGATTTAGAAATGGCTTTTGCTACTGAGGAAGATGTTTACTCAGTTGGTGAGAAAATTTTTAAAGATGTTTTCCATAAATTTAGTGATAAACAAATATCTGAACCTCCTTTTAGAAGAATACCATTTCGTGAAGCAATGCTTAAATATGGAAGTGATAAACCAGATTTAAGAATTCCATTTGAAATAATAGATTTAAGTGATATCTTTGTTAATTCTAGTTTTAAACCATTTAAAGGTGTTACTGTAAGAGGTATTATGGTTCCCGATTTAGCAAGTAAATCTAATAGTTGGTTTAATGAGGTAGTTGATTATGCTAAAAGTATTGGTATGCCTGGTATTGGTTATATTACTGTAGAAGATGATATGTCTTTTAAAGGACCAATTGATAAATTTTTAACAGATGAAGATAAAAATAATTTAATTGAAAGAGCATCATTAAATGTTGGTAGTGTATTATTCTTTATAGCTGATAGAAGTGAATTACAAGCAAGTAAACAAGCCGGTCAAATTCGTTTAGAATTAGGTCGTAGATTAGATTTGTTAGATCCAAACAAATATGAATTTTGTATAATAAATGATTTCCCAATGTTTGAATTTGATGAAGAAGAGAGAAAATATGTATTTACTCATAATCCATTTAGTATGCCTCAAGGTGGAATGGATAGTTTATTAAATAAAGAACCTGGTGAAGTTTTAGCTTATCAATATGATTTTGTATGTAATGGTATTGAACTTGTTAGTGGAGCTGTTAGAAATCATGATATAGAAATTATGAAGAAGGCTTTTGAAATTGCTGGATATGATGAAGAAACATTAAAGGATAAATTTAAGTCATTATATACTGCATTTCAATATGGGGCACCTCCACATGCTGGTATGGCAATAGGTATTGATCGTATGTTAATGCTTCTTAAAGATGAAGTAAGTATTCGTGAAACTATAGCTTTCCCTATGACAGCAAGTGGTACTGATATGTTAATGGGTTCTCCTACTGAAATAAGTGAAAAACAATTAAGAGAAGTTCATATTAAAGTTAGATAAAATGTAAATTAATTTTTACATTTTTTTGTATAAAAAATTTTTATATTTCCATTATAAAAATGGAGGGAATATATGAAAAAAATAATTGTACCGATAATTTTATCTTTTATATTATTTACAGGATGTGGTGAAAAATTAAATAATACACCTACAAAACAAGTTGAAATGTTTTTTATGAATTATCAAACTTTAAATCAAAAAGTTATAGATGATTTAGATAATGTTTTAAAAAATGATAATACGATGACAAATGATCAAAAAGAAAAATATAAAGAAATTATGAAAAAACATTATAAGAATTTAACTTATGATATTAAGGATGAAGTTGTAAATGGCGATACAGCAGTTGTAACAGTTGAAATTGAAGTTTACGATTATTCAAAGAAAAAAGCTAGTGTAGATGAATATGTTAAAAATCATCCAGATGAATTTTTAGATGATGATAATAAGTTTAGTGATGAAAAATTTATAAGTTATCGTTTATCTGAATTTGAAAATGTTAAAGATAAGGTTAAATATACTTTAGAATTAAATTTAACAAAAATTGATGATAAGTGGGAATTAAATGATATTTCTAGTATTGATGAAGATAAAATTTTAGGTATATATGAATATTAAATAGAGTAATCTATTTTTTTCTTGCAAAAAATTTTTTAAGTGCTATAATAATTGGAAAAAAAGCGAGGGGTTTATGGATAAACAAGTTTATAAAGATATTAAAATGCTATTAAATATGATAAAAAAACAATCTAGTACTAATAAAAGTGATTATTTAAGAATACTTGATTGGGCAAAAAGTTCTGATAAATTTTCTTTAATGTCTCCATGCTATTTATATAGTAATGAAAATTTACGCTCTTATTATGAAAAAATTAATATGAAAGATAAAAATATTTTAACTGTTACTGGTTCTGGCGATCAAGTTTTAAGTGCTATTTTGTACGGTGCAAAACATATTGATACTTTTGATTCAAACAAATTGACATATTATAATTTAATGTTGAAAAAATATGCAGTATCTGCCCTTTCATATGATGAATTTAGAAATTTCTATTTCTTAACATATGATTATAATCGTTTAGAACAGTATAAAAAAATTTCTAAATGTATAAATGAAGTTGAAATTAAATATTTTTGGGATGATTTTTTTTCAGAACATCAAGAAAAATTTCGTTATTGTTTTTTAAGCAAAGAGGGAAGCTATCATTTAGTTGTAAGAAGAATTCCTTATATGGATTTAAATAATTATGAAATATTAAAGAAAAAAATTGATGATTGTAGCATTATTTATAATAATTTAGACATTTTTAATATAAATGATATTTATAAAAATAATTATTCCTTTATTAATTTGTCTAATATTTTGGATTACATATCAAATAAAAAATGTTTTATTGATTTAATTAAAAATATTGATAAAAATAAACTAGAAGAAAATGGTGTTATTTTATTAAATTATTATTGGTCTAATTCTGCATATAATAGTGATAAATCGAATGAATGTGTATATAATGTTTTTGATGCTTCTAATTTAATAATTGATGATGTTGCTGTTAATGATTTTAGGCAAAAAGGTAACGCTATAATGTATACAAAAAAATCCAAGTAATTGGATTTTTATTTTGTTTCAATATTGGTTAGAATCCAGTCATAATCAGCATTGTTATAAATTGTTCCACAGTATTTACATTTTCCTGTATTATTTACATCCATATTTGCTCCACAAGATGGACATTTTCTAACCATTTCTTGTTCTTTAAAATTTCTTTTTTTAGTAAATGTTAAAAAATTATCTTTTTGAATTCTATTTGAATTGTTACCACTAATTATTTTTTTGGTATTTTTATCTATAATATAATCCATATATCTAGATACCAATTTTACTTTTATAATAAAAGTTTCGTTATTTATTTCTATATCCTCTATTTCAGTTGATTTTACATTTAATTCATCAAACATTTGAATTTGATTATTATTGTTTAAATATTTTAATCTTTCTTCAAAATTTTTATATACTTCATTACTTAAAAAATGTTTAACTCTTTCTAGGTCATTTGTCATTATTGAGATGTGCAACATAACAAAAATGTTATCAACTTTCGTTTTAAATTTACTTTCAGAAAAAGTACTATCCAATTCTATTAGTTCATTTAACATATTATGATTCCTTTCTCATGATAATTATTATTGCTTAATCATTTCTTTTTTTGTCATAATCCAATTTGTTTCATTATTTATAATAGTTGATTTACAATAGTTACAAATTCCACTTGAATTTATACTTAGTTCTGCTCCACAATTTGGACAATGTCTTAAATTTTGTTTTTCAACTTTTCTTGTAAATGTTAATTTATACGTATAGTGCATTTTAATATTTTTATTACCTCGTACTACATTATTTTTATCGTCCACTAAATAATCAAAGCAAGATACTTTTAAAATTGTTTCTATAGTTTGTGTGTTATTGTCTATATTTATATCTGTTATATAGTTATTAATGTATGTTATATCACTCATGATATTTTTTTGTGATTTTACTTTTAATGTATTTAATTGCATTGAATACATATTATAAATTTCATCACTAACTAAGTTTCTGATTGAATCAAGGTCAAAATTCATCCATGCTTCTTGAATTTGTTTATAATTATTGAAAACAGTATTATTAAATGCTTCAATGTCTAAGTCATTTATGTATTCATGGATTTCCTCATCTGAAAGTTTAGAATAAGATTCTATTTCGGTTGATTTTCCTTCTTTTTTTGAACAAATAATGGATACAATAACAATTATTATTATTGTAATGATTATTATTACGAAAATGCTCGAACCATCTAAATCTCCATCTGAATCATAACTATCCCAGCTTGAACTACCCCAATCTGACGAGCTTCCCCAATCCGATGAACCTGAATCCCAACTAGAATCAAAACCAGAATCGGCTTTTATTAAATTTGGTTTAAAAACTGCTCCAATACATAACAGAAAAATTATTGACAAAGTTAATACAAATTTTTTCATAAATTACCTCCTATGCCTATTTTATCACATTATTTTAAAAATTAGAATTGTTCTAGCATTTGTTTTTTAGTCATAATTTATTTTTTTCATTATTAACAATTTTTAAATTAAAGTATTTGTATATACCATTTTAATTAATATCAAATTTATAATTTGGATATGTGTTATTTTTTTATAAATATATTTTAGTACATTTTAACACACAACAGTATTTTATTAATTGAAATAATGTTATATTTAACATATTTTTACACAAAATTATTTGATTTTTCATATTTTGTCCAATCATTCATATATTTTTATAGGTGGTTATATGAAAAAAGTTATGCCAATAATTTTAATTATTTTTTTGGTTTTACCAATTAAAGTACGAGCATTTGATAGTAGTGCTAGTAGCGCTATTTTAATGGATATGGATAGTTTAAGAATATTATATAGTAAGGATATTCATAATGTTAGGTCCGTTGCTTCAATATCAAAAATAATGACTTGTATTGTTGCGATTGAAAGTGGAAAACTTGAAGATGTGGTAACTATAGGTGATGAAATTTTACCTGCATATGGTTCCGGAATTTATATTAAACAAGGTGAGCAATTAAAGCTAATCGATCTATTATATGGTTTAATGCTTAGAAGTGGTAATGATGCAGCACTTGCAATTGCTAATTATGTAGGTGGTAATGTCGATGATTTTGTTTTAATGATGAATGAAAAAGCTAAAGAAATAGGAATGAAAAATTCAACATTTAATAATCCAAGTGGTCTTGATGCTGATAAAGGAAATTATTCTAGTGCTTATGATATGGCATTATTAACTAGTTATTGTATGAAAAATGATATTTATAAAAAAATTGTTGGAACAAAAAAATATGTATTAACTACAAATATGAATACTTATGCTTGGTATAATAAAAATAAATTATTAAAAACTTATAAATATACAACTGGTGGTAAAACAGGTTTTACTGAGAAAGCTAGAAGAACTTTAGTAACTACTGCAAGTAATGAAGGGTTAAACTTAGTTGTGGTTACATTGAATGATGGAAATGATTTTCAAGACCATAAAAACTTATATGAGGAAGCTTATAATAATTATTCTTCATATAAACTTTTAGAAATCGGTGATATAAATATTTATGATGAAAAATATTATTTGGATAAAGAATTATATATAAAAGAAAGTTTTTCTTATCCTCTTATGAAAAATGAAAAAAATAATTTATATTTGAAAATTGAATTAAATAGAAACGAATCTATTAAAGATGATGACATTGTTGGTATTATTAGGGTTATGAATAATGATAAAGAGTTGTTTCAAACAAATGTATATGCTAGAGAAATTCAGAAAACTGATTATAAATGGTATCAAAAAATATCTAAATGGTGGAAAAATTTATGGTAAATAAAATATGGGGATTCTTTATAATATTTGGTTTAATTTTTTCATGTATAACTGGTAATTTAGATAGTATTAATTCTGAGATATTAAGTTGTGCTAAATTATCTTTGGATATGATTATTAAAATTTTGCCTGTTATGGCATTATGGTTAGGAATTATGAATATTGCATCAAAATCAGGTTTGTTAGCTAAATTTTCTTCTTTAATTTATCCGATTTTATCAAAAATTTTCCCAGAAATTCCTAAAAATCACGAATCCTTTAGTTATATTTCATCAAATATTATTGCTAATATGTTTGGACTTGGAAATGCTGCAACACCTTTTGGATTAAAGGCTATGAAGTCTTTGCAAGAATTAAATTCTAAAAAGAATGAGGCTACTAGAAGTATGATAACTTTTATGGTTATTAATACATGTGGCTTAACTCTTATTCCAACTACTGTTATAAGTCTTCGTATGATGTATAATAGTAATAATCCTACTAATATTATATTACCTTGCATAATTGTGACATTTACATCTTTATTTATTGGACTTATTATTGATAGATTACTTTTTAGGAGTCACAAATGATAGAAGTAATATCAAATGCTATTATTCCAATAATAATTTTAATTGTAATTATTTATGGGATATATAAGCGCATAAATATATATGATGTATTTATAGATGGAGCAAAGGAAAGTATTGACATGTCTTTTAATTTATTTCCATCTATGTTAGCAATGATTTTTGGTGTTAATATTTTTCTTAAAAGTGGAATTATTGAATGGCTGTTTAATAATATACATATTTTTAATTTTCCAAATGAAATTTTACCAATGATAATTATGAGACCAATATCCGGTTCTTCTGCATTAGCAATTTTAACAAATATTTTTGCTGGTTTTGGACCTGATTCTTATATTGGAACATTAGGATCTATTTTACAAGGCTCTACGGATACCACATTCTATATTTTAACTGTTTATTTTGGATCTATTGGTATAAAAAGGACAAAATATGCACTTACAGCTGGAATTATGACTGATATTGTTTGTATTATAGTTAGTATATTAATTATGAAAATTTTGTTTTAGAAATTTGACTATTTATTTTATAAAGTGTAATATTAATATTGGTGGTAAAATGAAAAAAATTTTAATATGTATTTTTTCTATAATTTTATTTACTGGTTGTGGTAGTACAAAATTAAAATGTGAAAAATATGAAAAAAAAGCAGGTTATGATTATAGTGAAAGTTATGAACTTGTTTATGAAAAAAATCAGGAAAATTTAAAACAAATAAAAATTAAGACTAAATATAGTTTTAATGAATTTTATACAAATGATGAAATAAATGAAGAATATTCGAAAGTTTTAAAGTATTGTGAATCCTATGAATCAGATGCTAATAATTCTATAAAATGTAAAGCTAATTTAAAAGGTACAAATTTGAATGTTGATATAATTGTTAATGCAACAAAAATAGATGATTCTCTATTTCAAAAATTGATATATGTTACAAAGAATGAAATAAATGAACTTGTTAGTGCTAGAAAAAAATTAGAGAATGTTGGATATAGTTGTAAATAATGAAAAAGCATTTGCTTTTTTTTGCTTGATAACGTATAATCTTTTTAGGTGATTGAAGTGGAAAGATTGCAAAAAGTTATAGCTAATAGTGGATATTGTTCGAGAAGAAAAGCTGAAGAATTAATATGTAATGGTGAAGTAAAAGTTAATGGTAAAATTGTAACAGAGTTGGGAACTTGTGTAGATAAAAGTGACGCAATAACAGTTTCTGGTAAGTCTTTAACTTATGAACAAAAAGAATATATTTTATTAAATAAACCAAGAGGGGTTATCACTTCAACAAACGATGAAAAGGGCAGAAAAACAGTTCTTGATTTGATTGATACAGATAAAAGATTATATCCTGTTGGTAGGCTTGATTATGATACAACAGGAGCATTATTACTGACTAATGATGGTGAGCTTGCAAATCTATTAATGCATCCTAAAAATAATATTGAAAAATTGTATATTGCTAAAGTAAATGGTTTTGTAGATAAAGAATCTTTAATTAAATTAGCAAAAGGTGTTTATATTGATAATTTTAAAACATCTAAAGCAAAGGTAAGACTAAAAAAATATGATAAAAAAACTAATACCTCTATAGTAGAAATTATTATTCATGAAGGTAAAAATCATCAAGTAAAAAAGATGTTTGAGGCGGTTGGATATGAGGTTTTAAAATTAAAGAGAGAAAGAATTTCTTTTCTAACAATTGATTCATTAAAATCTGGTGAATATCGTTATTTATCTTTAAAGGAAGTAAAAAAATTATATGGTGAAATAAAAAAATAAGCGTTTGCTTATTTTTCTTCACTTATGGCTTCTGTAGGACACCCTTCAATGGCGTCTTTAACCTCATCAATTAAATCTTCATCCATATTACTAAAATTAACTTCATCTTTTACTTGAGCAAGATCGTCGTCTCCAAATTCAAATACTTCATCTACTAAACCAACACAAGCACCACAACCTATACATTTTTCTTTATCTACTTTAACATTTTTCATAAATTTCCTCCTATAAAAAATTATAGATAAATAGTATTAAAAATGCAAGTAAATTATTTTAAAATTCAAAAAAATGTGATATCATTATAATAATGAGGTGGGATATATGCCTAGTAGAATGGAAAAATATTACCAAACTGATAATACTATAAATAGAAGAACAAATAAAAATAAAGATTTGTATAATGAAATTCATAACAATTTAGATTATAATAGTATTAGACCTGTTTCTAATGTAAATGAAATTAGTCCGGCAAAATTAACCGAAATATTAAATAACGAAAATAAAATAGAAACTAAAAATTATCAAATTAGGAATAGAAAAATAAATGTAGAAGAAAAAGAAAATAGTAGTTATGATATAAATGAAGCATTAGAAAAGGCTAAAAGTAGTAATATAATTAAAAGTGATTATCATAAATTAAAAGAGGAACAGCTTAATTTACTTAAAAAAATAGAATCTTATAAGGCTAGTAAGCAAGAACAAGATGAAAATTTAAATGAACTTTTAAATACTATTGCAAGTACTAAATTACTTAATGATTTAAATGATAGAGATTTGTCACTTGGTTTGTTAGACGATTTGAAGTCAAATAATGAAAATACAGTTGTTGGAGGAATTGATTCAATAAATAGGGTTATGCATGATATTCCTAAAGTAAAACTTGACGACTCTGAGAAAAATGAAATAGATAAATCTTTTTATACATCTAGTATGAATTTTAATGATGAAGATTTTGATGATATAAAAGAAATTAAAAATAAATTAAAGAAAAATAATTCTTTAATGAAAATTATGATAGTAGGAATAGTTTTAATTGTTATAATTGCTATAATTCTAATTCTAATTTTAATATAAAAAATTAAGTGAATTTTATTTATCACTTAATTTTTTTAATTACAATTATTGCCTAACTCTATTAATTTTTGTTTTACTGAATCATAATCTTCATCATATTCTAAATTACTCTCAATTTGTTTATCTTTTTGGTATTTTGTTATCATTTCTAATGAAAATTCATTGTTGTCATCTATATAAGTAATGTCATATCCAGAATTTTCTGTTAAATATAATGAAAACATTTGTAATATTGAAATATATTTATCATAGTCTTCTCTTGAGCTTTCATTTAATAGTTTTATTGTAATTTTATTAGAATCTTCTCTTAATTTTTTATTATGAAATTTTGCGGTGACAATTGTATCTATTTGTACATTATTTTGAATTTCATTTGTTGAACATACTAATGTTTCGGTTATAGTATCCGATTCATTTGTATTTTGTTTTGTTGTATCAAAAGAGGTTGTTTTATTAATGGATTCTGTGTTCTTAATTTCTTTACTTTTATTAAAGTTAATATCAACAATTTTTAGTAAAATAATAATTAAAATTATTGAAATAATACTAAAAATAATTATTAATATTTTTTTTATATTTAACTTTTTTTTTGGTTCAATATACTTATATTTTTCTAGTGGATCTATGATATTTTTGCTACTGTTATTATCTTCTTTTATTTCTACAAATGATTTGTTTTTTGTTTCTTTTTCCATGATTTCACTTCCATATAGATTTTAACACATATATATATAAATGGCAATCTTGTTAGTTTGTACAAATTAAAAAAAAGTGTTAAACTATTTATGAATATTTTTAGAAATGGGTGTTAATTTTGATGGAAAATGTTGAAATTATAAAATTTGATCATGAGGGAAGGGGTATTTGCTATATGGATGGTAAAACTGTTTTTGTAGAAAATACCGTTCCTGGTGATATAGTAAATATTTGTATAAAAAAAAATAAAAAAAATTATTCGGTTGCAACTGTGTCAAAATTCGTTAAATATAGTTTAAATAGAATTAAACCAGAGTGTCCTTATTTTGATAAATGCGGTGGATGTGATTTGCAAAATATAAGTTATAGTGATCAACTTAAGTTTAAAGAAGAAAAGGTAAAAGAGATACTTGAAAGATTTGCTAATGTAGATAGAAGTAAGGTAAAGTCTATTTTAAATATATATGAAAATCAGTTCAATTATAGAAATAAATTAACTCTTCAAGTTGATAAAAAAATTGGTTTATATGGTAAAAATAGTTATGATTTAGTTCCAATTAATAATTGTTTAATTTCTAGTAAGAAAATAAATAAGATTTTATCTATAATTCAAGAAAATATTAATTTAGATAATATAGAACAAATTGTTATAAGAAATAGTTTTTATAATGATAATGTTATGATTATTTTTAAAGGCAATCATGTGAACTGTGATATAAAAAATATTCAGGATTTTGTTGATTCAATATATATAAATGAAAAAAATAATTATAAGTTAGTATATGGTTTAGAATATTTAGAAGAAAAAATAGGTGATTATATTTTTAAAATTTCACCAGATTCATTTTTTCAAGTTAATACTATAATGTGTGAAAAATTATATAATAAAATAATAGAGTATGGTAATTTTAAAGGAAATGAAAATGTTTTAGATTTATATTGTGGTACTGGGACAATTGGTATATATATAAGTAAATATGTAAAAAATGTTGTTGGATATGAAATTAATAAATATGCGATTATGAATGCTCAAGACAATTTAAAAATAAATAATGTTTACAATGCCAGTTTTTATTGTGGTAGTAGTGAATTATCTTTTGAAAATGTTACTAGTGATATTGATGTGATAATAGTTGACCCACCAAGGTTCGGATTAAACACGCAAACTATTCAAGGTATTATAAATATAAAACCTTGTAAAGTTATTTACGTTTCCTGTGATCCAGTTACATTAGCTCGTGATTTAAAAATACTTAGTGATTATTATAATGTAATTGAAGTTACTCCTGTCGATATGTTTCCGAATACTAAACACGTAGAGTGTGTTGTGGTGCTTAAACTTAAATAAAGCCTTATATTAAGACGAAAATTAACTGTTCAGTGCCTATTAAAAAAAGCACATTTTTGATAAAAAAACACTAATTTTCATCAAAAAACAGAAAAAATTTAAGAAGGTTGTTTGAGGAGAATATGTTTCCTCATACCATATTAGGTGGTATGGATTGTATAATTGAAAAAGAAAGGATATGAATTATGTTAGCAAATAGATTAAATTACGGAGATACAATCGGTGTTGTAGGGGTATCTAATAGCTTAGCATTAAATAATAGATTTGATGATTTTAAAAAAGCAGAAAAATTTTTAATTACTAAAGGTTTTAAGATAAAATTTGGAAAATATATAAAAGAAGATTATTATGGCTCATGTGGTACAAGAGAACAAAAAGCAGAAGATTTTATGAATATGTTTAAAGATGATGATGTTAAAGCAATAATATGTTTAGAAGGTGGTGAAACTTGCAATACATTTATTGATTTATTAGATTATGAAGAAATAAAAAAGCATCCTAAGATACTGCTAGGTTATAGTGATATAACAGTATTACTTCAAGCTATTTATAAAAAGACAGGATTAATAACTTTTAGTGGGCCGGATTTTCTTTCATTTGGTTTAGACTATGCAGAAGAACAATATAAAGTATTTATAGATGCTTTTATTAACCAAAAATTAGATAGGTTTAATAATGGTACAAAACAATTAATTAAAAATGGTACTGTTGAAGGTAAAATAATTGGTACAAATTTGGCTTGTATGATGTATTTGCTTGGCACAGAATTTTTACCAAATATGGAAAGTAATATATTATTTATAGAAAGTTATAGAACATCTATAAATGAATGCCAAAGAAGATTTGCCCATTTAAAACAATATGGTATATTTGATAAAATAAAAGGAATAGTGATTGGTTATAATTATGATTTACAGAAAGATGAAAGTAAATATCCTCAAATGGAAGATATAATACTTGAATATACTAAAGAATATAGTTTTCCAATAATAAAATGTAATGATTTTGGACATAAGATAGTAAATAGTGTTATTCCTATTGGTGCTGATATTAAAATAGATAATGATAAAGTTGAAATAATAGGAAAAATTTTAAATTGAGAAAATTGATATATACATAATAAACATTCAACAATTAAAAGTGTTTATTATGTAGTAGTCAGTTATACCCAAACAGATAAAAAGCAACTATTTATTATTAATGAACATATCATGTTGAATGTGTATCAGTGCTACATCGAAAAGAATAAATTTTAGAGATTTATAAAATTAAAAAAGTGGTATTTTGAAAAATTTAATTGGATAAAAGTTCAACTACCGAGAATTTCTCGGTAGTTCAAAAAGTGGGCAATTGAAATGTAAATAGATAATTCGATTTTTTATATGAATAATTATAGTAGGTTATAGAGTTAATTCTAAGAAAGCAACAAAATTTAGAATTTGGGCCACAAAAATATTAAAAGATTATATGATTAAATGATCTATCATAGATGTTCAAAAAATGATTGAAGATGGAGTAGGAATAGGTGAAAAAATGATTAGTAAAGAGATAATAGATGAAGCATTTAAATTTTATAATATAGGGAGGTCATATATAGAAGAATGCTATAGATGTGCAGAAGAAATAAATCAAAATGAATATTATAAAAAAAATTTTAAAAATGTATATGAAACCTTATATTGTAGCGATTTTTCTAGAATAAAAAGTTTATGGGAAATAAAAGATATTAATGAATTGTTTGGAAATAATGTAAATCCATTCGTAACTAATTTAATGATAATATTAGGTTATGAATTTCATAAAAATAATATGAATAGATATAAATTGGATATAAGCCAAATGCTTATTCATAAATGTAGAGTAAAAGAATGCTTTGAAAATGATTTAATATATAGAAAATATAGTGGTGTAAGAATATCACAAATGTTATGGGCGGTATATTTTGTTAGGATTAGAATTATAGAAATAGGAAGATTACAGTATGAATATGAAGATACAGAAAACAATATTTCTATGGTAAAAATTCATATACCAAAAGGAAGAAAGCTGAATTTAGAAGAGGTTAAGTGTTCGATAAAGGACTCTAAAGATCGATTAAAGCAAATATTTAAATTAGATAAAATTAAATACTTTTGCAATTCATGGTTGTTAAGTAATCAAGTTTATAATATTATTGATAGAAATTCAAATATATCATTATTTCATAATTTATTTGATGTTGAGGATGGAAGAGAATGTACCGATGATATTATGAATTTTGTATATGGAATAAATAAATGTAGCGATTATAGGAAACTATCTGAAGAAACTATTTTGCAAAAGAAAATAAAAGAACAATTGTTAAATGGTGAAAAATTTTATTTAGGATTAGGAGTTTTGAAGCAGGATATTTAAGCAATTATTGCTGTATAAATTAGATGAAGAAAACATATAGACATTATTAAAATTAAAGTATTATCGTTAAATAAATGAGATAATTATTTAATTTGTTAATTTACATATTAATATATACATGTTATAATAATTATAATAAGTGAGGGATTATTATGGATAATAAAGAAAACAAAGATTTGAATTATGATTTTGATTTTGAAAACCAAGTTACAAAAAAAGATGAAAAAGTACCCGATGCTACTGATGAGGTAGAAGTTTTAGACGATTCAACAGATTCAACTGATGTGAAAATTGAAAATAATAATACAGAGACTAATGATATAGAAAAATTAGAAGAAAATGTTGAAGAATTAACAGATGATAATTTAGATGAAACAAAAAATTCTGAAATAAATGTTAAAAAAATTAAAATTCTGAATAAAGAATTTAATTATGAAGATGTTATTTTAGTTTTAATGGGAATTGTCATAGTTGCAGCAATTTTCTTAATGCCTAAAATAATGAGTATGTTTAAATAAAAAAATATAACAAATTGTGTTATATTTTTTTGACTCATTAATGAGTAAATTTCACTTTGGTACCAACCAAGGGACTTGAACCCTCATGATATTGCTATCGGTGGATTTTGAGTCCACTGCGTCTACCATTCCGCCAGGTTGGCAAATACAAATAGATTATATCATAATCTATTTTAGTTAATCAATATCTTTTTTAATTTTCTTTGTATCTTGTTTGAAATAAATCTTCCTCTTTTTTTTCTATTTCATTTGGTATATCAAGTGCTGGTAATTCAGTAATACTTGATAGTCCAAAATAATCCAAAAAGTGTGGTGTTGTTGAATATAAAATTGGTTTTCCTGGTAAGTCTGATCTACCACAATCCTGAATCAAATCTTTTATTAGTAATTTTCTTATTATGTGAGTGCTACTAACTCCTCTAATTTCATCAATTTGATTTCTTGTTATTGGTTGATTATATGCAATTATTGCTAATGTTTCTAATGCTGCTTCACTTAATTCACTTGAAACTTCATTTTTTAACATTTTTTCAAAATATGTTTTATGTTCTTTTTTTGTTGTTAATTTAAAGGAACCTCCTAAAAGTTCTAATTTAATTCCTCTTTCATTTGATTTATATTCTTCATTTAATTTACGTATTAATTCTTTGCCAGTATTGTCATCAACGTTTAATATTTCTTTTATTTCTTCAAACGTTAATCCATCACTGCCAGCTAGAAATAATAATCCTTCTAAAACTGCTTTTAAATTCATGATTTCACCTCATTGTTTTTTAGTATGATATTTTTAAAGTTTTTATCCTGTTCTATAATTATTTCATTTTTTTTCGCTAAATCTAATATGGATAAGAAGGTAATGACAATATATTCTTTTGATATTGTGTCAAATAATTCAATAAAGTTGATTATATTTTTTTTTCTTAATATGTTTTTAATTTCTTTATTTCTTTTTTCAATTGAATACTCTTTTTTAGTCACAGTTGTTTTAAGTGGTTCATTATCTTTTTGTTCGTTTAAAAATTTGTTAAAAGCGTCCAATAAAATATGTAGTTCGGAACTTTCATTATTTACTTTTTCTTTTTCCAAATAATCTAAATTTTCTGGTGACTTTGTATATATGGTATTTCTTTCGTTATTAAGTTCTTTTAATTGTGGAATTATACCTTTGTATTTATTGTATTCAATTAATTTATTAATTAAATTTTCCTTAATATCAGTTTCTTCATCAATGTTTTTTTCTTGTTTTGGAAGAAGCATTTTTGATTTTATTTCTATTAATTCCGCAGCCATTATTAGATATTCACTTGCAATATTTAAATTTAAATTTTGCTCTTTTTCTATAAAGTTTAAATATTGTTCAGTAATTTCAACAATGTTAATATCACAAATATTAATATTTGATTCTTTAATAAGGTGTAATAATAAATCAAGTGGTCCTTCAAAATCGTTTATAGTAAATTTGTACTCCATATTGTCACTCCATTGTTTTAATTATATCACGTATAATGATATTCGCAAATTATATTCTTGTATTTTTTTTTATTTTTGTTTATACTTTTATTGAATGTGAGGAACTTTATGAAAAGATTTATGGTACGGGATGAAGAATTTATTTGTGAGAATTGTGGTAAAAATGTAACAAAGTTAGAATATACATCGAGAGATCATTGCCCATATTGTTTATATTCAAAACATGTTGATATTAATCCAGGTGACAGACTTAATGAATGTAAGGGATTATTGATACCAGTTGGAATAGAAAAGTTTAAAAATAGTTATAAAATAATATATAAATGTCAGAAATGTAATTCTATTCATAAAAATATTATGGCTAGTGATGATGATTATGAAAAAATCATTGTTTTAAGTAAAAACATAAGATATTAAATTCTAATAGTTAATAATCTTTTTAATTACGAAATAAAAAAATAAGGGGATTTTACTAAAAAAATAGTTAAATTTTCTTTTTTTTTTATATTTTTGTGTTATACTAATTATATAATAGTGAGAGTAGGGTGATAGTGTGATACTTAGAAAACCATATAAAATCTTAATAAAAAATTTTAAATTGATTCATTTAATTCTGACTATTTTAATGGTTTATATTGTGTATAGATTTAGTCGTATTATAAATTTTTTTGATGTAGCTATTTCTACGTATACTGGAATATTATCAACTAATCCCACTAATGCTTTATTTGATATATATATATATTTGTCTATATTTTTGGTTATTATACTATCTATTGTGATTATTTTTTTGCTTTTTATGAAAAAAAAATCAATAAAACTTTATATTGGTACCATTATAATTTATATTGCTTCATTTGCTTTGATTGCTTATGCTTATAATATTGTTGGTAATATGGAAGTTAAGATTGTTGATGTAAAAATTTTACGTAATATAAGAGATTTTTTAACAGTTATTTCTTTCATACAAATTGTTGAAATTATTTTGTATGGTATTAGAGCTTTGGGTTTTGATATCAAAAAATTTAATTTTAAAGAAGATTTAAAGGAATTTGATATAGTTGATAGCGATAATGAGGAATTTGAGTTTGATGTTAATGTCGACTTCAACAAAGCAAAAAGAAACGTTAATAAGGGAAAGAGATTTTTAAGATATTTTTATTATGAAAACCGCTATTTATTTTTCTTTATAAGTTCTATTTGTATTTGTGTGTTATGTTTGATTTTTTATTTGAGTTTAGGTGTATACAATAAAAAATATACGCAGACTGATTTTTTTACCACAAGTGATTTTACTATGTCTATTAGTAATGCCTATGTTACTAATTTAGATTATAAAAGTAAAGTTATTTCTAACAATAAATACTTTATTATTTTAGAGGTAAATTTAAAAACAAATGGTTCTAGAGAAAAGCAGATTAATATAGCTAAACCAGAACTTATTATTGGTTATAATAAATACCATCATAATTCTTTATATGCTGATCAATTTATCGACATTGGAAATGTTTATAACAGTCAGTATATTGGTTCTGATTTTGTTAAATATTTACTTGTTTATCCAATTGATAAGAGTGATTTGAATAAACAAATGACTTTTAGATATGTTGATAATACATCAATTACAAGTACAGAGGCAAAAACAATTAATGTCGAAATAAATCCTAGAAATTTAGATGAGGTTAAAGATACAAAAACATATAGTTTGGGCGATACTATTGATTTTTCAGATAGTGTACTTCAAGATACGAAACTTACTATTGATTTTTCAGATGTTTTAAGTCAATATTCTTTGAATTATAATTTTTGTGTTTCTACAGATGAATGTTATAATTCAGTTGAAATTTTAAAACCGGCTATTATTAATAATTATGATAAAACCCTTGTAAAATTAAATGGTTCAATCGAATGGTCACAAAATAGTGCTAAAGAAAAAACTACAGATTTATTTAAATTTATGAGTTTATATGGTAGTTTTAAATATACAATTAATGGTCAAGAAAAAAGTGATGTGACTGCTTTAAAACAAGTTAAATCGGTTAGGGTAAATGAAGATAATATATATTATATCGAAGCAATTAAAGAAATAGAGAGTGCTAGTGAAATTTCTATTGTATTTAAAGTTCGTGATTATATCTATATTTATAAAATTAGATAAATTGTAAAGTGTTGTCAATTTCTGTTGATTTTCAAAAAAAAATATACTATAATTGAGGTGAGAAAATGATAAATAGGAGATTTTTGTATTTTTTTGTGCTTATTGTCTTATTAGTTAAACCTATTAATATAAAAGCTTCTTGTACAATTCAAGAAAAAGCAAAATTGAAACAAATTGTTTCAAATATTAATATTAGTTATGATTATGTAATTCAAAATAATAGGGCAAGTTTTTCACTAAGATTTAATAATGTCAATTCTCAAATCTATTTTAAAGATGAATTCGGTAATTTATATTATGGAAATGATTTGGGGGAGGTAATTTTATATAATTATCCTGCTGGTAATAGTTATACATTTGATTTTTATGGTGTAAATGCTTGTGACTATGATAGTGTAGGAAAACTTTATGCAACATTACCTAGCTACAATCCATATTATATGTTAAGTGTTTGCGACGATGCTAAAGAATATAGTTTATGTCAAAAATGGGTATCACATTCTTTAAGTAGAAACGAATTTATAAAAAATGTTAATAATTATAAAAATAGTATAAATGAAAATCCAGATGATAATGTTGTAGATAAAAATATAAGTATAATAGATTTTGTTTTAAATTTTATTAGAATGTATGGAGTTTATATTTTGATAGTTATTACTATTTCTATTGTAACTGTTAAATATATTAGATATAAAAAAGATAGTTTTGGATTTTAAAATAGAAAGGAATATAAAAATGAAAAAAATATTAATTGCAGTAAATTTGATTCTTGTTACGTTAATTGTAAGCGGATGTGGATGCAGTAAAAAAGAAAAAGTTCTTGAGTGCAGTAGTAATCGTGAAAATTATGCAATAAGTTTATACTTTAAAGCTGATTCGAATAATAAGATAACTTATTTTGAAAAAAAAGAACAAATTTCAAATTATAATCCTGATTTACTAGAAAATTATAAAAATAATTTAATTTTTTTAAAAAATTGGGATGATTCCATTGATTTTTATGATTATGAATATGAAATAAATGATGATGTGATTTCAACTGATTTGAAAATAGATTTTTCAAAGGTAAATCATGATGATCTTTTGTCAGCTCCTGGGTTGTATTCGAAATATTATGATTATGAAAAAAAGTATTTTGATTTAAACAAGGCTATTGAGATTTATAAAAGTGACTCTGATTATGAAAATTTACAATGCAAATAAAAATGGTAGGTGAAAAGATGAAAAAAATTAATATATTTTTAATTACTATATTTACACTTTTTGTGGCATTATCTAATGTGTCTGCAGATGATTCAAATTTGAATGCAGGGTCAGCTGGAACTTGGACTCCAAGTGATGGTTCTAAAAGTTTTTCAAGTGGAATTACTAGTGAACAAACTGGCTTAAGGCTAACTGTAGTTGATGAAAATGGAAATAAAATAAGTCAAAATGTTGTGGATTATTGGTCAAATGGTGTTCCAACTAATGCGAAAATGCTTGCTGGCTCAAGTTTCAAAACAAATATTGTTAATAATCATACATTATCATTTAAGTTAATTAACTATAATGGATATGTGCAAGGTAATCAAATTAATATTGGTGGTGCATCATCTGCAACTTGGGAAGCAAAACACCAATATATTGAAAATTTGATAGATGGAATTGAAAAAGGAAATAGTTGTAAAAATCCTGCCTTTTTAGATGAACTAGGCTATGATTTGTGTGCAGCTTTAGCAAATGATTGTGATGCCTTAGAAAAAATATATATATTGATTGAACCATTAAATACATTTCATCTTATAGAAGATCATAATCAAAAATTTGTTATGTCTGGAACAGAATATTCATTTTTCTTGAAAAGGTTTGCAAACCTACCAGATGGCGTAAACATAATTCGAAATCAAATTGGTGGAAATTTATGGAGAGATTTAGTTAATATGCGTTTATCCTGCTTTTCAGATAATGATGATTGTACATGGAATTTAAAAAGTGGTTCTTCAAAGTATGCTTATTTAAATAGTTCTGTAGGTGAAAATGCGTGCGAGGGTGGTAATTGTGGAAACCTTAATTATCACGATGGAACTTGGCGTGACACAAATGGAAATGTGTACGGAACTTCTATGCATTTGGTGTGGCTTGGAAGATTAGCAAAAAAATGTGAAACACCTAAATGTTGTGTTCCTTGTGATCCAGATGATAATGCCTGTATAAAAAATGCGGGTGAAAATTATAATCCGGATGATCCTTATTGCTGTTATGAAGAATCATCGATAAGTGATGGTGGTGTTTGCGTTCCTATAAAAGATTATTGGAAAAACCATGACAAACCTGGATATTGTAAGCAATGTGTTCCACATCCAAGCAATAATTATTGCTGTGATGAACCAGGATTTTGTGATAAGGAAGAAAACAAGGAAATTTGTGATAAATATTGTAGCAATAAATGTAAGCCTTCAAAAATAACTGCTAATGCCTCTTGTGATACTGCTAATTGTGATGATAGTTCAAGCAATGTATCTACGTTTAAAGATCCTATTTTTAACTCAGAAAGCAGTTCTTTAGTCAAAGTAATTGGCAATGAAGGAGATATGAATATATTTCTTACAGAAGAAGAGTTGAACAAAATAGCTCTTGATGATAAAGATAATAGTTTTATGGCTGTTGCACAGCAAGGTGAAACCTATAAAACAAAAATCAATCAATATTGTGATTTATATTGTCAAGAAAAGGTAATAATTACATTACCAAATTTTTACCCTGCTGCTAATGCTGGAAGATATTTTCAGTGGTATGTACAAGGTGAAGATAATAGTAACAAATATGGTGGTCCTTTAATTAAACAAGAAGTTGTTAAAATTTGTGCTGAAGATATAAAGTTTGATGAATTTTTAAAGGAATACTATAATTGGATGATCAGTATTCAAAGTCAAGTTGATACATATACTAATTATAATATGATTTGTGAAAAATATCCTGAAGCTGTTTATAATTTTGAAGATGCTTTTGGTGGAGATACATCTGCTGATAAATATTGTGATTTTAATTATAATTGTGAACTTAGAAAAAATATTCCAACTTGTAATTTTATGTCATGTAATAAAGATAATTTAGAACAATGCACTGCTGCAAATCAAAAATGCGCTGCTGAATGGGAAGAATATAGAATTTTAGTAATAAAATTGGAGCAAATTAGAGAAGAATGTAAGAATGGTACAAATTCTTATAAAAATCAATTGCAACAGATTCATAATGACTTTATAAACACTAACCATAGTTTTGTTCAATCATATGAAACATTTATGCAATGTTTTGATTCTAGTCTTGGTACTGATATTTCCTCTGATCTATCTTTTGAATTGAATTTGTCAGGTATGGGAAAATATTATTCTTCTAAAGATTTCACTCATTTAGTTGAATCTTCAAATGAAATAGCACCATCATCTGCTATATGTGTAGATGACAATGATGATTGTGATAATAATAATTTCTATTCATTTAATCCAAATTTAATTCCAAATTATAATAATGATGATAAGAACAAAATGTCTTGTAGAATGGACAATTGGTCATCAACTAATTTAATTTATAAGGGTTATGAGTATACATGTACTGAGACAAGTAGTTCACAAAATTCTTCGACTTCAAATTCAAATAATCAAAATAGTATTATTGGTTCTACATCTGCGGATTTAAATGGTGATGGGATTGTTTCTTTACAAGAACAATGTGAACTTGGAAGAAATAGTTGTAAAAGTTATTTATTAAGGGAACAGAGTTCTGGAGGTATTAGGTATACTTGCAATAGTGCAGAGGATGGTAAAACATTATCTACTGGTGAAACATTAAGATATAATCCTACAAAATGCTCAGAAATTAATCAAAAATGTGATGTTGAATATGGATTTGATGAAGCATGTAGTTCTTTACCTAATGATCAAAGAGCAAGTTATGGCAATTTTACATGTAGTTTAACAGGAAAGTCGAGAAGAAATTCTGTTCCAAACTTTGTTGAGGGAAGGGAAATTGATTATAGAAATTTTCCTCTTACTATAACTGATTTTAATTCTTTAAATACATCAAATGAAACTAATGGATGGACAATTTCAGAAACTGCTTCTGATTATAATAAGGAAAACATCAATTGGTTCAAGACATTTAGATTATTAATTCAATCTAAAACTGATTCTTATGTTTTAAATGATACTGTTAATGCATGTGTATGTAATGATGGTACGGTTAGTAATTTAATAACTGCAGATGAAGCAAGAAAAGAAGGTCTTAATGTATCAGCTGGTGCAGACTACATTTGTAATTGTCCTGTATCAACGTCAGATAGTTATGCTTCTGAAACAAAAATTGTTAATCAAGCTTTCTCTGAAAGAACGGATACTTGGGGTGTTTGCAAATATTCTGGTTACACAACCGTTTCTGAAGGAGGCAATTATTCTGTAAAATATTCTGCTGGAAGTGGTAAATATTCATTATCAATAAGTTATTGGAATATCGGAAGTCTTGATTCAGATGGCAAATCACATTTTTCTAATTTAGATGATTTTTGTAGAAAAAATTGTGATGGTGAAAAATGTTATTATGCTGGTGAGTATTGTAAATTAATTATTGGTAATGCTTTAATGAATGACAGTTGGTCAAAAGAAAATACAAATTGGTGGGATTTAAGTGCAAGTTATTACGTTTGTAAAGCTGGTTCTTGTGAACCACCAGAACCAACATGTCCAAGCGGTGATTGTGTTGAACCTCCTGTTTGTCCAAATGGTAGTTGCAACACTGATGGTTTTCCAACTGATGATTGTGAAAATGGAAAGTGTACAACTCCAAGTGGTTTAGCTCTTATTTATCGTAGTGTTGATTTAGATAATCCTTTTGGAGATAGACAAGCTGGTGAAAATTGGCCTGCTGGAAGTGTGGATAGTGTTATTTCAAATAATCGTGGAGTAAGTGGCAGTGCATTGTATTCATCTGATATAAATCCTTTATATTCATTTAAACTTACACCGGATGTTGTTAAACAAATTAGAGCATTTAATAGTGCATATGGAAGAGATTATGCATCAAGTTCTACAATTGCTTATCCAAATGATATTATGAATGCAACTGATGAAAATGGAAATAATGTTTATAATAAAGGTATTAGTCAGGTTTTAAATAATGAATTACTTGCAATATTTGAAACTGCTGCTGCAAATAATAATAGTTCTTTGGATGAATGGTTCTCTGTACCTTTACTTCAAAGTTGTGATGATTGGTATAAATTAGAGGATAGTGGTCATTCATATTGTGAACAAATTGGTGATAGCTTTAGAATTATATCTGGAGATCAAAAATGTTGGGATTATGTAAGTAAATATAATAGTGGAGGTGGAAAATAGATGAAAGAGTCATTGTGGGGAATATTTATCGTTGGTGTTGGAATATTTATGATTTTCTTCATTTATTTTTTCCAATCCCTAACTACTACAGATGAACATAATTATGCACTTTTAAAGGAAACTGTTGAAGCAGCTATGTATGATTCTGTTGACTTAGCTGCATATAAAGCAAATGGTGATATTAAAATTGTTGGTGAAAAATTCGTTGAAAGTTTTATTAGAAGATTTGCTGATAATGCTAATTTATCTAGAGTATATAAAGTAGAAATTATGGATATTAGTGAAACTCCACCAAAAGTTAGTGTTAGACTTTCAAGTTCTGAAACTACTAATTTAACAGGTGAAATATTGACTTTTGATATTTCAAATTCAATTGATGCAATATTTGAAGCACCTTATTAAAGAAAGAGAGTGAAAAAATGAATAATTTTATTATTGGGGTTAAAAGATTTTTTACAAATAAAAATACTGTTACTATTTTAGGCGTTGTTGTGATTATTGCAATTATATATTTTGGATATAATTCTCAAATAAAAAAGGCAACTTCTCCTGTACAAATTCCTGTTGCAAAGGAAACAATTCAACCTCGTACTTTGATTACACAAAGTATGATTAAAAATATTAGTATTCCTTCTGTTGCCATTTCTAGTAATGTTATTAGAAGTTCAGCTTCAATTGTAGGAAAATATTCAGCTATTAATACTGTAATTCCTGCCGGAAGTATGTTTTATAATGAAACAGTTGTAAGTGCAGATGATATGCCTGATTCACTTTATACAAATATCAAAGAAGGCGAAGTTCCATACAATTTTCCTGTATCAACTTCAACTACATATGGTAATTCAATTACTCCAGATAGTTATGTGGATATTTATATGAAAGCTGTTGATACTAATGGACAAATTATGGTTGGAAAATTATTAGAAAATGTTAGAGTTTTAGCAGTTAAAGATTCTGCTGGAAATAATGTTTTTGAAAATACTTCTTCTAATAGAACACCTGCATATTTATACTTTGGTGTTACAGATGATATTCATATTTTGCTTAGAAAAGCAAGTTACTTATCTAGCAAAGCTGTTGTTTTGTTCCCAGTACCTCACGGTACAACAGTTGAGGATGAAGATTTAACAACTACTGTAAGTACTCAATATTTAAGAGATTTTATAAATGCAAATACAGTTGTTATTGATGAAACACCTACTGATAATAATACAAATGTTACAGTTGGTGATTAATTATGAATGATAATGTTTTTAATGCGATTGATTTTGGACCACTAAAGGAGTATTTAATTACTGATGATATAACCGATGTATCATATAGTAACGGTGGACAAATTTGGTTAAAAACTTTGTCTAAAGGTATTTATAGGGTTGAAAATCCTGCAATTAATAATTCATTTATGGAAAAGTTAGCGTTTCAGTGTTCAAATGCTATGGGAAAGACTTTTAATATGGCTCATCCATTTTTGGACGCTGAAAGTGCTGAACTTCGTATGAATTTTGTTCATGATTCTATAGCAAAAAATGGAATTGCAGTTGTTATACGTAAAACTCCTGCGAAGATAAGATTAGAGAAAGAAAAAATTTTAAGGGAAAATTACATTACTTTAGATATTCATGATTTTTTGGAACAGTGTGTATTAGGTCACTGTAATATAATTGTTTGCGGTGAGACTGGCTCTGGTAAAACCGAATTTGTTAAATATTTAGCTTCAAAAACTCGTGAAAATGAAAAAATAATTACAATAGAAGATACTCTTGAATTACATCTTGATCGAATTTTTCCTCATCGTGATATAGTTGCTATGAAAACAAATAATATTGCATCGTATTCTGATGTATTGGTAACTTGTATGCGTCAGAATCCTAAATGGATTTTATTATCGGAAGTTCGTAGTGCTGAAGCGGTTATGGCTGTTAGAAATTCGATTTCGTCGGGTCATTACATTTTATCAACAATTCATGCTGATAAGGCTTCCTCTATTCCTAATCGTATGTATAGTTTACTTGAAACTAATCAAGATATTGAGCAATTTTTAGCTTCTATTTATCGTTATATACAACTAGGTGTATATATCCGTGGATATCAAGACAAAGTTACAAGAAGATTTGTACGTGAAATTGCAGAAGTTACCGAATTTTATGTAACTAAAGATAATAAGCCTGAATATAATACAATTTATAGAAAAAATACTGATGGTAAAGTTATTAGAAATAGTCCGAGTCAATATTTACTTGATTATTTAGATGCACAAGGAATTATGTTAAATAAAGATATTATTAAACCTGGAGAACAAATAATTTCAACCCAGAATAATTCTAATCAAAATGTTTCAACAGATGTTGAAATGTTAGAAGTATAAAAGGAGGGGCAAAATGAGTATATTAATGTTTATAATTATTGCTGCAATATTAATATTTATTATTATTTATAGACGTAATGCTGGTGCGAATGTTTATAAATATATTACAAAACAAATTGGCGGCATATATGATAAATTTGCACCTTATTCTTTTAAAGTTGTTAGAGAAAAAGTAAAAGAATTAGGACAAGAGTATACGAAAAAACAATATACAATTCAAATTGTTACATTTGCAATATTTGGTTTTTTAGTATCATATTTGTATTTTTATAGTATTATTGTTTCTATAATTTATGCTTTATTGGCTATATCAATTATTCCTTATTTGACCTATTTGCGTTGTAAAAGAGTATATAGTGAGTTTATATTTGAACAAGTTCAAGTTTATACAACAAATACAATAATGGAGTTTGCTGTAACACAATCATTTGTTAAATCACTTGAAGGTGTTTTACAATCTGGAACACTTGAAGATCCAGTTAAAACAGATGTCGAATTAATGGTTAGTATGGCTTATGAAAATGGTACAATTGATCAATCTTTAGCATATATGAATGAAAAGTATGATTATTATGCTGTAAAAAATATGCATCAATTATTTTTGCAAATTACAAACGAAGGTAGTAAGGATTCTGGCGAAGCTTTAGAAAATATGTCACTTGATATTGATATGCTTGTTGAAAATGTATATCGTGATAGAATGGATAGAGCACAGTTCCATAAAAAATTTTTACAATTTGGTATTATTTTATATTTATTAGTTATGATGGTTCAGTTTATGCTTGGAGTAAGTTCTTATATAAAAATGCTTGATAACATTTTAGTTCAACTATTACTGCACGCTATTATAATTATAAATTCCTTTTTTCTACTTAGTGGAGAAAAATATTATAATGAGAATGTAGGTGCTGAGTAATGAACTTTATATTTATAGCAATTATAATTTTATTTATATTAGAATATAATCATAAAATTGATACCAAAAAATTTGTAACTGATTCAGAACCATATTTCAGATTTTTAATGGAAGATGATTATAAGTTTTTACTTAATTTAAAATATGGAAATGATGTTGATATTGAAAAGTTATTCAGTCAAAGAATAAGAAACGGAATGATTACAATTTTATTTGTTGTATTTCTATTCTTGTCAAAAATGTCATTTGTTTATTTTATTGCTGCAATAATTGTTGGATTTGTAGTATATAAAATGCCTTACACACAACTTAAAAAATTTTATAAAAATAATTTGTATAAAATTAATTTAATGTTGCCTTATTATTTAAAAGGTCTTGAAATTTTAATTCAACATTATACTGTTCCTGTAGCTTTAGCTAGAAGTATTGAAACTGCCCCTGAAATGTTTAAACCAGGTCTTGAAAAATTGGTTGCAAGGATCGAGGAGGGTGATGCTTCTGTTGATCCATATATGGATTTTGCTAAGGAATATCCTGTAAGGGATTCAATGCGAATGATGAGACTTTTATATCGTTTGGGTTTAGGATCGCAAGAAAATAAACATGAACAGTTAATTATGTTTTCTAAGAGTGTTTCTGCCTTGCAAAATAAATCGAGGGAACAAAAGTATAAAGATCGTTTGGATCATATGGAAAACAAAACTATGCAAATGTTGTTTGCAACAGGTGGAGGTATCTTATTGTTAATGCTATTTGCTATGATGATGTTGATGAATTTCTAAAAAAATGTTTGTTTATAATAAAATATGTTATAATATAAATGGAAATATATAATATAAAGGTGGTGATAAAATGAAAGAAGCTGCTGGAGAGGCAAATTTAACAGTTGTTGCAATTATTTTAATTGGTGTTGTTGTGGCTGTTGTTACACCACTTGTTAATAGTTTAATGAAATCAACAGCAAATAGAGCTTGTTGTACTGATGCAGGTGGATATGTTAAAGGCTCTGACTGTGTTTTGGGTGATGGTTCGACTAAAAAGTTAACAGAATTGGCTGAAAATGGTTCTTGTAAGTAATTTAGAAAGAGGGTAACTCATGAGAGAAAGTATTGGTAGCGTTGCTTTATATAATATTATAATTGTTTTTATAGTTGTGACTTTTGCTGTCTTAGCTGGAACCATGAGTTACTCCAAAGCCTTTAAAGTTAATAATAGAATTATAAATGCTATTGAAAAGTATGAAGGTTATAATGAAAAAAGTGCTACTGAAATTGATGCACAACTTTTATCAATTGGATATGATATGAAACCTGGTATAAATAATTGCACCAATGTTAGAAAAGGCGTTGCTTTGTATAACAATTCTGAAAGAAATTACAATCCAAATTATGAGTTTTGTATTTATAAAAATGGTGTAGATACTTCTGAATGGAAAGACAGATATTTTGAGTATGGTGTTATATCATATATTTATATTGATTTACCCGTTTTTGGTGATTTTTTTAGAATTCCTGTTTATGGAAAAACAAGAAAAATATTTGAATTTTCAAAGGATAATGCTCCAATTATTTCTGGAACAACTTATTCTATTTCTGCATCATATTCTGGTTCTAATTATACTGAACATAAAAGTAAAATTGATAAGATTCCAGTTTTTTCAACAACTATTTCTACAACAGATTTGAGTAATTATTTGGTTGTTAAAAGAATTGGTTCAGATGGTAGTAGTGAGGAAATTACGTCTGGCAATTATAATATAGTTAGTTCAGGTTCTTCAACTGTATCTAATTATACAGTTTGTAGATTCAAGATTAAATATGATAAATATGTTTCTAGTGAATTAGCTTATTACTTGACTAATGGAAATTGTATTAAAACAAATTAATGGAGGTGCGTTATGAAAGAATCGATTGGTAATGCATTTGTACTTGGAATTTTTATAACATTTGCTTTTCTAACAATGCTTATTTTAATGTATGCCATTAATTATTCTAGAGCTAGTAAAATTAAAAATAGCTTAGTTAATTACGTTCAAACATATGCTGAATCAAATCCTAATATTGATTTTAGTGAAAATGAAGAATTTACAAGTAATGTTAATACCTTATTAAGTGATGTTGGGTATCGCATTAATAATAATTTAAATCAATTCAGTACAAGCTGCAAGGATTTAAATGATGGAAGTAGTTTAATTACATTACATTCTTATTATGATTATTGTATATATAAATACGAAACTAGCAGAGGTCCTTTTTATAGAATTGTAACTTATATGTATTTTGATATTCCTATAATTGGTAATACTTTAAAGTTTCCTATATCTGGAGAAACTAGAACAATTTATAGTTTAACTGATAAATAGTAATGGATAGAAAGGTGATAAAATGAATGTTATTATAGCAAATAAGTATAATGCAATGTTGCAAAATTTGGACATTGATATTATTAAATCTTTGAATGGTGAATTTGATGCAGAGGAAATTATATCTACTTTTCAAAACTTTTATTTTCAACGTATGATTTTAGATATAACTGCTATAAAAAATTATAAAGATATTAAAAATTTACAAAAACTTTCCATTGCTTTAGATATGGAAAAAGTAATATTGCTTTTAGATGATTCAATAGAAAGTTCATCTACTGAATATTTATCTAAATTGATTTCAATGGGAATTTATAATTTTACTAAAAACGCTGAAGGTATCATGTATTTGTATAATCATCCAAATACATATCGTGATGTTGCACATATTCATCAACTTGAAGTTGAAAAAAATGATGAAAATGTTACTCCTTCTGAAAGTTATACAAGAGGAAGAGGTACTATGGTTGTTGGTGTAAAAAATATTACAAAACAAGCTGGTGCTTCAACTTTGATTTATATGATGAAAAAAATATTGTCAAAGCATTACTCTGTTGAAGCAATAGAGGTTGATAAACGTGATTTTATTTACTTTAATGATAAAGATATGATTAATACAACAAGTAATGAAATCGGAAATGTTATTGTTAAATATAGTGATAAAGATATTGTTTTAGTTGATATCAATTCAAGTAAACAAGCCGAAAGTTTGTGTAATGAGGTTTTATGTTTGGTTGAACCATCAATTATTAAACTTAATAAACTTATGATGCTTGATAGAAATGCCTTTGCAAAAATAAAGAAAGAAGATAAAAAATTAATATTGAATAAGAGTTTGTTAAGTTCGAAAGATATATTAGAGTTTGAATATGAGTCAAAATCAAAAGTTTATTATAATTTGCCACCTTTGGATGATCGTGAAAGAAATATTCATGCATTGAGCAGATTTTTATTAAAATTAGGTTTTGAGGTTGATATTGATGAAGAAATGTCGAAAAAGAATAAAATATTGGGGTTGTTTTGATAGTTAGTGTTGACTTTTAATATAATTTAAGGTAATATATGTCGTAGGAGGAATTATTATGGAATTTATAGAAATATTGGAAAATGTATCATGTGGTAGTATAAATGTAGATAGTGCACTACCTGCTGCGGTTTCTACAATTATTGGTTTGATAAAAATATTTGTACCTATTTTGGTTGTTTTATTTGGATTAATTGATTTAGGAAAGGCAGTTACACAACAAAAAGAAGATGATATTAAGAAAAGTCAAGGTTTATTGATTAAAAGAATTATTCTTGCTGCAATAGTTTTCTTTGTTATTTCATTAGTTCAATTTGTTGTTGGAATTGTTGGAGGCACTAATGAAAAAAACTGGGGATGTTTTGAATGTTTTGTAAATGGCAAATGTAATGGTGTGCCAGTAAAAATAAATAGCTAAGAAAAATTAATTAAATAAAACTGGAAATTTTTATTTCCTTTTTTTTTGCTTTTTAATTTATTGTTTTATTTTAAAGGATATGATATAATTTTCTTATGTAAAACTGGAGGTTTTTTCATGAAAAAAAAGTTATTTTTTATTTATAGTTTATTTTTGTTAAATTTGAGTCGCGTTAGTGCTAGTGTTATTTTGGATACCACAACTACTTCTGAAAATGTTACAAATGCAACTAATTGCGAAGAATTGGTTGGTTCTAGTATTGTTGCTTTTGTAAAGGATTTATTTGATATGGTAAAATGGATAGCATTAGCTATTGGTTTGGTTTTAGGAATGCTTGATTTTTTTAAGGCGATAACTAGTGGTGAAGAGGGTGCTTTAAAAAAATCTGCTGCAAAATTTGTTAAAAGGTTAATTGGTATTGTTATTTTGTTTATTTTACCAGTTGTCTTAGAATATATTTTGAATATTTCTGGTGTTTCTCATGGTGGCACGTGTTTAAATAGTAATAAATAATTTATAAAAGGAAAAGAGTGATAGGATGTGGGCATTATCTAGTATTAGATCTTTATTTGCAAATATTGATATTGTTCTTGCAAGTTGGATTAGCAAAATTTTCTCCTTTATTATAATGCTTGCAGATGTTAGAATTGTTAATGAAACAGTTAAGGCTGTTATTGAGCGTGTTTACGTTGTAATGGGCCTTTTTATGCTTTTTAAACTTGCTTTTATTATTATTAATTACATTATTGATCCGGATAAAAAACAATCAGTTGGAAAAATTTTAACGAGAATTGTTGTTTCTCTTTGTTTGATTCCAACTATTCCAGTTATTTTTGAAAAAGCTTATGAATTACAAGGTGTTATTCTTAGGGATAATGTTATCGGTAAAATCATTATGGGAAATGGTTCTGGACTTAAAGAAACAAGTACTGATATATCAAAGTCTGGTGATCAATTAGCTTATTTAGTTTTTAGTAATTTTATTGATTATAACAGGGATAGTGTTTTGTCTAAAGTTTTTGACGGATGCCCGAATATTTTTACGGAAGAAGATAATTTGGAACAAACAAAAAATTTTGATTATTGTTCTGAGGATGGTTCAACTATTGATGTACCTGTATGTGGTTATTATTTGTATTATGCTCCATATAGTTATCCTGATTCGGAAGGAAATTATCCTGATAGTCGTGATGTATATTATTCTTGTAAGGATGGAACAAAATTATGTTACGATTGTGGTGGTATAATTAAGTTTAATAAAGAGGACATTAAGGATTTAGTTTCATTTCATAATGATGAGGGTGGAGTTGAAAATTTTAATTATTCAATTGAAACTTTAAATATGATAAATGATTGGTCGAATATTTATAACAAAAAGCCAGAATCATTAACAATGCTTTGTGGAATAAGAGATGGAAGATATATTTATGATTTAATTAATTATGGCAGAGAAAATTATTCTGTTGAAGCAATATTGTCTGAACCAATTGTAACTGCAACAGAAGTTGATCCGTTTTTTTATAATAAAAGTAGTTGTGATGCTAAAAGCTCTACTACTAAAGGTGATGGTGAATTTGTATTTTCATTTAATTTTATAATTTCGCCAATTGTTGCATTAGTTGTTATTTTCCTTTTAATTGTTATTTGTTTTGATATTTCAATTAGGACAATAAAATTATCCTTTTTAGAAACTTTTGCGCCTGTTCCTATAGTTTCTTATATTGATATAAATAGTAGTAAGTTATTTAATTCTTGGCTTAAGGAATGCATAAATACTTTTTTGCAATTATTTATACATTTGGCAATTGTATTTTTTTCAGTTGTATTATTTAGAATGTTACTAAATAGTGAACAAAACAATTCGCCACTTGTTAATATATTTTTGATAATTGGTATCTTACTTTTTGTATTACAATTACCTAAGTTGTTGAGTCAACTATTTAATTTAAAGGGTGATAATTTCTTTGATATTATTAAAAATTCAGTTAAATTTACAGTTGGAGCAGGTGCAATAGGTGCTTCAGTTGCAGGTGGTGTTGTATCAAATTCACTACATATTAAAGATAATGCGAAAGCTGCTGTTGATAGCGTTGGTACGGCAAAAAATAATTTGAAAAATTTTAAGAGTAATTTGTCTAATACAAAAGGTATTTTGAATAAAGCTTCAGTTATTAATTCAACTATGAAAAGCGTTGGTAATGTTCCTTTAAATTTTCTTCGCGTTCCTGGAAATATAGTTACTGGTGGATTGTCAGCTGGTGCGAAAACTGTTAAGAAGTTATATGACAATAAAGGAACTTATAAATCAGGTGATGTAAAAAATAGTATTCGTGAAAATATTGAGGATTATGAAAAAAAATCCTCTGGAATTTCTTCTATGTCGCAGGATGATATAAAATTTGAATTAAATGAACTCGAAACTGAACAAAAAATAGCACAAAACGAGTATGATAAGGCAACAGCTGATTTGACAAATAAACTTTCTTCTGAAGAAAATTATGAAAGCGTTGTAAATGCTTTTGAAGGTGGACAGTCATATAGTAGTTATAGTGATTATGTTAATTCTATGAATCAAAGTGGAAGAGATTCAGATATTATTTCTGAAAGTAAGTATGATGAATATAAGAAATTGTATGATGAGCAAAGAAAATTTGATGAAGAAATAGAAACGATAAAAAAACGTATTAAATTATTGAAAAAATATGAAGAGAAAAAATAGAATACAGTTGAATTAATATTGTGTTATATGTTATACTTAAATAGTATATAACACTTCTTGAAAGGTGTGATAAAATGACTTTGATTATTACCGTATTATATACTATATTAGCACTTGTATTTGGAGCTATTTCTAGTTTAATTGTTTCATTATATGATTTGATTATTGCGTTATCTGATGTAAATATTTTTAACAATCAAGCTTTTCAAAATGTAAAAAATAACATATTTGGTCTTATAGGCCTTTTTATGGTTTTTAAACTTGCTTTTTCTGTTATACAATATATAACTGATCCAGAAAAGTTATCTGATAGTAAGGTTGGGGCAAAGAAAATTTTAACTCATTTAGTAATTGTTTTAATTATGCTTGGTACTGTTAATACCATATTTGAAAAAGCAATTGAACTTCAAGGCCTTATTTTAAAAGGTGCGGTTATAGAGAAAATTGTTTTTGGCACTAATGAGGTAAGTACTAGATCAAGTGCTCAGGATGCTATGAATGATTCTGGATCAAATGTTTCAACGGCACAGTATTTATCCTACTCAATTATGGCTCCTTTTGTTAGTTATAATTTTAATGAAGAGGAGATATGGAAATCGGATTTGTCAATTGATGAACTTAAAGAATCTTGTAATGAATTTTTACGACCAACAGATAAAAGTTTAGAAGATGTTTGTGAAAATCCAAGTCCATGTTTGCAAGTCCTTCAGAATGAGGATAAAAGTGGTGATTTTGTTGAATCTATGTGTAACGGGTTAAATGAAAGAAATATATATAAAGCGTTGAAAGATATTATTGGCTTAAAAATTAACAAAAAAGTAGTAGTTCATATCGATTGGATTGGTATAATATTTGGTTTGATATGTGCTATTGTATTGCTTATTATTTGTGTTGGTGTTTCTATTCGTGCTGTCAAATTATCATTTTTACAATTAATTTCTCCTTTACCTATTATTTCTTATATTGATCCTAAAAGTGGTGAAAATGGATTGTTTAGTAAATGGATAAAAGAAACGATAAAAACTTATCTTGAATTATTTATTAGATTAATAGCATTCTATTTTGCTGTTTTAGTTATTGTAAAGGTTTTACTAGTTTTTGGTAATAAAAATGGAATTCAAAGTGTCACTGGTGATTTCACATATTCATTTGCAAGTTCGCCTTTAGTATATATTTTCTTGATTATAGGTTGCTTTTTATTTGCTTTACAACTTCCTAAAATAGTTGAAAATCTATTTGGTGGAGGTTTAGGAGGCTTTTCAAGAGATGCTAAAAGTACTGCTGCAATTGCCGGTGGAGTTGCTGGAATAGCAGGAGGTATTATTGGTGGTGGTCTTTCAAATGCAATAGGTGTTGCAAAAAATATTAGTAAAAATAATGATGGTAGACTTGGACTTGGTGGTGTGATTCGATCTGGTGTTGCAGGAATTACAGGTGCAATAGGTACAGGTGGTAGAGCTGTTGCGGGTACATTTAGAGGAACTAGTGTTTCTGGTGAAGGATTAAAGGGAAAAAGTTTGAATCCATTTATTTCTGGTCATGCAATAAGAGATGCTGCAATTAAAAAAACTGGAGAAAGAAGAGAGGCTATGTTTACTCCATATACAGATGCAAAAGGGAATGTTCGATCTGCAGGTGGCTTTGGATCGTTATTCTTTACTGGAAGTCGTGGATCTGGATTTGAAAATGCAATCGGTGATTTTGCAACTACGGCAGGAGTAAAAGAAAATACTAGTCCAGTTTCTAGAATTAATTCAGAAACAAAAGAATTTGAAGCACAATTAAGAAAATTCCAAGAAAAGCGTGATATATTGTCTGGTCAAATGAATTCTGCATATACTGGAATGATTAATGCACGTAATAAAAAGGATTCATTAAAATCAAAAGTTGACCGTGATAAGTATAAGGCTCTTGGTGGAACATATAACGAGGCAAAAAATGATTACGAATTTGATATTGGTGGTCAAAAATTTGCTTTAAAAGATATGTCATATAACGATTATGATTTGTTATACTACAAATGTTTTGGTCAAATAACTGATAGGGTACAACGTGATGAATTTGAATCAAGATTCCTTATTAGAAATGCTACTGAATTTAATGATGTTAAAGATAAGGTTGAATCAGAATTTGACAATATAAATGCATTGTCTAGGGAAGAGAGTATGTTTGCACAACAATATGCTACATTGGAATCTGATTATCGTGTAGTAGCTGCTAGTGTTCATGATACTAATGATGAAATTGATAAAAATAGAAAAAATGTCGAAAAAATTAAAAATGCTAATAAAAGTTAAAAAAGGGAGGAATGACTAGTGAATACTTATTTAATTCCGGCAAATTCAAAAAAATCTGCCTTGATTTTAGGACTATTTAAACCGGTTGATTTAATCATTTTATCTTGTGGTGTTTTTGTCTCTTTTATATTATTATTAACCTTGCCAATTGAGCAAATAACTTATACTATTATAGCTTTGCTACCTGGTTTAGTATGTGCTTTTTTGGTATTTCCACTTGCTTATTATCACAATGTTAGAAAATTTATCTCAATTTTTTATCAATATATAACTTCAAGACAAAAATTTGTATGGAAGGGTTGGTGTTATAAAGATGAAGTCAACAAATTCAAAAAGTAAATATACTAATGAGGTTTTTGTTCCAATTAAAAGTATAACCAATGGTATGATAATTCTTGATAATAATATGAAAGTATCTGGTATAAAAATTAGACCAAGAAATATTTTTATTTTGGAACAGGAAGCACAGGATATAATAATTTCTAATTTAAAAAATGTATACAATATGATTGATTATGAGTTTTGGATTATAGTTGCAGATAGACCTGTTGATATACATGTTTATTTGTCACAATTGCAATTATTATTTAATTCTGTTTCAAGTCCATCTAAGAGAAAATTAATAATGCAAGATATTCAAAAGGCAAATATGTTTATGAATAACAACGTTGTTGATACAGAATATTATTTATTATTTAAACATAAAGATATTGATGTTATTCAAAAAAGAATTCGAAATTTAATTAATAATTTTGCTAATGCAGGTTTAACAACTGCACAAACATCTAATGATGATTTAAGAATGGTTTTAGATAATTTCTTAAACGGTGGACAAACTACTACATTTGGGACGGTGATGAGTGATGGATATTAAAAGTCAAATAGCTCCTAAGGGACTAGAATTTAAAGCTTCAGATTTTATAATTAGTGATAAATATGCGTGTATTATGACAGTTGTTTCATATCCAAAATATATTGAAACAGGGTATTTAGCAAATTTAACAAGTATGTCAGGAATAAAAATTGTCATAAAGCATATTCCATTACCTTTTGATATCTTAAGAAAGATGTTGAATAAAGAAATTGCTGATTTAAAGCAAAGATACCATGAAGAAACAGATAAAACTATTCAAGAGAGAATTAGACAAGATTATGAATCTTTGGAACAGTTTATCTCCCAAATTGCATCAAGTCAATCAAAAATTTATGATTTTCAAATGCATATTATGATTACTGCTGATTCTCAAGAAGAATTAATAAATAAAAAATTTCAGGTTAAAAATTATTTGGAAGCAATGGAACTTAAGGCATTTCCTCTTCGTTTTGAACAAGATAAAGTTTTAAAATCGATGATTCCGATATTTCCTGCTCAAGATATTGAGGAGAGAATTGGTACTCCAATTCCAACACCAACAATTGCTGCAATGTATCCTTTCATATTTGATAGTATAAAAGATCCAGGTCTTTCAACTTTACTTGGTGTTGATCTTTCTGGTGGTGTAATTTTGTTTAATCAATTTTTATATCAAGTAAAAAAGGAACATAATCGTAATAATGCTAATTTAATTATATTAGGTACATCCGGAAGTGGTAAATCAACTGCTGCAAAATTAATGATAAGAACCCATATTAGAAATAATTGTCAAATTGTAATAATTGACCCAGAGGGTGAATTTGAGGAAATGGCAAAATTATATGATGGTGATTTTATTGATTTAGGAAAAGGTGGAGAATATGGTATGATTAATCCACTTGAAGTTGTTTTAGATGCTGATGAAGATGATATTAAAGAAGGATTAGGGTATACGGTATTAACACGTACACTTCAAACTATAAAGGCATTTTTAAAGTATTATGATCCTGATATAGAAGAAGATGTTTTAACAATGTTTAGTGAGGTAGTTCAAGATACATATAGAAGATTTGGAATGAATTTTGATACTGATTTTTCTAAATTTAAATCATCTGATTATCCTACATTTAGAGATGTATATGCGACTATAAAGGGTAGAATACTTTCAATGCCTGAACAAAGTCATGAAAAAGATATTTTAGAAAAACTTGAAATAAAAATTAGACCTATAACAAAAGAACTTAAATATTATTTTGATGGTCATACAACAATTTCTTCTAATAGTCAGTTTATTGTATTTAATATAAGAGAACTTATGAATGCTGACACAAATATTAGAAATGCATTATTCTTTAATATTTTAAAATATGCATGGGGATTAACATTGGACAAATCTATTAATACTGTTTTAACTGTTGATGAGGCACATTTCTTATTGGGTGGAAACACATTAGGAGCTGATTTCTTAGCACAAATTCAAAGACGTGCTCGTAAGTATAATACAGGTACAATAATTATTACACAACAACCAAGTGATTTCTGTGATTATAAAGTAATTACTCAAGGTAAGGCTATATTTGATAACGCTTCATATTATTTAATTATGGGATTAAAGAAGCAAGCTGTTGATGATTTGTCTAAATTAATTGATTTGAATGAAAACGAAAAAGAGAGTATTAAAAGATGTAATCAAGGTGAGGCATTATTTGTATGTGGAAGTAGAAGAATGAGAATTAATGTTGTTGTTACTGAACAAGAATTGGATTCATTTGGTAGTGGTGGAGGATATTAATAAAATTTATTAAGTGGTGGTGATTTAAATGGAGCAAGATAAAAAAGAACAAGTAAAACAACTGGCAAAAACAGGAGCTAAACTTGCATTAAAAAAAGCATTAACTCCCGTTCGAGTTGCTGTATGTTCTACTTTGCTTACTGTATTACCTTATTTGTTAGGTGGAATAGTAGTATTTGTTCTTCTTGTTTCTGTTTATTTTGGAACACTAGAGCAAATTAATCAAATTTTTGATGTTTTTGATGGATTTCATGAAAACGCGAAAGTTGTAGAAGAAAAAGTTAAGAACGCTGTTTCACTTCATGGATTTAAAACAAATGAAGAAGTTGAACATGATGAAGAAACCAAGTTTTTTAAGATGTTGAACGTTTATAAAAAAGTATTTTCATTTGATAATAATGATATAAGTTTATTAAGTCAAACATTGCTTTATGAAGGTGGTGGTGAGGAAAGAATTTATCTTACAGAATCTTCCTCAAGCGATGTTATAGGCTCTGATGTTGAATTAGAAAGTGGTATTTCTATTTTCTTTAAAAATGTTTTTAATGTATATCAACGTGGATTCTTTAACTATTATGCTGGTATGAGTCAATATGAAAAAGCAAATAAAAATTTTTTTATAAACGCCGTTGCATTATCTAAATGTAAGAATTTAACGGATGATGATTATGATAAAAAACTCCAATGCTATAAAGGGTATTTGGTTGCTCAATATAATATTTATGCTGATTCATTAGTCGATTTAGGACAACTTGATTCAGATGTTGAAGAAGGTTTTTTGGTATATGACTTGAGTTCGTTTGATGGAAATATGACTGGTATTACACAAGATACAAATCAATTTATTTCTCAAGTTGGTAATTATTTAACTCGTTTCTCTATTGCCAATGGGTTACTTGGTATGTTTAACAATATGAGAAATCAATTATTTGATGCAGTAAATATCTTGAGGCATGGTGATTTGGCTACAGCTGAAACTTCTCATTTTTATTATGATGGTTATATAACTCAAAATTTAAAAGAAGAATATAAAACAAATAGAAATGATGACTATGATAGTGGTGTCTTAGAAAAAATTAAAGCTTCATTTAACCAAGAAATTTTGAAACAAGAGCGCCAAAATAAAAAGGAAACTGCTGATGATATATTGAATTTAGTTGATGAATATAATGATTTAACTTATGGTGCAGATAGTAAATCAAACTCGAGTCAAAGTGTCATTAGTGGAAAAGTTACAAATTATGAAACAAATGCTACGGTTGAAATAACTGTTGATGGTAATACAATCAATATTTCGTTTGATGATTATGTCAAATTAATTATGTATCAATTATATGGCGATGAAATGTTTAATGTAACAGATGAACAGTTATTAAGAGAAATGGTTATCAGAGCAAGAACAGTTGCTTATATGAAAATTGGTGATACTAAATTGGGTACAGTTACAAAAATATCTGATGATATGACTCAATTATATAATCAATATAGAGAAAAAGCTAATAGTGCTTTTGTTAAAAAAATAGAT
The DNA here is from genome assembly GCA_905206805.1 of uncultured Caryophanales bacterium. Taxonomy (GTDB): domain Bacteria; phylum Bacillota_I; class Bacilli_A; order RF39; family UBA660; genus CAJLIR01. The sequence continues at coordinate 29,929 of CAJLIR010000004.1, read as the reverse complement.
AAAATTATAAAGAATACATCAGGACTTGTTTATAAAGACTCCAATGGTAATTTAACTCAAACAGGTGGTACAATAGAATATATAAATAAATTTGTTCCACCTTTACCTGGTAATATGCGAAATTATATTACAGCTTATTTTGCAACAACTGATAGTGTACATAGAACTGCTCACTCTGGTTATGATTTTGGATATCCTAGAGGAACTACTGTATCTGCAGCTGCTGGTGGAGAAGTAATTGCTGCATATAATTCGTGTGGCTATTCTACAAGTGCTTCAAATAGATGTGGTCCTACCGGTTATGGTGGTTATGGGAATGTTGTTGTTATTAAAAGTTACGATTCAAACGGAACTGTTTATTATACATATTATGGTCATATGGATGGTGGAAGTGTAACAGTTAACGTTGGTGATAAAGTTAATCCTGGTCAAGAAATTGGAAAAGTAGGTTCAAGCGGAAGTTCAACGGGACCACATTTACATTTTGAAGTAAGATATGGTTGTGAAACAAAAAGTTGTCTTACTGACCCTTTAAAATTCTTTGGATTTTAGGTGATGTTATGAAAGGAAAAATTCTCACTATATTAATTTTTACGTTTATATTTTTTACTGGTTGTTCTGCAGACTATAATTTAGTTATAACAAATAAAAAGAAAGTAATTGAAAATGTCACATTACTTGATGAAAATGAAAACATTTTAAAAACAAGTGATTCAGTTGATTATTTTCTTATGTATAAAAAGAAACAATTTACAACTATTGGTTACAATGCAAAAAATATTGTTGGAAATAAATATTCGGGTTTAGAATTATCAAATACTTATAAAAATTTAAATGATTATGTAGATAATTCAATTATGAAGTATTTATTTGAAGGTGCAAATATTGAAGAAGATGATAATTTATTTGTCTTTGAAACTACTGGTGATTATTTATATAATGATATTTTTTCGGTTGACTTGATGAGTGATTATATTTATAATTTAGATAGCATTACTGTGAAAATTAAATTTTATAATAAAGTTGTAAATCATAATGCTGATTCTGTTGATGAAAAGAATAATATTTATACATGGGTTTTATCTAAGGACAATAATTATGATAACATCATGTTTCAACTTTCGAATGAAGTTGAATTTGGAATAATGATTAAAGATTATTTAAGTCAACATAAATTTATTTTTGTAATTATAGGTGGCGTTATTTTATTAATTGTTGTTCTTATTATGAATTTAAGAAAGACAATTATAAATAGTAATTCAATTTAAATAAAAAGGAGTGTGTTATTGTGAAATTAAAAGTTAGGGCAACACCCAAAGATATGGCTGCCTTTGGATTATTTTCTTTAGTTCTCTTGTATTTTATTGCCGTTGCTGTTTTGAATATTAATAGTTTAGCTACATCTGGCGAAATTGCTGGATTAAACCCTTTTCCAGCCTTTGTTGGTGAGAACTTACCTAAAACTATGATTGCATGGTTAATTTCTTTAATTCTTCTCGTGATGAGTGTTTCATCTTCGATATTTAACAGGGAAAAAGGATTTGGTTTTGAAATCAAAGATAAAGCCGAAAAGGGATATTCACGTTGGGCAAAAGAAAAAGAAATGAAGAAAGAACTAAAATTGGTTTATGCGAATGAGGAATCTTCTCCATATGGTGGTATTCCTTTAATTAATAATGGAAAAGAAATATGGGTTGATGATGGAGAATATCATAATTTAATTATAGGTTCAACAGGAAGTGGTAAAACACAAATGACTGTTCAACCTATGGTTAAATGTTTGGCAAAAAGTAACCAATCTATGATTATAACAGACCCCAAAGGTGAAATCTATGAAAACAATGCAAACGAATTAAGAGAGCGTGGTTATAAAATAGTTTTACTAAATTTTCGTGATCCACAAAAGGGAAATTGTTGGAATCCTTTAGCATTACCTTATTCATTATATAAGGAAGGTAATTCTGACAAAGCAAATGAGTTATTAGACGACCTTGCAATGAATATTTTGTATGATGAAAAATCACAAAATTCTGACCCATTCTGGGAAAAAACATCTGCTGATTATTTTGCTGGTCTAGCTTTAGCTTTATTTGAAGATGCAAAGGAAGAAGAAATTAATTTAAATACTATTAATTTAATGACAACAGTAGGTGAAGAAAAACTAAGAAATAAACCATATATGAATTGTTATTTTGATTTTAAAGATAAATCATCTCCTGCGTATGTTAATGTCTCAAGTACTCTTTTAGCTCCAAGTGAAACCAAAGGTTCTATTTTATCAGTATTTAAACAAAAAATTAAATTATTTTCATCTCGTGAAAATTTATCAGAAATGTTATCACATAGTGATTTTGATATGAAAGATATTGGTAGAGAAAAAACCGCTGTATTCATTGTTGTTCAGGATGAGAAGAAAACATATCACTCTTTAGTTACTATTTTTATAAAACAAGTATATGAAACCTTAATTGATGTTGCTCAAGAATCTGGTGGAAAATTACCATTCAGAACCAATTTTATATTAGATGAATTTGCTAATATGCCACCTTTAAAAGATGTTACCACAATGGTCACTGCAGCTCGTAGTAGAGCTATAAGATTTAGTTTTATAATTCAAAACTTTGCTCAATTATATCAAGTTTATGGCAAAGAAAATGGTGAAACAATTAAGGGAAATTGCGGAAATATTGTATATTTAATAAGTAGTGAACTTGCTGCACTAGAAGAGTTAAGTAAAATGTGTGGTGAAGAAAAATCAAAAGAAAAAGATAAAACAGCTTCAACACCATTAGTTACTGTTAGTGATTTGCAACGTTTACCACAATGGAGTATGGTTGTACTAAGAATTAGAATGATGCCTTTCAAAACAAAGTTGACTCCAAATTGGAAAATGGAAAAAGAAAATGCATGGGGAAAATCTTATGGTAAAGCTGAATATCCTATAAGAGAAAAAGAACCAATTCATTTATTTGATTTGAAAAAGTTTGTTGATGAAAAAATGAATGAAAAAATGATGAGTGAATTTGGACCTGATTCAGGTAATATGTTTGGAATGCCAAATATGTTTGGGGGAATTAATCCTAATATACCAGTTCCACCAATGTTTAATAATACTAGTTCTTCTAATAATCAGATTCCAGATTTTTTTGGAGGCAATAAACAAAATAGTCAAAATGGAATTAACGTCGACGATTTAATTAAAAAGATCGATGCTAAAATTGCTGAAATTGAAGAAGAAGAAAAGAAAGAGGCTGAAAATAATAATACAAATTTAAATCAAAAAATAGATAATATTAAGTTTGTTGATGAAAAAAATAATTTAAATGATAAAATTAATGATAATGAAGATTTAGAAGATATTTCAGATGATCAATTTTTTGATGACTTCTTTAGTGATGATGAATAAAAAAACCAAATTTTGGTTTTTTTTGATGCGCGTAGTTAAGTATAATTGCTATAATAGCTTTATTGCATATATTATATTAGGGTGATTGATTTGTTATCTAGAATTTCAATGAATGATTTTTTATCAATAATAAATCAAATTAATATTATTGATATAAGAAGTAATCAAAGTTTTAATAATAATCATATTCCGGGAGCAATTAATATTCCTTATGAAAAATTAATTATAAATCCAGAAATGTATTTGGATAAAAATAAAAAATATTATATATATTGTCAAAAAGGTTTATCTAGTTTTAATGTTGTATCAATATTAAATAAATTGGGTTATAATTTAATTAGTGTTGATGGTGGGTATGAAAATTGGATTATGATGAAGTAAAAATATTGTCAATTTCTACAAAAAAAATATAGTAATTACTATATTTTTTTCATTATTAATAATTAATTAAAATGTTAAATTAACTTTATTTTGAATGATGGTGAACATCAACATCTTGATTGCTTGTATTACCGTTTCTGTTACTATACATTCTTGCTAAGGCATCTGCGTTTTTACTTTCATTTACAAATTGACTGATCATTTCTAATTCTTGCTTATCAATTTCTAAGCGCTTTTTTTCAATATTCATTCTTGTTTCTGCTTCATTTTTTTCAAGTGTAAGTTGTAATTCTTGATTCTTTTGTGCCTGAATACGTCTTGCTTCTTCCTTTTTTGCTGTTTCGTTTATTTGTCGTTTTAATGGGTTTGAAATATTATTTGAAGTAACTTCAATAAGTTTAATTCCGTATTTAATTTCGATATTTTTAATAATGGATTGATTTAAATCAATCATTGAAATTTTTCTTTTTGTGTCAAAAAAGTCATCGTTTTTACTACTTATATATTCGTCAACTAATGTTCTAACATCTTCCATAATTGAACTAATTACATCTTGACTACTTTGATAACTTTGTATGGCGCTAGTTACTTGGTATTTAACGTATAGATCTACACAAATAAGTTGATCATTTTTTGTGGTATAATTTTTAGGTGGAATATTAAAAAATTGTTCACGTGTATCAACTGCACCTTCTGTTTCAATTTTCATTATGCCTGGGATGTAGAAAAAAAGATTTCCTGTTGTTTCTTTTGTTCCAAATATTGTTGAATATACCACCTTAGTGTTTGAATTTAAAAGATTTAATCCAGAATGTATTTTTAAATTTGAAACTGTTGGTTTCGAATTTGTGTTTGTGTGATCTGAACCACATTGATTTAATAATTCACGATTTTTTTCTAGTAAATTGTGTGATGAATCTTTTAATGCCATATGCATTCCTCCCTTTTTCATGGATTATAATAACATAAATGCTATGTAATGTCAAACTTTTTAAGGCATAATTTAGTATATATAATGTAAAATTATAAAAAATTTTTTATTGATATATTGCGAACTTTTGTTTGATGTGATAAAATTTGATTATAAATGATAGGAGAATGGTATGGATATTATTATATTTTTGATTTTGTTGTTAAATTTAATTGCAACATTAATATCTTTATTTAAAAATAATGGGGAATCTAATATAACTGAGAGAATAGGTAGATTGGAAACTAGTGTTACAAAAGAGATCTCTGATTTTAAATTTGAATTAAGTAGAACTATGAATGATGATTTTAACAAATTAAATGATAGAATGGATAATAAACTTAATTTAATAAATGATAGGGTTAATGAGCGTATTGATGAAAATTTTGAAAAAACGAATAAAACTTTTACATCTGTTTTAGAAAGATTGTCCAAAATAGATGAGGCTCAAAAGAAAATTGATAGCTTGTCTACTGATATTGTTTCATTACAAGGTGTTTTGACTGACAAAAAATCACGTGGAATATTTGGGGAGGTTAATCTAAAAAATATCATAAGTAATGTATTTGGAGAAAAAAATGACAAAATTTATAAACTTCAATATTCTTTCAGTAATGGAACAATTGCTGATTGCGTTTTATTTGCGCCAGAACCACTTGGTACTATAGCTATAGATTCAAAATTTCCTTTAGAAAACTATCAAAATATGGTTGATAAGACTATTAGTCAGGAAGAAAGAATTCAATATGAACGAAAATTTAAAACTGATTTGAAAAAACACATCGATGATATTTGCAACAAATATATAATTACTGGTATAACTTCAAATCAAGCTATATTATTTTTGCCAGCTGAAGCAATATTTGCTGAAGTAAATGCATATCATTCTGATATTATTGAATATGCTTATAAAAAAAGAGTTTGGATTACCTCGCCAACAACCTTGATTAGTACTTTAACAACAATACAAGTAATTTTAAAAAATCTTGAAAGAGATAAGTATGCATCGATTATTCATAATGAATTAAATTTGTTATCTGACGAATTTAGAAGATACAAAGAACGTTGGGATAAATTATCAAGGAGCATTGAGACAGTTAACAAAGATATAAAAGATATTCATAATACAACTGAAAAAATTTCTAAAAGGTTTGACTCAATTAATCAAGTTGATATAGAAAAAATAGAATATAATAAATAAAAACTGTAATTGAAAATTTTCATTACAGTTTTTTTCTTATATATTTCTATTTACACATTTTGCAATATGTTTGTTGACAATATGTTTCTTCATTTCCTATTTCTTGTTTCTTTTTTGCATATTCATAACAAGAGTTATGATATTCATCGTAACTATAACAATTTGATTTTTCTTCATCATTCAATGCAATATCACATAAAACTTTTGAATTGTAATTATAATTTAAACTATATCCACTTATATATGATTCAATATTTTGTTTGTAAGTGTTACAGTTTTTTTCACTTCCATAATTATCATCAACACATTCATCATAATATTTGCTAACTTGATCTTTAAAATTCTTATAATCATTTTCACATGTTTCATATGCTTTTTTATAACCTGCATCATTTGTTTCATATGCGCCGTCTTCAAAGTCTTTGATACATTGTGTAATTTTTTCAGAATTTTTTTCGATACAAGATTCACATGTTATTGTTGTAGTAAAACTTTTAGTTGTTCCTGTGTATTCTGGCTGTTCATAATATTTTTTATCATCTTGTTTGTAGTTTCCATTTAATAATGCATCGAGACATGAAAATGCATTGTTCGCACCTGTTGATTCATCAGCATTGTTAATTATTTTTGCAACCCATTGGATGATAACAATTACAAAGAATACAGCTACACCTGCTATAATCCTTTTTATAAAAGAACTTTGTGCTTTTTTTATTTGGTTGTTGTCTTGTGACATAACGGCTTTAGCAAAATCAATGCTTCCCATTATTATTAGTATTACTGGTGTTAAATTTCTAATGATTTCAACTATTTTTGCTATAAATTTGATTGGTCCTTCTGGCAACCAACCACATGATCCATTTAATATATACATAATTATTCCTTCCTTATTGAATTACTGATATTAATTATTTCCAAAAATACTATTTAAACATTCTGCAACACCACTAGTATTACCAGTTTTAATTAAATTTACTCCAAATTTTACTAATGCTAAAACAAAAAATGCTAATGCTCCCATAATTAGTCGTCTAATAAATAAACTTGTATTTTGTTTGATTGCATCATCTTTTTGTGCTATTACAGCTTTCAAAAAGTCAACTAAGCCAAAAAGAACTACAAAGACTGGTATTGCAATTAATAAAATATTATATATTTCTCCTATTGTGTCTGTAATTTCTGTTGGTATTCCCCCACATCCATCTAAAATAAAAAAATTAAAAATGTTCATATAATTACCTCCTCGTATAAATTATTGTAATATTGATGTATTATTTATTCTAAATTTTGTATATATTATTTAATTATTAAATTTTTACTTCTTTGTTTTACAACTGTTATTAGCATTGTTTTTACAAATTTTTTCTGCATCTGAACCTGGTGTTCTTTTTATGCATTCGTTAAAAATTCTATTATAACAGTCTTCTGGATTTTCTGTTGAAGTTGAACTATTATTCTTATTACCTTTTAAAATTGCAGCAGCACATTCCATAGCGTTTCCTGCATTTCCAACATTTTGAATAATTGTTCCAAAAATCCAATTAATTATACTGAATATAAAGAATACTAATAATCCGGTTATTAACCTTTTTATAAATGTACTAGTGCAAGTTTTTATAGAATCTTCTTTTTGTGACATAATGGCTTTTAAAAAGTCAATGATACCAAATAATACAATTGCAATTGGTACTAAGTATAAAATTGCTTTATAAAGTGTTGATAATATTCCAATAACAACATTAGGTAAATCACAGTCTAAAATAAACATAATATACATCCTTTCTACAAAAATTATAGCATATATCGATTATTATATCAAATATAAACAGTTTTTTTTATAAAATTATTATAAATTTGTATATAATTAATTTTACATGAAAATAATAAATTAGGTGAAATAATTTATGTACTTAGTTTATATTGAAAATAAAGATTTATTAACAAAAATTATAACTTATTTTGATTACGTGAATATTTTATATACAACTGATATTAATGATAAATATGATTTTTTAATTATCGCTCAGAATAATAATAAAACTTTAAATTTAATGCAGAGGGCAAAAAGAACTATATATATATCTTATTTAGATGAAATAAAGATTTTTAAACGTTTTTCAAAGAAAAATAAAAAGTATGACGATTATAAAAATAAAATGAATACTTTTTTTAATAAATGTAATATTATTGTTACGCGTCTTCCATATATGAAAAGATTAATTAATCACAAAAGGGTCTATGTTATTCCATTTGAAAATATATGTATTGGATTATGTAAGAATAAGTTATTTAATTTGAGAAAGAAAAATATTACTATTATTGATAGTGATTATAAATATTTAGATATTTATTTTAAATTATTTAACGAATTTCCAAATTTTCAATATCAATTAATTGGTTTTAGTTCTAGTTTAAATAAAAAAAATAAGTTACTTATTACTGATTTACCTAAAAATTTAACTTTATATAAATATTGTAATGATAGAGTATTACAAAATTATATAGATAATAGTTTTTTGGTTATTTTTTTTGATAATATTCTAGAAAGTTATGATTATTTGAATATTTGTCTGTTTTTAAAAAAAAATATTTTATTATTAAATAGTGATTTGTGTCGTGATTTCTTGATTGATAACAAAAATATTTATTTGTTTGATGAGAAGAGTTTTGTAAAAAAGTTTAATAAAATTATTACTAATAGAGTATCTAATCTTGGAATAGAAGGTTTTAATTTAATAAAAGATAATAATTTTATAAATATTTCTGACAAGTTTTGTAAAATTTTAAAGTAATATATATCATTTTGAAAATTTTTACTCTATAATTAAAGTAGAGGTGGAATATGAAAGATTCTATATTAGAAGTATTAAAAAAAAGTGATAAAGCATTAAGTGTTCATGAAATTGAAGATATTTTAGGATTGAGTACTGTTGATGAACTAAAAAATTTGCTTAAAGATTTAAATGATTTGGAAGATAATTTAAGTGTTTATAGAACTAATAAAAATAATTATATGTTATTTAACAATAGTCATTTAAAAATAGGAAAATTAATTGGTAATAAAAAAGGCTATGGATTTGTTGATATTGAAGGAGATGAGGATGTTTTCATATCTGCTTCAAATATGAATGGCGCTATTCATGGTGATAGAGTTATTGTTGAAATAATATCTAAAAAAGGACTTGATTTAGAAGGTAGAATTGTTAAAATAGTTGATAGAAAATTTAAGCAAATGGTTGGTGAATTTTATTATAGTAATGGTATTCCTAAAATAAAATTAGATGAGCAAAAATTAAATATTGATATTGTAATCGATAAAAATAAGACATTAGGAGCAATGGATGGTCATAAAGTTTTGATTAAAATAAGAGAAAAACTTCATGGCAATTGTTATAAAGCCGAAGTTATGAAAATTTTAGGACATAAAAATGATCCAGGTGTTGATATTTTATCTATTGTTAATAAATATGGAATTAATGATACTTTTTCAGATGAGGTAATGGAGGAAGTCGATAAATTACCAAATGAGGTTTCAGAAGAGGAATTGGTAGGTAGAAGAGATCTTAGAAATGTTTGCATATTTACAATTGATGGTGATGATACTAAGGATATTGATGACGCAATTTCAATTGATATTTTAGATAATACTAATTATAAATTAGGTGTTCATATAGCTGATGTAAGTTATTATGTAAAAGAAAATTCTAAAATAGATGAGGAAGCATATGACAGAGGAACAAGTGTTTATTTAGCAGATAGAGTAATACCAATGTTACCTCATAAACTTTCTAATGGAATATGTTCTCTAAATCCAGGTGTTGATAGACTTGCTGTTACTTGTGAAATGGAAATAAATCATAAAGGTGAAGTTGTAAGTTACGATATTTACGAAAGTGTAATTAGATCAAAGAAACAAATGACTTATAAATGTGTTAATAAAATTTTAGAGGAAAATATTGTACCTGAAGGGTATGAACCATTTGTTGATAGTTTAAATAAGATGTTAGAACTTTCAAAAATATTAAGAGCATATAAAACTAAAAGAGGTTGTATCGATTTTAATATTGAAGAAGCAAAAATTGTAGTTAATGATAAAGGTGAAGCAATTGATGTAGTATTAAGAAATCGTGGAGTTGGCGAAAAAATGATTGAAGACTTTATGATTGCTGCTAATGAAACTGTTGCGTCTTGTGTTTATTTTATGGATTTACCTTTTGTATATCGTGTTCATGGTGAACCAAATGAGGAAAAAATTAATAATTTTTTGAAATTTATATCAATATTAGGATATAAAGTTAACGGTAATATTAAAGAGATTACACCTAAAGAGATGCAAAAACTTTTAGGACAATTAAGTGAAAAAAAGGAATTTTCAATTTTATCAAGACTATTGCTTAGAAGTATGCAGAAGGCTGTTTATGATAAAAATAATATAGGTCACTTTGGAATTGCTAGTAAATGTTATACTCATTTTACATCTCCAATTAGAAGGTATCCTGATACTACTGTTCATAGACTTTTAAGAACATATTTGTTTAAACATAAAATTGATAATGATACAATTGATTATTGGAATAATAAATTACCATTTTTAACTGAACACTCATCAAATAAGGAACGTGATTCTATAGAGTGTGAACGTGAAGTTGATGATATGAAAAAAGCTGAATATATGGAAAAACATATTGGTGAAGAATATGATGGTATGATTAGTAGTATTATGAGTTTTGGAATTTTTGTTGAACTTCCTAATTCTGTTGAAGGACTTATCAAAATAGATGATTTAACTGATGATACATATACTTTTGATGAGGCAACATTTAGTTTACGTGGCAAGAAAAATAAACGTGGATATAGATTAGGAGATAATATTAGAATAAAAGTAAAAGCTGCAAATAAAGAAGCAAAAACTGTTGATTTTGTTATTGCAGATAATAATATTTCAAAAAATTAGAACAATGAAGAACTGTTAAATTTTGATATAGTTCTTTTTTGTTTTGAATAAATTAATTTATATGATATAATAAGTTTATTAAGAAAATAGTAAAATTGGAGGAGTTATGAAAAATAAATCAGTTAAGTTCTTAACCTTATTATTTAGTTTTTTATTTTTATTCACTGGTTGTTCTAATTCTAATGTGGAAAAAGATTGGTCTTATAAAAATGATTTTAGCGTAACAGTAGATAAACCATCAAATAGAGTTTCAATGATTACGGCTGGTGATGCTCTAATTCATAGTTCTGTTTATCAAGATGCATTTATATCTGGAGATAGTTATGATTTTAAAAAGATGATACCTTCGATAAAAAATTTGGTATCGGGTTATGATTTAAAATATTATAATCAAGAAACAATTATAGGTGGAAAAAATTTAGGAGTTTCGACATATCCTTGTTTTAATTCACCTGATGAGATTGGTGATGCTATGCTTGATGCTGGTTTTAATATGGTAAGTCTTGCAAATAATCATACGTTAGATAGAGGCGAAAAAGCAATTTTATATTCAACACAACAATATTGGGCTACAAAAGATGTAATGGTTGCTGGTAGTTATGATTCTTTTGAACATAGAAATAGAATCAATGTAAGAGAAGTAAATGGCATTAAATATACTATGCTTTCTTATACTACTAACACAAATGGAATTAATACCCCAAGTGGTAAAGATTATTTAGTAAATAGATATGATCCAGAGCAAGTAAAAAAAGACATTGAGGCTGTAAAACCTTATACTGATGTTATAATTGTTGCTATGCACTGGGGAGAGGAATATACTGCAACTCCTGTAAATAGTCAAAAACAAATTGCTGGGTATTTATCTAGTTTAGGTGTAAATGTTATTATAGGAACACATCCACACGTTATTGAACCTATTGAATATATTGGCGATACTTTAGTTATATATTCTTTGGGAAACTTCATTTCTGCACAAATTGGTATTGATAGATTGGTTGGCGCTATGGTTTCTTACGATATTGTGAAAAATGATGATAATACAATTAAAATAGAAAATGTAAAGGCAAATTTGATATATACGTATTACAATAATTTTAGAAATTATTATGTTTATCCATTTACTGAATTAAATTCTAATATTTTACCAAACTATGTTTCACTGTATGAAAAGTATTCTAATATAATTAAAATGTATGATAATTCTATTGAAGTAGTTCCATTAGCTTAGGTGAATCATGGAAATTAATAATAAAAAAGCATATTATGATTATCAAATATTAGATACTATTGAGGCAGGTTTAGTTTTAAGTGGAACAGAAATTAAGTCAATAAGGGATGGAAGAGCAAATTTAAAAGATAGTTACGCAATTGTTAAAAATGGTGAAGTGTTTATCCTTAATATGCATATAAGTCATTATAAAGAAGGAAATATTTTTAATCATGATGAAACAAGGACAAGAAAGTTATTGTTAAATAAAAAAGAAATATTTAAACTTCGTGATACGGTTGTATTAAATGGAAACACGTTAGTTCCTTTAAAAATATATTTTAAAAATAATCGTGCTAAATTGCTTTTGGGAATAGCTAAGGGTAAAAAAAGTTACGATAAAAGAGAATCAATAAAACAACGTGATGTTAATAGGGAACTAAAAAAACAATATAAAAATTTAAATTTAAAATAGAAAGTGTGTACTTTTTATTTTTTTTTGCTATAATGTTATTGGGACTGATTTGGGTTCGACGGGAATAAGAGGTACTAAACTGCAAGTCGAAGGTACGCGTTAAGTACAAACAAAAATTAAATGGAAATAAATTAAAAAATGCATTCACTTCATTATTCGCTAAGAATGATGTTGTATTTGCCTAATTAATAGGGGATGCAACTTTCTTTAAAATTTTGCCTGTGAGTTTTTTAGAGGGTTCGATTTAGCAGGATATATTATTATTTAGCATAGAAGTAATAATGAATTTTATATGCTTACTAAATAATTAGTTGTCAGTTACTATAATTATTTAGGAATTTAATTAATTGACTAAACTTGTAGATGTTTTTTACTAAATATTTTTGGACAGGGGTTCAATTCCCCTCAGTTCCACCAATAAGAAAATAACCTTGAAATTTCAAGGTTTTTAATTTTTTAGGTACTGTTTGGGTACTAAAATTTATAAATTATCTAATAAATCAACTATTTCATCTTGTATTGTTGGAAATAAATGCATATATGTTTTTGCATAAATTCTATTGTATGATTCATTCTTGCACTTGTTATAATAAAAAATTTAGTAGTGTCTGTTTGATCATTTTTAACATATTCATTTGCTAAGAATGAAACATGACTATGTCTAAATTAATGTAGTGTTATTCTTTTTACACCAGAGAGTTTAAAATATTTATCTTTGTTAGTATCTGTTAATGATACTATAAGAATGTAGAAAAAACGATATTTTTATTTTCAATTTTTTGTACATTTTTATATTGAATTTAACAAATATAAAAAAGAACTTAAAGAATTAAATAATAAAACTGATGAATTAAACGATAAATCTAACGAAATAAATAATATCATTGAAAACTTAAAACCAACAATTATGAATAAAAATAACTTCACTATTTCAAGTGAGGATATTGATAAAATTAAAAATTAAATAGAACAAACTAATGATACTAATTCTAATTTAAAATATGCAAATTCATAGATGTTATTTTGAAAAAATACGAAGATGATATGAGAGAACACTCTAATGAAGTTAGAAACCTAAATAAAAAAATACAAACAAGAGATGAAAGAATATCAGATTTAGAAAATAGATCAGAATTTTCAGAAGATACTATTGGTATGTTAGAAGATAAAGTATCTCAATTACAAGAAGCATTAGATTATTTCAAAGAATTATGGAAGAAATTTATTAAGTTCTTACAAGACAAATTCTTTTTTTCAAATAAATATGATGACTTAATTGATGAATTGAACGAGGAAGAAATAATTGATGATGATGATCTAGAAGTTATACAAAATGAATTTAGTAGTTATAATAGCAAAGAAGCTAATTTAGAACGATAATTTTATGGTAAAACTATATTAGATGAAAAAATTAATAGATTAGTCAGACACGATTGACTAATTCAGAAACTTATGAAAAATAATATAATTCAATCAGAGATAGATGTTAAAGGTAGTAAAATTAATGTAGTTAGAGTTGATGGATACGAATATATATCATTAACAGACTTAGCAAAAACGCAAAATGATGAAGCACCAGCAGATGTTGTTAAAAATTGATTAAGAAATAAAGAAACAATTTCTTTTCTAGGCGTATGGGAAGAATTAAATAATGAAAATTTTAAAGTGGTCGAATTCGTCCACTTTAAAAATGAAGCAGGAAGACATGCATTTACTATGTAGCCTCAAAAATGGATTAGGGAAACAAATGCTATTGGTATTATTTCTAAATCGGGTAAATATGGTGGTGGAACTTTTGCAAGAAGTGATATTGCTTTTGAGTTTGCTAGTTGGATTAGTCCTGAATTTAAATTATATTTAATTAAAGAATTTGAAAGATTAAAAAGAAATGAAACATATCAAGAAAAAATTGAATGGCATGCAAATAGATTATTATCTAAATTAAATTATGTTGTTCATACTGATGCAATAAAAAAATATATAGTTCCTACTTTAACAGAACAACAAATTAAGTTTGTATATGCAAATGAGGCAGATGTATTAAATGTTGCATTGTTTGGTATGACTGCTAAAGAATGGAAAGAAGATAATCCAAAACTTGCTAAGAATGGGAATATGAGGGATTATACTGATTTATTACATTTAGTAATATTAAGTAATTTAGAAACAACTAGTTTAATATCAGATAATATTTCACAAAGGGAAAGATTAATTAAATTTAATAATAACGCAAGAATGCAAATGGAAGTGTTAAAGAATAATAAGAATATTAAAGAATTCTCATTATTACAAAATCAAATTAATGATAAAATACTGCTTGAAAACAGATAATTATGTTAAACATTTGACAAGTAATTTGACAATTAATTATTACAATATGAAAAAATGTGTTATAATATAAACAGAGGAGGTATTCAAGTTGGAAAATGAATCAAAAGATTATGCAAGATTAATTGCAGCACAAAATGAATCTGCTAGGATATTAAAAATTAAAAGTATAAATAATACATTATCAGAGGAGCATAAAAAGAAAAGTACGTTTGCTATTGCGTCAGGTGTATGTTTTGCTGGATTAATAGTAGCTACACATTTTTCTGGAGTTGATATGGATCAAGCTATCCAAACTGAAATTCAAGCATTAAGTTCATTTGAAGCTCTAAAGGAATATTTAGGAACATTTACACCTGCAATGTGGGGTACAATGATTGCAACAGCGGCAAGTTATTCTAAATATATTAAGCATAATAAAAAATATAAAAAGGCTAATCAAGAGTTTTATGATATGATGGATAATCAACCAGAAGATTATCAAGATATTGTTGAACACCAAGCAAAAAGTAGATAGGAGATATAAGATGTTTGAAAAAGGAAATATATTAACACTTGCTGATGATAATGAGTATAGTGTTGTAGATCAATTTAATGATAATGGAATTAATTATGTTTATTTAGTAGATATAAATAACACTTCTAATATTATATATGGTAAATTAGAAAATGATGAAATTGTTGAAATTTCAGATGCTGAAGAATTAGAAAAAGTTATAAAAATTGTTTATAATAATACACATGGTAACAAAGAATAGTTTTTATTCTGTTTATTAAAAAATATAGTGATTGATTCAAATGTCAATCGTCTTTATGCGAAAGAGTTGTAAACTACTTCGTCATTCGCACCATTAAAGATTTATTCGAACTAGAAATAGTTCGTTTTTTCTTGTTTAAAAATATATAGTGGCCGAAAAGTGACTGAAAAGTGACCGAAAAGAAGATGAATATACAGAATTGAAAATTGAGTTAACGAAAGATATAAAAAAAGAAATAATTGCATTTGCAAATACTAAGGGTGGAAAAATATACATTGGTATTGATGATGGCGGAAATGTTATTGGTCTAAATAACGCAAAAGGAGATTTAGAATCTCTTTCAGGAATGATACGAGAAGGAATTAAAAGCAATTTAACATTATATACATCAGTTAATTTAATAAATATAGGTGATAAAGATATTATAGAAATCAATGTAATGGATGCACCTAACAAACCATATTATTTAACTGATAAAGGCATAAAGACTTCTGGTGTGTATTTAAGATATGGAAATACAAGTGCTCCTGCAAGTGAAGAAGTTATAAAGAAAATGCTTATTGAAAATCAAGGCGATTCATTTGAAACACTTGTTTCTCAAAATCAAAAATTAAATTTTAAAACGCTTAAATCAATTTTCAATAAACATAATATATCGTTAGATAATAATAAATATAAGAGTTTAAATATTATTAATTTAAATAATCAATATACAAATTTAGGATTATTATTATCTGATGAATGTCCTTATTCAATAAAATGTGCAATTTATAATGGAACAAATAAGTTGGAATTTAAAGATAGAAAAGAATTTACTGGATCAGTTTTAAAACAAGTAAATGAAGTTTTTGAATATTTAGACTTATTTAATAAAACTAAAGGAAGAATTGTTGGGTTAGAAAGAATTGATACAAAGGATTACCCTGAATATGCGATAAGAGAATCATTATTAAATGCAATTATTCATAGAGACTATAATTACAAAGGAAGTATTCTTATTTCACTTTATGATGATCATTTTGAAATAACTTCATTGGGTGGTATTGTTAAAGGGTTAAGCTTAAATGATTTATATTTAGGAATATCCGAAAGCAGAAATCCTAATTTGGCAAATATATTTTATAGATTAAAATATGTTGAAAGTTTTGGGACTGGAATTGGCAGAATAATTCAATCATACGATGATTATAATAAAAAACCTATATTTGTAGATACAGATAATGCATTTAATGTAACATTATATAATGTTAACTATGTTGAAAATCATGAAAAAATATTACCTTCTAATTTAACACAAGAAGAAAAAATAGTAGAATATTTAAAGAAAAATAATAAGATAAATAGAAATATAGTTGAACAATTATTAGATATTTCTTCAACGAGAGCTAAAAATATATTAAATAATATGCGCGAAAATAAATTAATTGTTATGGTTGGAAGTGGAAAAAATATTACATATGTGTTAAAATAATATTAGATTGATTTATATATTAGATTCGTCAACAAAGTTGTAAACCTTTACGTCGTCAGCACCAATATGAAATTAACCGTTGAAAATCAACGGTTTTAATTTTTTTTGGTCTTGCTTTTGATCTTGCTAACCATAAATATTGTTTGTTTTCTTATTGATCAAGTCTACTATTTCTTTTTGAAAATCATCAAATAGATGAAGATAAGTGTTTTGCATAAATTCTATTGTATGATTCATTCTTGCACTTGTTATAATAAAAAATTTAGTAGTGTCTGTTTGATCATTTTTAACATATTCATTTGCTAAGAATGAAACATGACTAT
This sequence comes from uncultured Caryophanales bacterium, assembly GCA_905206805.1. GTDB lineage: Bacteria > Bacillota_I > Bacilli_A > RF39 > UBA660 > CAJLIR01. The sequence continues at coordinate 12,452 of CAJLIR010000004.1, read as the reverse complement.
GTCTAAATTAATGTAGTGTTATTCTTTTTACACCAGAGAGTTTAAAATATTTATCTTTGTTAGTATCTGTTAATGATACTATAAGAATGTAGAAAAAACGATATTTTTATTTTCAATTTTTTGTACATTTTTATATTGAATTTAACAAATATAAAAAAGAACTTAAAGAATTAAATAATAAAACTGATGAATTAAACGATAAATCTAACGAAATAAATAATATCATTGAAAACTTAAAACCAACAATTATGAATAAAAATAACTTCACTATTTCAAGTGAGGATATTGATAAAATTAAAAATTAAATAGAACAAACTAATGATACTAATTCTAATTTAAAATATGCAAATTCATAGATGTTATTTTGAAAAAATACGAAGATGATATGAGAGAACACTCTAATGAAGTTAGAAACCTAAATAAAAAAATACAAACAAGAGATGAAAGAATATCAGATTTAGAAAATAGATCAGAATTTTCAGAAGATACTATTGGTATGTTAGAAGATAAAGTATCTCAATTACAAGAAGCATTAGATTATTTCAAAGAATTATGGAAGAAATTTATTAAGTTCTTACAAGACAAATTCTTAATTTCTTTTCTAGGCGTATGGGAAGAATTAAATAATGAAAATTTTAAAGTGGTCGAATTCGTCCACTTTAAAAATGAAGCAGGAAGACATGCATTTACTATGTAGCCTCAAAAATGGATTAGGGAAACAAATGCTATTGGTATTATTTCTAAATCGGGTAAATATGGTGGTGGAACTTTTGCAAGAAGTGATATTGCTTTTGAGTTTGCTAGTTGGATTAGTCCTGAATTTAAATTATATTTAATTAAAGAATTTGAAAGATTAAAAAGAAATGAAACATATCAAGAAAAAATTGAATGGCATGCAAATAGATTATTATCTAAATTAAATTATGTTGTTCATACTGATGCAATAAAAAAATATATAGTTCCTACTTTAACAGAACAACAAATTAAGTTTGTATATGCAAATGAGGCAGATGTATTAAATGTTGCATTGTTTGGTATGACTGCTAAAGAATGGAAAGAAGATAATCCAAAACTTTCTAAGAATGGGAATATGAGGGATTATACAGATTTACTTCATCTAATTATTTTAAATAATTTAGAAAACACAAATGCAGAATTGATTAGAATGAATATAAAACAATCTGATAGACTTATTCAATTAAATGAATCAGCAAGAAATCAAATGGGAGCTTTAAGAAATAATAAGAATGTTAAGGAATTAGAAGTATTACAACAACAAGTAAATGAAGATAATAAATATTTAATTGAGAGTAAATAGAAGTGAAATTTCCAAATTTAAAAATATGGAATTATTTATAAAAATAGTGTATAATTAAATTAGTGATTGATATAAATCAATCGTCTTTATGCGAAAGAGTTGTAAACTACTTCGTCGTCAGCACTATTGGCGAATATGTTCGAACTATTCAAACTTTAAATACATTTTCAGTTTGAAATATGGTTGATTTTTTTTATGTAATAAAAATTCTCGCTAGTAATTTTAATATTTGTGTCAAAATACCTAGTGGTTAAATATTTTGTCATGATAAAATATTATTGAATTATTAATTGAATTTTGATACAATAAGGCCAAAATTACAGGTGATAACGTGAAAAATTTAGATGTTAAGTATTATTTATACCATGGAATAGTTGATTGGCAAAATGATAACAATGGCAAATTTAGACAAAATTTTTGTTTAGCCAAACTTGAAAGTGTCTTAAAATGTAGATATATTTATAGGCCATGTGATTTTAAAAAATATGGTATTACACATAACGATTGTGCTAATCCTTATACATATTATTTCACCTTTGTCGCATGTCATTCTGACAGTATTTATGCATCTAGATTCAAAAAAAATATAAAAGATGACAATGGATATGATGTTGCTATTTATTATGCAAAATTTGGTATTTTGCTTGCTCCAAAATTATTAGATGAATTAGTAATAAGTGATGATACGTTTTGTGATAGAGAAATAGTAATAGAAGATAATATTTCTATAGACGAATATGGTGTTGCAATATATATTAATCCTTTGTATATAAACGCAGAAGTATGTGCAATTATAGCTGAACTGTTAAAAAAATATAATTATACTTTTAACATTATTAATATTCTCGATGGTAGTGTAATAAAATCGATTAATGAAGAACAAATAGTTCCCAAAAAATTAAGTAAAAAGTTGTAAACATCTAAATTACTAACGCAAGATTGATTAATACTCGAACTTTTCGAGTTTATATACTAAAATGCACTATGATTGTGCAAAAAATGTCTAAAAAATGCAAAAATGCACAATATATCAAAAATACTGTGCATTTTTTGTTTATTTGTGTTACACTTATATTAATTACTACTTATAACTGGTGTTATTAATAGTTGTTTTATTTTATCTTTTATGGCATCAATATAAATATATGAATTATATATAATAGGAAAAGAGTTGATATTATGGCAATAGACTCACATATGCATATTAATAGTATTGTTTTAAAAAATACTTTAGATTATATTAATGAAATAATTGATAATGATGATATTGAAAGTGTTATAAATGTTGGACTTGATATTGATACTTCAAACGAATCAATTATGATTTCAAAAATGAATCCCAAATTCTATTCTACTATTGGAATACATCCTTTATATACTGAATCACAAGACATAAATTCCTTATATAATTTAGAAATTACTGATAAAGTTGTTGCTATTGGTGAAATTGGTTTAGATAGTAATAAAAATAATTTTGAAGAACAAAAAAGATATTTGATTAAACAAATTATAATTGCTAATGAACTTCATTTACCAGTTGTTATTCATTCTAATAATACTAATAAATTAGTAATAGAAATATTTAATAATTATGTTAAACCTAAATATGGATGTGTTTTTCATTGTTTTCAACCAGATATAGATGCTTTAAATTATTTAATAGAAAATGGTTATTATATATCATTTGGAGGTAGAATAACTTATAAAACAGCTAGAAAGTCAATTGAAGTAGCAAAGTTAGTGCCTAATGATTTATTTTTAGTTGAAACAGATAGTCCGTATATTTCACCAGAACCATTTAGAGGGGAAATTAATAGAACATCTAATATAAAATACATAATAAGTAAAATTGCTGAAGTAAAAGAAATGAGTTTTGAAGAAGTTGAAAGTATAACTACTAAAAATACAAAAAGGCTATTTAAAAAATTATATATGTAAATTTTGAGGTATATATGAAAGATAAAGTTAAAAAGATATTTTCTGTAATGAATCAAATAGAATATGGATTTAAGGATTCCAGTGGACAAAATATAATTAATGATTTAAATAAATGGGATAATGAATTTGATAAATTTTATTATTTGCAAACACCAGAAGAATTATTAACTTCAAAATGTGGTGTGTGTTGGGATCAGGTTGAATTAGAAAGAAAACTATTTTCTGATAGTAATATTAATTTTAAAACCTATTTTATTTATATTATTGATAATGATATGTTACCTTCACATACATTTTTAGTATATAATGACGATAAAAATTATTATTGGTTTGAACATTCTTGGGGTGAATATAAAGGTATTCATAAATATAATTCTATTAAAGATTTATTTGATGATGTAATTTATAAATTTAAAAGTAGTCATAAAGAAGTAAGTGACAGTTCAAAAGTTTTTTTATATGAATATGAAAAACCTAAGTGTCATATTACTTGTAATGATTTTTATAAATATATTGAAACTCAAAAATTAATTGAACTTTAATTACATAAAAAAACATAATGTGTCAAAAATATAAGTGGTGATACTATGATTAGTAAATATAGACTTATTGATGATACATTATTTTTGTATTTTGATTTTAATTATGAATTTGGTAATTTTAATATACCAAAAGGAAAAGATGGTTATATTAATACTATTAAAAATTATATAAAAAATATAGGTTATAAGGGAACAAAAGTAGTTTTAATGGTAGGTACTATTGTCGTTGCAACATTAGCAATAAATAGTTCTAATTCTACAAGTGATTTTGAATTCAAATTATTAAATAGTGAAAAAGGAATTGAAAATTTAATTAGTAGTGAAATATTTGATTCAAATAGTGATTTATCATATTCTAATATTGATGATTTAAATGAAAATTCCTTTGTACAAAATAATGAGGAAGATAAAAACAACGAAATAGTTAGTGGGATAAATAATAACCAAAATAGCAATATTCAAAGTAATGATATTCAAAATGATGATATGGTTAATGAATTACCAAATGAGAAAAATAATGATTTACCTATTTTTCAAGACGAAAATACTAATAAAGGCGAAAGTAATGATTTTACTAATACAGACAATAATTTATCTGATGTTGAAGTAAAAGAAGAAAATAAAAATCTCATTTCATTAATTCATAATGGTAATACTATAAATATAGAATTAGAAGATTATGTTATAGGAGTAGTAGCAGCGGAAATGCCGGCATCATTTCATATAGAAGCTTTGAAGGCTCAAAGTGTAATAGCGCGTACTTATGCTTTAAATAAGTTAAGTAAAGGAGTTACTTTAACAGATAATAATTCTACACAAAATTATATTGATATAGATCAAATGAGAAATAAATGGGGAGCAGATTTTGATAAGTATTATAATAAAATTAAGGATGCTGTTTTATCTACAGAAGGCACAACATTAAAATACAATGATGAATATATAGATGCAGTATATTTTTCAACAAGTAATGGTTATACAGAAGACTCTATTAATGTTTGGGAAAATGATATTCCTTATTTAAAAAGTGTTGAAAGTTCTTGGGATAGAGATGCTTCTAGTTTTTTTAGAACACAAACTATGGATTTAAATACTTTTAATTCAAAATTAGGAACAAATATATCAAATGGTGATGAAATAAGTATAATAGAGAGAAATAGTTCTTCAAGAGTTAGTAAAATAAGTGTTGGTGGTAAAATTTTTAGTGGAGTTCAATTTAGAAATATATTGGGTCTTAGGTCAGCTGATTTTGATATAGGATTAAATGATAACCTTTTAACTATAACTACTAGAGGATATGGTCATGGTGTTGGAATGAGCCAATATGGCGCAAATGGTATGGCACAAAATGGATACAATTATAAACAAATTTTATCTCATTATTATAGTAATGTCTCTATCAATTAAAAAAAGTAACTTTGTTACTTTTTTAGTCATATAATTCTTGTTTTAATAATTCTAAATTGTAATTCATTAATGTAAAATAATCGTCTTTATTTTTTCTTTCTTCTTCTGTTAAATTTGCAACTGTTTTAAGTTCTACTAATTCTACATTTGTTTGTTCTTTAATTTCATTTACAGTATTATTGATTTCTTTATTTTGTGTTGTAAATATATAACTTATTTTTCCACTATTTATTAGATTGATAACATCAGCTTTTGTTTTATCGGTTAAATTATCATTTTCTTCAAGTGATATAACTGTAAGACCATATTTATCTTCTAAAAATTTGAATAAATCGTCTGAAACAACAATTGTTTTGTTAGTAGAACTTTCTACCATTAGTTTTATTTTAGCATCTAAATTTGAAACTTCTACTTTTAATTCTTCATATTTTTCATCGATGTCATTTTTTAGATAGTGATTATTTATATATTCATTAAATCCAATTTTTATATTTTGTGCAAGCATAAGAAAATTTGATGGATTTAACCATAATTCCTCAATATAATTTTCATAATCCATACTAAGTGTTGTATCAATTATTTTTATTTTTTTGTTATGTTCAAACATTGGTGCTACATATTTTTTTTCAGGTGCTAATCCATTAAAAATAAATAAACTTGAGTTACTATAGTCCTTAATTTGTTTATCAGTTAGTTCATATGAATCAATTATTACTCCATCTGGGTATATACTTTTGACAGTGCTATGTTCTCCATAAAGTCGATTTGTGATATATTCAATAGGATAACTGGTTGTATAAATTTCAATATTTTCAAGATTGTCACGTTTTAAACACCCACTTGTTAAAATAGATGTCGTAATTAATAATAACGTTATAAGTTTTTTCATTTTTTTTCCTCCTTTTTAACAGGATCATAACCTGCCTTAAATAATGGATTACATTTTAATATTCTTCTTATTGTAAGAAAAGATCCTTTAATGGAGCCATATTCATTAATTGCGTCAATACCATAATTGGAGCAACTTGGAATATATCTACATTTATTATGCCAAGGACCTGGTATCATTTGATAAAATTTTATTAGTCCAATTAATATATATTTCATATTAACACCATAATTATTATACTAAAAAATTTTTTAAATGTAAATTAAATATTTAGGATGAATTTCTAAGTCTTTACAAGTTTTTTTTATAAATTAACTTAAAATAATTGTATTTTAACTCATAATTGAAATTTAGTTTACTACTTGAAATATTAAGAGTACCTTTTATTTTGATTTTATATAGTTGATATAATTTATCAAAACTTAAATGCAATTTTTAATTTTTCTCATTTATAAGAACAAATAGAAAGTATTCTACTATAAACTAATGTTTTTTTCATTAATTTACATCTTAAAGTATAAATGGTATAATATTATCGAGGGTGAAATTATGGATATTGTTAAATATTTGAATGTGGATTTAAATAATAAATTATACCAAACAGCTTTTACACATACATCTTATGCTAATGAGCACAATGTTGAAAGTTATGAAAGACTTGAATATTTAGGAGATGCAGTTTTAGAATTAATAATGAGTGAGTATTTATATTTAAAAAATAATGATGGTGAAGGAAAAATGACAAAATTAAGAGCTCATTATGTATGTGAGAATGCTTTATATGAATATTCTCTTCATTTAGGTTTAAATCAGCATATCTTACTTGGTAAGGGTGAAAGTGATAATGGAGGAAATTTAAGAAAAGCAATAGTTGCAGATATTTTTGAGTCATTTACAGGAGCGTTATTTTTAGATAAAGGAATTGATGTTGTTAAAGATTTTATTTATAAATATGTAATACCAATTATTGAAAATAAAGAAATTGATTTTTTCGATGATTATAAATCTGTATTACAGGAATTGGTTCAAACTGATAAAAGAAGTTTAGAGTATGTTGTTATAAATGAAGAAGGTCCAGCCCATAATAAAACTTTTACAGTTGAAGTTAAAATAGATGACGTAATTTATGGTAGGGGAGTTGCTCATAGTAAAAAAGAAGCTGAACAAAATGCTGCAAAAGATGCTTTAAAAAAATGTCAATATAAATAGAAAAATAGATAATATCATATTGCGTTTTTGATTTAATTAAAGTAAAATAAAAATATATTTATAGAAAAAGGTGATTTTATATGGGAAGAGCTTATGAGGTAAGAAAAGCTAGTATTCAAAAAACAGGTGCAGCACGTGGTAAAATTTATTCAATGTACGCAAGAGAAATTTATCAAGCTGCTAAAAATGGTGGTGTTGAAACAGCTAGTAATGCATCTCTTAAAAGATTAATAGAAAGAGCAAAGAAGGAACAAGTACCAGCCGACATTATTAAAAGGGCAATTGATAAAGTAAATAGTGGTGCTGATGAATCTTATGATTCAGTTCGCTACGAGGTTTTTGGACCAGCTGGATCTACAATTGTTATTGATTGTTTAACAGATAATGTTAATAGATCTATAAGTTCGGTTAGAGCTGCACTAAATAAAACAAAGTGTAAGATGGGTAGTATGGGTAGTATTACATATAATTACGATAATTTATGTATTATAAGTTTTAAAGGTTTAACTGAAGAACAAACTCTTGATGCTTTAATTGAAAGTGGTATAGATAATGTTGATATGGAATTAGATGGGGATTCAATTGTTATATATGGTGATCCTCAGGATAATTTTAAAATAAAAGAGGCAATAACTAAAGTACTACCAAACGTTCAATTTGATATGGATGAAATAACAATGTTACCAAAAGATAAAATTACTTTAAGTGGCGAAGATTTAGAAATGTTTAATAGACTTTTAACATTACTTGACGATATCGAAGATGTAAACCATGTGTATCATAATGTAGAATTATAATGTAAATTGGAAGTATAGGCTTCCTTTTTGTTTGCTAATAAATACTAAAAATGATATAATAAATAATAGAAGAGGTGAAATTTATGAGTATAAAAATAGAAAGAATTTCAAGTGAAATGGTTAAACAATTAAGTTATATACTAGCTACAGAAATCAAAGATAATGATATAAAATTTGTAACTGTAACTGATTGTAAAGTTTCAAGTGATTTAAGTTTTGCTAAAGTTTATGTAACTGTTTTTGATAGAAATAAAATAAAGAGTACTATTGCTGCTTTAAATAATGCAAGTGGTTTTATTAGAAAAATGCTTGCAGATAGAATAGATATAAGACATATACCAGAGCTTACATTTGTTTATGATGAATCAATTGAGTATGGAAAGAATATAGAAAATATCATAGAAAAAATTCATAATAATGAACAATAAAAAAATATAATATTACGGGTGATAAAATGAAAAGTGATATTGAGATATCTAATGATTGTAAACTGTTGCCAATTGATAAAATTGCAAGTAAACTTAATATAAAAGAAAATCAATATGAATGTTACGGTAAATATAAAGCAAAATTAGATTTAAGCTTATTAGGACAAAAAACAAATAAAGGCAAACTAATTTTAGTAACATCTATAAATCCAACACCATATGGTGAGGGTAAAACTACAGTTAGTGTTGGATTAAATGATGCTTTAAATAAGTTAAATAAAAAATCGGTTGCAGTTTTAAGAGAACCATCATTAGGACCTGTGTTTGGTATGAAGGGCGGAGCAACTGGTGGTGGATTTGCCCAAGTAGTACCATCATTAGATATTAATTTACATTTTACTGGAGACATGCATGCAATTACAACTGCAAATAACTTACTATCTGCAGCTATAGATAATCATATATATTACGGTAATCAACTAGAAATAGATATAGAAAAAATAGTTTTTAATCGCTGTATTGATATTAATGATCGATTCTTAAGAAATATTGAAATTGGTTATAATGATATTAAAATTAAGGAAAAATATAATATTACAGCTGCTAGTGAAATAATGGCAATATTATGTTTAGCAAGTAGTATAGAAGACTTGAAAAAAAGATTAGGTAATATAATAATTGCCTATAATAAAAAAAATAAACCTGTTTTTGCTTATCAGCTGAATTGTATTGATGGTTTAGTAATTTTATTAAAAGATGCAATTAAACCCAATTTAGTTCAAACATTAGAACATAATCCAGTTATAATTCATGGAGGACCATTTGCCAATATTGCGCATGGATGTAACTCTTTAATCGCAACTAAGATTGCTTTAAATTTAGCTGATTATGTTATTACTGAAGCTGGTTTTGGCTCTGACTTAGGGGCAGAAAAATTTTTGGATATTAAGTGTCAAGTCGGTAATATAAAACCGGATGCTATTATTATAAATGTAACTATAAAAAGTTTAATGTATAATGGTCATAACGATTTAAAAAAAGGATTAGAAATTTTAAATGTTCATATTGAAAATATGAAAAAATATTTAGACAACGTAGTTGTTTGCATTAATAAATTTTCTAATGATTTAGTTGAGGATATAAATTTTACAAAAGAATTTTGTTCAAACAAAAATGTTCCCTGCATTTTAGTTGATTCTTATATGAATGGTGGTAGTGGTGCTATAAAGCTAGCTAGTGAAATTATAGAAATTACAAATAAAGATAGTAATTTTAAACCATTATATAGTTTTAATCAATCTATAAAGGAAAAAATAAATTTAATTTGTAAACAAATATATAGAGCAAAAAGGGTAATTTATTCTAAAGAAATAGATGAAAAAATTACATATTTAGAAAATAATAATTTTGGTAATTTACCTGTATGTATAGCCAAAACACCATATTCTTTATCTGATGATTCAAATAAAATTGGTGTTGTTGGTAATTTTGAAGTTGAAATAAAAGATATAAAAATCAATAATGGTGCATCATTTATTATTGTTTACTTATCAAATGTTTTAACACTTCCAGGATTGGGTAAGAATGCTAATTTATATAATATAAAAATAGATAATAATCTTAATATTTTTGATCTTAAGTAAGGTGATGATTATGATTAATGAAAATATTCAAAGTCTTTTTTTTGATAAAAATGAATATAATTATGAAGAAGATTATAATATAAAACTTAGTAATCAAAATTATCGTAAATATTTAAATTTTGAAAATCAATTATCTTATAATGAATTTAATGTTATTTTAAATAATAATAAACAAAAAATAAGCGATGAGATTAATTCTATAAAAAAAGAATACCTATATAAAAGCAATATGCACGGATTTAATCATAATGTAAAAGTGTTAATATTTGGTTTATTTTTATCACAAAAATATAATTTAAATAATGTTGATAATCGTATTATTTTAGATGCTTGTAAATATCATGATATTGGTAGAATTAACGATTTGTATGATGAAAAGCATGGATTAAATGGTGCAAAAAAAATTGATAAAGTTGTTAATGATGAAATATATAAAATTCGAGAAAATATTAGTATTTTAAAAGCAATAGTAGAGTTTCATTCAGTACCAGATAAATTTAATAAGCGAATTTTTAATAAATATAAATTGCAAAATTATGAAAGATTTACTCTATTAGCAAGTATATTAAAAGATGCTGATGGGTTAGATAGAGTTAGAACTTCTATTAATAATAAAACTTTTTCTGATTTAAATCCTAAGTATTTAAGATTAGAAGAATCTAGAAGACTAGTAAAAGTAACTCATATTATTAATTTTATATTTAATAAAAGTATAAAAGTATGAATTTTGTTCATATTTTTATTTTTGCTTGACATTTATCCAAAACTGTGTATAATATACACAAAAAAAGAGGGGGATATTATGAAAATAAAAAATTTTAAGGTTTTAGGTAGTACTTCTTATATTTTAGAGAGTGTTTTAGAAAAGTATACTATTTATATAAATAAATTAGAAAATTTAACATCAAATCAACTTACAACGTATTTAAGAGCAATGCGAACACAGGAACTTATAAACAATCAAAATTTGGATAATGAAGACAGTTTTATGATAACTGCATATAATTTAACTAAAAGAAATACGTCAATTAAAATTTTGGAAAAACTTTTTTCTGACAAGGAACTTATAGGTGTTAAGGATATCGACTCATTACATTCTAGAGTGATTGAGGGAACAAAAGCGGATAAGGAAGAAAATTATGGCTTTAGGAATCCTGAAAGAAGTGAAGATGATGGTACTTGGGTAGGTCATTTTGACGAATCTGGAAATAAAATTATTGAATATATGCCAATTCCATCAAAAGATGTCATAAATGATATGCAAAATTTGTGTGATTATATAAATTCTGATAATCAACACGAACTTGATTTGTTTATAAAACCTATTTTAATTCACGGTTGGTTAGCTGTATCACAACCATTTAATGATGGTAATACAAGAACAGCAAGATTGTTGCAATATGGGGAATTGTGGAAACAAACCAATAAAAAATATAATTTGCATTTTAAAGAGCCTGCTTTTTATTTTTCAAAGAAGTATCTTTTATATCGTGAAAGTTATAGGGGATATATTAAAGATTTAGCTGTTCAAGACAATAATGATGCTATGAATAGGTGGATAAGGTTTAATGCTAATATGATAGATGAGGAATTAAATACAACAGATGATAGGATTAATAAATTTATTAAAGTTGTTAAATAATTAGCACTTGCACTTGACAAGTGCTAAAAATATGATATAATTAGTAGTGAGTGGAGTTACCATTCACTTTTTGAGTAGATTTAGAAAGGGAGGAATACTTATGAATGGACAAAATCCTTATCAAGAAAATTTAGAAGATGTATTGACTAAGTATGGTAGAAACATTACTGATAGCGTTAAAGATGGTAAAGTTGATCCTGTAATTGGTCGTGATGAAGAAATACGTAGTATTACTCGAATTTTATCTAGAAAAACCAAAAATAATCCAGTTTTAATTGGAGAACCTGGTGTTGGTAAAACCGCAATTGTGGAAGGCCTTGCCCAAAGAATTGTTAAAGGTGATGTACCAACTAGCTTGAAAAATAAAATTATTTGGGAACTAGATATGGGTGCTTTAATAGCAGGCGCAAAATATCGTGGTGAATTTGAAGATAGATTAAAAGCAGTATTAAAAAAAGTTAGGGAATCAGATGGAGAAATTATCATGTTTATTGATGAAATTCATATGATTGTAGGTGCCGGTGCTCTAGAAGGAGCAATGGATGCAGGTAATATGTTAAAACCAATGTTGGCGAGAGGTGAAATACATTGTATTGGTGCTACTACGTTAAATGAATATCGTAAATATATTGAAAAAGA